>NZ_JBAHWD010000003.1:0-496880 GCF_037044575.1 Nonomuraea sp. LPB2021202275-12-8 | reverse complement strand
GAGAAAGCTCACCTCGCCACCAGGATCTTGGGTAGCTTCTCTCATGTATCCTTTTGGCGTCTTCCCGTTGTGAGGGTCAGCGCGCGTCGTTTGGCGGATAATATCGACATACGTTTCAGCTTTCTTCTCCCACATTTCTGTCGCAGTTGTGAATTTACGCTTTCGCGACTTGATATTCGCGTGAAAAGTATGGCTGCCACGGCGACTGTAATGGTCATTAATTGGCTCAAGTATGGAAGAAGCTCTTTCCACATTCTGTCTCCCTTTGGCTGGCCTGAGTGGCAACGCGTTCCCATCATCGCACCCACCTATGGACGCATGTGGACGTTCTCTCCAAGCTACCCGCCCAGGCCCTCAGGCCAGGCATAGCTTGGGTTTCGTTTGCAAGCAGGAAGTTGAGGGTTCGAATATAGCTCCCTCCGCTCAAGGGTGCAGCAGCCATATGCAGCAACCCTGCCGACCGCCAGCGCCCAGCCGCGACCTTCGCAGACCACTCAGCCTCCACACCGACTCTCAACTATCCCTGCACCGCGAGTTCGGGACGAAGGGTCCACGTCCCTCGACCGGGCCATGACGAACCGGAGTGTTAAGCGAAGTAACAATGGCCCATCTGTATATGTACTTGTGGACGCCCACGGACGTCCTACCGACCTAGAGGTTGCTATCCACTCAGGGGAGATGCTTTCAACTTCGTTTACAAGCGAAGAGTCGATGGCTCAATACCAGCGCCGCTCACTAGTTACGCCAGTCTGGTGCTGGCAGCGATCCGCCGCCTTATAGCAGCCAATGCACGATCCGCCTTGGAGAAGTCGATGCTCGATCCCTTGCCGTCCTCGGTGCTAACCTTCGTTGTCACCGTGAAACGATCACCAGGGACTATGAGGGTGAATCGTTCTGCCACGGTGTGTTTTTCTTCGGCATCCACGAAAGCGTAAGTAGGCTCGGCGTCCTCAGTCTTCTGGGCGCCCGGTGGAAGGTCCAAACGGACGGTCTTGACATTCACGGAGACGATGTCCTGATAACGGTATTCGCTCGTCTGCTCCTCGGGCTCACGCGCGCCCGTGATGGAATCCAAGGTCGTCCGGTACGCCCCCAGTTTGTAATCCGCCATACAAACTACGAAGACCGTATAGCGAGATGCGATATAACCGTCTCCAACTCGATGGTGCCGCACCAATTTGGTCTTCGGTGGATTGGCAGGACCCACGATAACGAGTGGATCAGTGATGCGCCCTGTGTTGTGTAGTTCCTCCATCACGATACCCAAACGGGTCAGGGCCCGATCTACAATGGCCGCTACATCGTGCTGGAACCAGCGGGTTATCTGGGCATTGGCGGGAAGATTCTCCTCATAGATGCGTTTCTGTTCTTGATAGTCTCGCATGGCGCGATGGAAAAGTCGGCTCTGCCGCCAGTTGACGAATAGCGCCCTGAATGTCAGCCAGCCACCAAGGGAAACCGCACCGGCACCCATCACGCCGATATATGGAGCAGGTGATATTAGCGACCACCAAGGAGCTCCGTATCCTGCCAGAAGAGCGATGGCAACCCAAACGATGACACCGCCGCCAGCAAGAGGAAGAAGGCCGAAGACTGGGTTGAGGCGTGGTTCCCGCACCGGCGTTGCCGGGACCGGGGTGAACAGTGTACGCATTCGATGTTCACGCTCTCCCCGCTCCTCTTCGCTGATCAAGGTCAGCATCGTAGTCGGCATGGTGCCACCTGGGGTGACCCGTTGATCAAGAGTCTTCCAGGTCAGCGATTCGCGAACTGAGATCGCAGTCACGATCCGCCGTGCCCACTCAAAATTTAGGTTCTCGCTCGCACGCTGTACCTCATCAGAAGAATCCGCCTCGCGCAAAAATGCGTGATCGAGGTCCTCGTTGAAGATGGCCATGAGAACAGTGGCCGCTGCTGAGTCAGGATCGAGTTCGCAAGCCCGAGACAAGAGCGTGTGGACTTCGTTCTGGATGCGATCTGGAAGAGCACGAGGTCGTCTCCCCTGCAGTCTGGCCAGGGCGTGCTCTACCCGCACTTCGGCCATCTTCTCGGCTGTCGAGGCAGGTTCAGACTTCAGGTAATCCGCGTAATGCTCATAGGCCTGTGTCCATCGCCTTTCCTCCATCGCCCGGCGGGCCGCACTGAGATGATCCTCAGGCGGCCGATCTTCGCCGTAGTAGTTCTCGATGTTCTGCTGGTTACCGACCGGGGCATGATTGTTAACGTGCATCTCGCTCTGGTCAGGCCCGACCGAAACCTTGTCATCGGCGAGATCCGTCATCTCACCCCCCGACGATCGCCGATATGGCGGTTATCGCACTGGCAACCTTGGCGACGTCGTCAGCGGACGCTCCGCCGACCGCGAGCAGGTCCCGCAGCCTCTGAAGTGCGCCTTTCAGCCGACCGGTAGGCTGGCCATTTGCCTCGTTCAAGCTCGCCTCAACTTCGGCGACCACCTCAGACCCCACACTCTCTGGGATGGCTCCGGCTTTGATGAGACTCCTAAGCTGTGCCACGCCGGCTTGCAGATCGTCTCGCGATAGAGCGACACTATGGTCGATATTGGTCTGGTTGGTTATTGGTCCCAGATTGTTGACCTGCATGTTGTCCCTCGCTCGGTTCCATGACTGCCATCTTTGACGTCCACGGTCGAGGGGCGGAGTCCCCTCTCGGTAAATCGTTCCAGAGAGTTGAGATGTTGCAAGTTTCTTATGGGTTTCAAGCTTGTCGCCGCCCGGGCTCCGAACAAGACACTCATTTGCGAAAAATGCCCCATTCTGCACCTTTTGTTGCCATGTGATGCAGCTCGACGATGCAACCTCACTGACCTAACAGGGCACATCCAGGGCACACTGCATCGACAGAGCGCGATAACCAGTGTCAAACAACGTCATCGTTGTTGCAGCTCCCGCCTTGATCTCTCCTTTACATACAGGTCAGAGGCAGGTGGAAATAGAACCCGGCCTACAGGCCGGCTCGTCTCTCTTCACGTCCCCGACCGGGCGCGGGGCGCTCAGCGCGTGTCCCTGTTCCGCAAGGACGCCGATCTCGCTGACTCCCCGACCGAGGTCTTCATCCTCTGGAAACAGGCGTCCCCGGCGGTCCATCGCCTCGGGATCGTCGCGGCGCCGGGCCGCAGCTGCGTCTGACCTTGTTCACCCTGATCGCCGTTCTCGTCTCGCGACCTCGACGCCGTGAGAGGTAGGCCGTCTCCCCGTCATGCGTCTCAGTCGCGGCGCCGCATGACCGCACATATCTGGCTCGTCACCTTTCCGTTGGGAAGGCTGGCCACGTTGACCAACTCCCACCCCCACTGCTGCAGGATCTCGACCGCTATGAGCACCTCCGTGAGGGTGATCGCGGATCCGGCGTGGATTTGGGAGAGGACCGCCAGGTGACGATGGGGATATCCGCGCAGATCTGCGGTGCCAGCCAACACCGCCGCGGCGTAAACGACATGACTGTTCGCAATCATCTGGGGGGTCTGGCTCACCATGGCCGCACCGTAGTCCATCGGCACTCGTCCGGCCGGATCGTCAAGGGCTCAGCCGTGCGGCGAAGCCCGGCCAGACGGCAGGAATCGTCTCGCTCTCCAGCCTCGCGAGAGTCCATCAGTGCGATGGCGGAGCTCGTCAAGGCGGGCAAAGTCCGGCACATCGGACTGTCGGAGGCGTCCGCGGCCACCATCCGCCGGGCGCATGCCGTACACCGCTGGCAGACGTGCAGTCGGAGTTCTCGCTCTTCTCCCGAGACGTGCTGGACAACGGCGAAAGGCCGTCATGGACGAGCTCGGCATCGGCTTCGTCGCGTTCTCGCCACTGGGACGCGGGGTGCTCACCCGCACGGAGCAGATCGATAGCCGTCCATCCGCCACGAGGGCGACAGGCGGTCATTCCGCAGGCGGACGACCGCCACGGCGACTCGCGCCTACTGTCTGCGGAATGTTGAGAGATCAGGTGACCTTCCGCCGCGTCGCCGCGGGCATTCTGCTCATCGTGGCCCCCCTTCTCCAAGCCCTGGCCGTCATCGTCGACCCCGGCACGTGGGGCGACGAGCGCGAGGCGGTCAGCTTCGGCGACGATCCCGTCCTCGCCCAGACGCAGTCCGTGCTCTACCACTGGAGCTGGATGCTCATGGCGGTGGCCGCGTTCGGGCTCATCCATCTGACCAGGCACAAGGCGACCAGGCTCGGGCATGTGTCCGGCTCGCTGACCGTGATCGGTTACGTCGCCCTGTCCGGCCTGCTGATGACCGACCCCGTGGAGTGGTGGCTGGGACGGCACTACCCGCCGGAGCGGGCACAGCAGATCCTCGACGAGATGATGAACCTGCCGGGCGTCGTCTACGGCTTCCAGATGCCCTGGGCCTTCCTGGGGTTCCTCGGCCTGCCGGTGCTGGTCGCGGCCGTGTGGCGGGCGGGGTTCGTCGGCTGGTGGGTGCCCGCGCTGGTCGCCGCCGGCTACCTGGGGTCGTTCGCCGTCTCGTACGGGCCCGCGACCGCGCTCTTCTGGACCGTGCCCGTCGCCGGGCTGGGCTGGATCGGGGTGAAGGTGCTGCGCATGGGCGACCAGGCGTGGGCCGCCTACTACCCGGTGGGCCGCCCGCAGGAGACGTACGCGCACACCAGCGCTGGATGAGGGGCGGAGGCATCGGCGCCTCCGCCCCTCCGGCCCCTGGGAGTCAGGACCCTCCGCGAGGTGAGCCATGGGCACTGGGGGCAACCTCGCGGATGCCGACGACGTTAGCCGCGCGCCCGCGGCCGGTCTGCGGAGGATTACGCAGAGCGGGCGGCCCAGGCGGCGAGAATGGCCGCCTCCTTCTCCGGCGCCATGCCGTGCTCTGGTGGCGCCGTAGGAGCGCTGGTCCTCGGGGATCCGCCGCAGCCACTCCCACGTGTCGTGCACGGTCTCCGCGACCGGGCGGGAACGCAGGCCCGCCGCTTCGGCCTTGGCCGTCGGCACGCCCCAGAAGTTGACCATCTCCTGTGACGGCGGGCCGCCCCAGAGCGGGAGCTCGGTGAAGACCCCCGCCCCCTGCTCGACCAGGCCGCCGGAGGTCGGCGGTGACCTCCCGGTCGCCCCTGACCGCCTCCACGCCCGGCACGTCGGCGCCGCTGCGGCCCCGGTTGAACGTCGTGACCTCGTGCCCCCGGCTCATCGCCTCCTCCACGACAGCGCGACCCAGGAACGCAGACCCACCGACCACCAGCACCTTCATGCGTTCATTCTGCGCGCGGGCGCGGCCCGGGTCACGTCTTCACGCAGAGCGTTGACGGCACCGGCGGCAGCATGTGCACCCTGGCCGAGCCGATGTCGAAGTAGAGCCCCACCAGCTTCAGCCGCCCGGCCCTGATCTGCTCGTCGACCTTCCGGTAGGTGCGCAGGTTCTCCAGTTGCTGCTGCACGTTGACCCGGCAGAGCGTGTCCAGGGCCCCGCTGTCCAGCCGGTCGCCCTCCGTCTCGATGAACCTCGCCAGGCTGTGGTTGCCGTGACGCAGCCAGCGCCGCATCGCCGGCAGACTGCCCGCCTTCACCCCGCCGCTGAGCAGCCCGGCCATCGCCCCGCAGCCCGAATGCCCGCACACCGTGATGGTGTGCACGCCCAGCACCTGCGTGGCGTACTCGATCGCGGCCCCGACCGAGTCGTCCTGCGTGTCGGAGTCCTTGCGCGGCACCAGGTTGCCGATGTTGCGGACGGTGAACAGGTCTCCCGGACCGCTCGCGGTGATCAAACTGGGCACGATCCGGGAGTCCGCGCACGTGATGAACAGGTGCGTGGGCTGCTGCTTGCGGGCCAGCTCGGTGAAGATGGGCCGCACCAGCGGGGCCGTACGCCGGTGGAACTCCCGCGCGCCCGCGGTGATCTGGCAGTCGGCCTGCCCGGAGGTGCCGTGCAGGGGCAGGACCCGGTGGGCCTTACGGTTCCGGCGGTGCGCCCACGGCAGCCACCACCGCTCCGGCGGCCTGGTCGGGTTCTTGGCGGGATACATGCGGACGCCGCTGGCCGCCATCGCGTACCACTCGTCGTGCAGCTCGTCGATGTCGACGGTGCCGCCGAGCCGCTCGTGGTCCTGCCGCCAGGAGTGGATCGCCTCGAAGGCGGCGTTGTCCATGAAGTCGATGTCCAGGTCGAGGTCGACGGGCGCCCCTGCCGGAATGGCCCGCAGTTCCTGGGTGAGCCGCGGCACGCCGAGGAAGGTGAGCGAGCCGGAGATCGTCGCGTGGTAGCGGCCGTCGGGCTCCTGCCGCGTCTTGACGGTGACCCAGGTCAGCCGGCGCAGCGCGAGCAGTGCGGCCAGAGCCAGGCCGAACAGCACGCCCTCGGCCAGCCCGAGCAGGACCACGCCCGCCATCGTCACGATGTAGACGGGCACCTCGCCGTGGCCGTGCACCTTCCTGACATGGCCGAGGTTGACCATCTGCACGCCGATGAACACCAGCAGCGCGGCCAGCGCCTCCACCGGGATCAGCCGGATCGTCCAGCCGAAGCCGAGCGCGAACACCAGCACCCACACGCCGTGCAGGATCGTCGAGGCCCGGCTACGCGCCCCCGCCTGCACGTTCGCGGTGCTGCGTACGATCACTCCCGCCAGGGGCAGGCCGCCGAGCGCTCCCGTCACCATGTTGGCCACGCCCTGGCCGGCGAGCTCCTGGTCCAGGTCGCTGCGGGGGCGGCTGTGCATGGTGTCGATCGCCACCGAGCACAGCAGCGACTCGACGCCGGCCAGCAGCGCCACCAGCAGCACCGAGGCCAGGATCATGTGCCAGTCGCCCTGCGGCAGCACGGGGAAGGCCCACTCGGTGAAGGTGTTGGACAGGTCGATGCGGGTGACGTCCCAGCCGAAGCCCCACGCGCTGAGCGAGGCGATGAGCAGCGCCGCCAGCGGCGCCGGCACCACCTTGATCGATCTCGGCAGCCGCAGCCAGACGGCCAGCACCGCGATGGTGAGCAGGCCCACCGCGATCTTGTGACCGTGCAGCTCCGCGAGCTGGCCGGGCAGCTCGATGAGGTTCGCCAGAGCGGAGCGCTGGGAGCTGCCGCCCAGCACGACGTGCAGCTGGGACAGCGCGATGACCACGCCGACGCCCGCCAGCATGCCGTGGACGACCGCGGGGGAGACGGCCAGCGCGGCCCTGGCCGCCCTGAACACGCCGAGCAGAAGCTGCACCGCGCCCGCGAGCAGGGTGATCATGCAGGTGGCCCGCCAGCCGTAGGTCTGCACGAGGTCCGCGACGACCAGGGAGAGCCCGGCCGCGGGCCCGCTCACCTGGACGGCCGAGCCGCCGAGAGCGCCCGCCACGATCCCGCCGACCACGGCGGCGACCAGCCCTGCGGCGAGGGGGGCGCCCGAGGCCATCGCGATGCCCAGCGACAGGGGCACCGCGACGAGGAAAACCACGAGCGAGGCAGGCACGTCGTACCTGAGCGTGCTCCACACGCTACTGTCAGTGACGCGGATCATGGACAAACCCTAGTGCCGCCAGGCTCTCCGTTAAGGCGTGCACAACGGGTTTTACATATTCATGTCTTGGCAGCCGTGTCGATCGACGCGGCGGCGATCAACGGTAGTAGTCGGGGAACTCCTGCTCCGGAGTCGTCCGGCGGTGACCGCCGCTCTGGTCACCCGGCCTGGCGGCGCCCACCTCGGGCGCGCCGTACCTCTCGCCGTAGCCTGGCCAGCTCCCGTTCGCCGCGGGAGGCTCCGGCCAGGCGGCCGCCGGGCTGCTCGCGTAGTCGCCGGTCTCGTACGCGTACGACGGGGCGGGCTGGACGGGTGCCGGGGCGGACAGGACGTCGTCGTAGGCGGAGACCGCCCTGCCCGGCGCCGTCGGCGTGCTGGTGACAGGGGAGGGCCCGGTCAGGGCGTCGGAGTCGTCGGCCACGGCCCAGCCGGCGCGCACCTCGTAGGAGGCGGGGTAGGAGGGCTGCGGCACGCTCTGCTGCGGCTCGAACGCCGGCCAGGAGCCGCTCGGGGTGGACGCGGCGGGGGCGGGGTCGTCGAGGATGTCGGGGGAGGCGGCCCAGGAGCCGGACGTGGTGGCCGGGGAGCCGGCCCAGGTGGCGTCGAGCGGGCTCGCCGTGCCGTTGTAGGCCGGGAACGGGTCGCTGGTCGGCGCCCCGTGGATGGGCGAGGCGGGCACGGCTGGGAAGGAGCCGCTGGACGTGGGGCTCACGGCGGGGAACGAGCCGCTGCTGTTGGTGGAGACCGACTGGTAGCGGGACCCGTCGCCGGAGACGGCCGGATAGGACGAGCCGTTGCTGGAGAGCGACGGGCTCGGCGAGGCGGGGAAGGAGCCGCTGCCCTGCAGGGAGTCGGGGCGGGTCGACGGCACCGCCTGGGCGCCCGCGCCCAGGATGGTCATCACGTCGGCCGTCGGGGCGGCGAACGTCACCGTGCGCTGGTCGGCCATGTCCGCGCTGGACGGGGCGGGCCGCTGCGGCGGCTCGACCAGGTCCGCCAGGCCGGCGGCGGGAGCGGGAGTCGGAGCGGGGGCCTTGGCCGGGCGCTGGGGCAGCGGTGCCTGGACGGTCGCCGCGTTCGGGTCGGCGGAGACGGGCTCGCGCCTGCCCCTGCGCTGGGCGGGCCGCTCGGGCCTGGCCGGGGGCCGCTCACGCTCGCCGCCACCGGGCCGCTCGCGGTCGACGGGACGAGAGGCGCCCTTACGGGCCGCGACCGTGCCGCCGGCGCCGAAACCGCCCTCCTCGGCGTCACTGCGGATGTTGGCCCAGAACTCCTCGTCCTCGTCATCGGAGCTCGGGTTGCCCCACTCGTCCACGCCACGCTTGCCACGCTGACCGGTGCGGACCGTTTTCGCCTTGGGTTCGTCAATCGGGCTGAAATCCGGACTGAATTTGCTCATGCGGGGCTCGGACGCGGCGAACTCGTCCGTCGAGCGCGCGTGGGTCATCCCCTCCTTCTCAGCCATCTCCTTCAGCCGTTCGGGAGGAAGTGAACTCTCCCGGCGATTCATGGAACGCATGCCCAGTGCCACGACGACGAGCACGAGGAGCACGACAGCGACCAAGCTCACGACGACCGCGATCATTGCACCACCCTCAAAGCCATGGCCTCCCTGTGGCGCCGGTGAGATCGCGCGGCCATCGACGCGACCTGCCCCCTTTGATCACCAGCACCTAACAATTGGATCTGATTCTGTCGGACCACTACGAGCGTTGTCACACCCTAAGTGAAGAATTGGTAACCACTAACACGGGCAGTGTCCGGGATCTCACTCAATGTCGACGACGGTGAGCCGTCCGCGGGCGATGGTCTGATCTGCGATCTTCTTCAGGACCTCGGAAAGGGGGGCGCCCTCCGAGACCTTGACCCGCCCGCTCAGCGTGTAAACGCTGAACCGGTATGTGCCCTCGTCATTGCAAGGGGGCTCGTAGCCCACCTTTCCACTGGTCACCCTTGCCTGACTGGAGCCTTCTGGCAGGCTCTCGGCGGCACCGGGTCCCAGCTCGGTCGTGGTGGGCGGGATGTTGTAGAGCACCCAGTGCACGGCCGATGTAGCAGGAGTATGGGAGTCGACGACGATCGCGACGGACTTCGCCTTCGACAGGGGCTGGCTTGACCAGCGCAGCGCCGGGCTGCCCTGGCTGCCCTTGCAGGAGTGCTGGCGGGGCAGCGGCTTGCCCTCGCGCAGGTCCGGGCTCGAGATGTTGATGCCCGCGATCTCGCTGGCTTCGGATCTTCCGAAGATGGCGCCGCAACCGGTCGAGGCGAGCACTCCCGCCACCGCTGTCACAATGACAGCAGTGCGTCGCACACGCCTTGCCCTGTTACACAGCCCCATGCCGGATGATGCTACGCGGCTCTCGGCGATGCGCCGACCGTTTCGAGAGGGTCGGTGGCAGGTAAAGGACGCGAAATCCGCCAGAATCGAGGCATGGAGCGGGTGAGCTCGGACCCAAGCATGACCTTCGCCATCCTCGGCCCGCTCGAGGTCCGCCGAGACGGCGAGGTCGTGGAGATCGCCGGGCAGCGCCTGCGGACCCTGCTTGGCCTGCTCGTTCTCGACGCCAGCCGGACCGTTCCCGTCGAACGGCTGGTCGCCGGGATTTGGGACGACCGGGTGCCGTCGGGCGTCGGCAACGCCCTTCAGGCGCTGGTCTCGCGGCTGCGCGCCGCGCTGGGAAAAAATCAGGTGCGCCAGATCTTGGTGGCCGATCCGGCCGGTTACCGGTTGATGGCCGGGCCTGACCAGGTCGACGTGCGCAGATTCGGCGTGCTCGCCCGCCAGGGGCAGGAAGCTCTGGCAGGCGGTGACGCGCGCACGGCGGCCGACACCCTGCGGGAGGCGCTGGCGCTGTGGCGCGGTCCCGTGCTGGCCGACCTGCCGCGAGAGGTGATCGCCGCCGACGTCGCCCGGCTGGAGAGCCGGCGGCTGACCGTCGCCGAAGACCGCATCGAGGCCGAGCTGCGACTCGGCCGGCACGCCGGCCTCCTCGACGAGCTGTCCGGCCTGCTGGCCGCCCACCCGCTGCGCGAGCGCCTGCACGGCCAGCGCATGAGAGCCCTGTACGGTGCCGGCCGGCGGGTTGAGGCGCTGGCGGCGTACGAGGCGGCGCGCCGCACCTTCCGCGACGAGCTCGGCGCCGATCCGTCGCCCGCCCTGGCGGAGCTGCACATGAGCATGCTGCGTGACCAGCCGCCCCCGACAGGGGGCGCCCAGGAGCCGATGCCTCCGTGGGATCGCGGGCAGCGGGCGGAGCCGCAGGCCGGGGTGCGGCGGGGCAACCTGCGGGCCGGCCTGACGAGCTTCGTCGGGCGGGAGGACGACCTCGCCCACACCGGCGACCTGCTGGCCGCGCATCGGCTGGTGACGCTGATCGGGCCCGGCGGCGCGGGCAAGACGAGACTGGCCACGGAGGTCGCGCAGACGATGGCGGCCTCTGGCGCCGGAGCCGTGCCCGACGGGGTCTGGCTGGCCGAGCTGGCCCCCGTACGCGACGAGGCCGGGCTGGTACAGAGCGTGATCAGCGCGCTCGACCTGCGCGACGGGCTGCCCCTCCCGCTGGCGTCGCTGCCGAAGGACCCGCTCGACCGCCTGCTCAGGGCACTGCACGGCAAGCGGCTGCTGATCGTGCTCGACAACTGCGAGCACGTGGTGGAGCACGCGGCGCGGATCGCCGACCGGATGCTCGCCGAGTGTCCCGGCGTGCGGATCCTGGCGACCAGCCGGGAGCCGCTCGGCATCACCGGCGAGGTCACCTGGACGCTGCCGCCGCTGGGCCTGCCGCCGGCGGGAGCCGGGGCAGGCGACGCCGCCTCCTATCCCGCCGTGCGGCTCTTCGCCGACAGGGCCGCCGCGGTGCGGCCCGGCTATCAGGTGAGGCAGGACGCCGGGCCGGTCGTGGCCATCTGCCGGGCGCTGGACGGGATGCCGCTCGCCATCGAGCTGGCCGCCGCCCGGTTGCGGTCGATGACCGCCGAGGAGATCGCCGCCCGCCTGGGAGCGGCACAGCAGGACAGGTTCCGGCTGCTCAGCACCGGCAGCCGCACCGCCCAGCCGCGCCACCAGACACTGCGGGCCGTGGTCGGATGGAGCTGGAACCTGCTGGACGAGCATGAGCGGACGCTCGGGCGGCGGCTGTCGGTGTTCGCCGGCGGCGCCACGCTCGCCACGATCGAGCGATTCCACGCTGTCGTCGAGCAGCTCCAGGACATCACGCCGGCGCCACCTCACGGCTCCGCGTCCGAGCGGGGACACGAGCCCCCGCCACCCCACGCCGCCGAGCGCGCGCACGGCGATGTGCTCGACTCGCTGGCCAGGCTGGTGGACAAGTCGCTCGTGGTCTTCGACGCGGGGCGATACCGGATGCTCGAGACGATCCGCGCCTACGCGGCGGAGCGGCTCGCCGAATCCGGCGAGCTGGACACCGTACGGCGGGCGCACGCGGTGCACTTCACCGAGCTGGCCGAGGCCGCCGAGCCGGGACTGCGGAGGGGAGAGCAGCTCGACCGGCTGGCCGAGCTGAGCGCCGAGCACGAGAACCTGTCCACGGCGCTGCGCTGGGCCGTCGACAGCGGCGCCGGTGAGCAGGCGCTCCGGCTGGTCGGCGCGCTCGGCTGGTACTGGTGGCTGCGCGGCCACCGGCTCGAAGCCGCGACCAGATCACGGGAGGCGCTCGACGCCGCGTCCGGCACTCCGGCGCAGATGCGCGCCGTGGGCCTGGCCGTGTACGTGCTCAACGGGGTCGGCCTGCTGCTGTCGTGGGAGGAGGCGATGAGCACGCTGGAGGAGATGCGGGGGCTGCTTTCGCCCGAGGTCGCGCCGCACGCGCTGGTGGCGATGGCCGGGCCCATGTTCGTGCTGGTCGGTAGCGGCGGGCCGCGGGACGAGGCGCTGGTGGCGGAGATGGCCGGGCACCCCGACCCGTGGGTGGTCGCCACCGGGATGCTGCTGCGTGGGCTGAGCCACTACTCCGCCGGCCACATCGAGGAGGGCGAGCGGGAGACACTGGCCGCGCTCGACGGCTACCGCACGATCGGGGACCGCTGGGGCGCCGCGACCGCGCTCGCGGCCCTGTCCGACGTGCACTTCCTGCGCGGCGACCCCGGGCTCGGCACCGACGTCATGCGGGACGCGCTGGAGCTGGTCAACGAGCTCGGGGCGCTGGAGGACACCGCGTACATGCGGGCCAGGCTGGCGCTCGGGCTGAACCTCCAGGGCTACCGGGCCGAGGCCGAGCAGCTCCTGAGGGACGTCGCCCAGGTGGCGGCCGACGCCGGCGACCAGCTCGGCGAGGCGGGGGTGTCGGCGGCCTGGGGCGAGTTCGCCAGGCAGGACGGCGACCTCGCCAGGGCCCGAGAGCACTACGCCCGCGCGATGTCCATGCTGGACGCGGCCACCGTGGTACCGGTGCAGATGATCTCGGCGGTCAACTCCTCCCTCGGGCTGATGGCCGTACAGGAGGGTGACCTCGCCATGGCGCGGCGGATGCTCACCCTGGCGTTGAAGCAGGCGGCGGAGGTGCGCGACGCGCAGCTCATCGGAATCGCCGTCATCGCCTGCTCGGGGGTGGCCCTGGCCGAGAGACGGGCGGCGGACGCCGCGGTGCTGCTCGGCGGCGCGGAGGCGGTCAAGGGCATCACGGCGGTGGTGGACCTCGACCATGTGCGGCTCACCGCGGACGCGAAAGCCGCGCTCGGGGATCGGGAGTTTCTCCGTCACCTCGAACGCGGCCGGGCGATGGACCCTGACGACGTCGTCGCGCTGGCACTGCGGGTCTGACCCCGGTCAGACGCGGCTGCGGAAGACCCTGATCGCCAGCGGCGCGAACACCACCACGAAGCCCGCCGACCACAGCAGCGAGATCATGGCGGAGCCCGCCACGTCGCCGCCGATCATCAGCCCGCGGATCGCGTCGGACAGGTGGGTCACCGGGTTGACGTCGGACCAGGCCCGCAGCCAGCCGGGGAAGGTGTCGGGCGCCACCAGCGCGCTGCTGGTGAACGTCAGCGGCATCATCACCGAGAAGGCGATCATCTGCACCTTCTCCGGGCTGGACGCCTTGAGCCCGATCAGGACCGACATCCACGACATGGCCAGCGCCACGACCACCAGCAGGGCCAGCGCCCCCAGCAGGCCGGCCACGCCGGTCGAGATCCTGAACCCCAAAACCATGCCGAACCCGACGAGCAGCGCGAACGCCCACACCTGCTTGAACGTGTCGGCGATGATCCGCCCCGCCAGCGGCGCCGTCCGCGCGATCGGCAGGCTTCGCAGCCGGTCGAAGACGCCCTTGGTGATGTCGGTGTTGAGCCCGATCGCCGTGGACAGGGTGTAGAACAGCGCGTTCTGCACGAGCAGGCCGGGCAGCGCGAACTGCAGGTAGTCGCCGGTCGAGCCGGAGATCGCGCCGCCGAACACGTAGGTGAACAGCAGCAGGAACATGATCGGCTGGATGCTGAGGTCGAGCAGCTCCCAGGGGTTGTGCTTGATCTGCACCAGGCTGCGCCATGCCAGCGTCAGCGTCTGCCTGACGGTGGCGCCCGGGCTGACCCGGCTGGGCAGGGCGGGCAGGGCGGTGATCGCGGTCATGCGTAGATCTCCTCTTCGGCGTCCGCCGGCTCCTCGGCGCGGTGGCCGGTCAAGGCCAGGAAAACCTCGTCCAGGCTGGACTTGCGCAGCGCCAGCTCCGAGGCGACGATGCCCAGCTCGTCGAGGCGGCGCACGATCGCGGGCACCACGGCGGGGTCGTGCACGGCGGCCGTGACGCGGCCGCCCGACACCTCGGGCAGTTCGTCCACGACCTCGGTGACGACCTTGGCCACCAGCTCCAGGTGGTGCTCCTGCATCGGCCGCACCTCCAGCACCTGCGCGCCCGTCGTGGCCTTGAGCTCGTCGGAGGTGCCCGCGGCGATCACCCTGCCGTGGTCGAAGACCACGATGTCGTCGGCGAGCTGGTCGGCCTCCTCGAGGTATTGCGTGGTGAGCAGCACGGTCACGCCGTCGGCCATCAGCCCCCGCACGACACCCCACAACTCGGTGCGGCTGCGCGGGTCGAGCCCGGTGGTGGGCTCGTCGAGGAACAGCACCTGCGGCCTCCCCACGAGGCTGGCCGCCAGGTCGAGCCGCCTGCGCATGCCCCCGGAGAACGTCTTGGTGGCGCGTCCCCCGGCGTCGGCCAGATCGAACCTCTCCAGCAAGGACGTCGCCTGCGCACGCGACTCGCTACGGGACAAGCCCAGCAAACGGCCGATCATCACCAGGTTCTCGACACCGGTCAGCATCTCGTCCACCGCGGCGTACTGTCCGGTGAGCCCGATCAGCGATCTGACCTGATGCGCCTGGCGCCGCACGTCGAACCCCAGCACGGACGCGCGGCCGGAGTCCGGCACCAGCAGCGTCGCCAGGATCCGCACCGCGGTGGTCTTGCCCGCGCCGTTGGGGCCGAGCACGCCCAGCAACCTGCCGGGCGGCACGACGAGATCGACGCCGTCCAGCGCCTTGGTCTCGCCGTAGTGTTTCACCAGGCCTTCGGCCTCTATCGCATACCGCATGCTCATTCCCTCCGTCGTATGACCCCACTGTGGCCTACGCCACTGACACTTTCCCGACGCGATCACCGGGCTGCTGACAGATCACTGATATGCCGCGAGCCATAAGCTGGTGCTGTGATGTCAACTGGCCCCCTACGCGACCCGGCGAACCGCGTCTCGCCCAAGGCCCGCGGGCTCTGGCTGCTCGAAGCGCTGATCGGCTTCGTGCTCCTCATCGGCGGATCGATCCTGGTCGGCGGCTGGGTCGGCGGCAGCGGATGGTCGTGGGTGCCTTCGTGGTTCGCCGACCGGCCATGGGTGCTGCCCGTCGCCGTGGGCGTGCTGACGACGCCGTTCCTGGTGGCGGAGCCGTTCGTGCGTTACGCGGTGCACCGGTGGGAGCTGTCCGGCGACGTCGTCTACGCCAGGCAGGGGTTCCTGACCAGGGAGTGGGTGTTCGTGCCGGTCAGCCGCATCCAGACGGTGGACAAGGAGCAGGGCTGGATGGAGCGGATGCTCGGGCTGGCGACGCTCGAGATTCGCACCGCGTCCCACGCCGGGTCCTCCACGATCAAGGGGCTCGACTACCTCGTGGCCGCCAGGCTGGCCGAGGACCTTGCCCACCGCGCCGAGCAGCTCAGGGACGACGCGACGTGACCGGCTCGGCCCAACCCCCTCAGCCCGAAGGCCAGGCCCCTCAGCCTGAGGGCCCGGCCCCTCAGCACCACGACGCGCCGGCGCGGCCTTCCGGCGGTCCCGCCCGGCCGCCGTCCGCCGGCGAGCCCGCACCGCCTTACGGCGGCCCGCCCGCGCCGGAGTTTCCTCAGCCCCCGGACCCCGGTACGTTCCGGCCACCCCGGACATCGCGGCGGCTGAGTCCCAAGGTGTTGCTCATCGACCCGGTCCGGATGCTGCCCTCGCTGCTCCTGCCGCTCGTCGGCGTGCTCGTGGTCGGCGGCTTCTCGGGCAGGTCCTACCTGTGGGCGGCGTTGGGCCTGGTCGGCACCGTGGTGTTCGCGGTGGTCAGATGGCTCACCTTCCGCTACGACTTCGCCGGCGACAGGCTCGAGATCAAACGCTCACTGATCAGCCGTTCCGTCCGCACCATCCCGCTCGAACGGGTGCGCGGCGTGGACGTGTCCACCCCGCCCATGCACCGGCTGCTCGGCCTGGCCGTACTCAAGATCGACACAGGCGCGAGCGGCGGCGACGGCGAGGCCACGCTCGACGGCGTCACCCTGCGCGAGGCCGAGCGGCTCAAGCCCATCCTGCTGCGCCGCGCCGGCGCCGGCGCCGAGCCCCAGGACGTCACGAGGGAGGCGGCGCCGGAGCAGGAGCCCGTCGAGCACGTCATCGTCGCCGTGCCGCGCAGATGGCTCCTGTACGGCCCGCTGTCGGGCGCCTACCTGTTCACCCCGTTCGCGCTCGCGGGCGGCGCCGTCGGACTGGCGTTCCAATGGGGCGACGAGCTGGGCTTCGGCCGCAACGCCGCCTGGACCGCCGGCGAGTGGCTCTGGGAGCACCCGTCCCTGCTGGTGGCGGCCGCGGTGCTGCTCGTGGTGGCGATGCCGTTCGTGGGCGGCGTGATGTACGCCGTGTTCAACTGGAACTTCAGGCTCACCAGGCGCGACGGCTACCTCGTCGCCGAGCGGGGCCTCATCAACAGGCGCAGCGTGTCGCTGGAGTCCAGACGGGTGCGCGGCTACGAGATCGCCGAAGGCCTCGCCGAACGCTGGGCCGGGGTCGCCCGCGCCTGGGCCATCGTGACCGGCCTCGGCGACTCGCAGACCCGCGGGCAACTCCTGCCGGTCGTGCCCCGCCCCGTGGTCTTCAACGTCGCCGGCGACGCCATCGGCCCCTACCACGCCCCGCTGCGCCGGCACCCGCCCGTCGCCAGAAACCGGCGCCTGTTCAGGGCCATCGCTCCGTGGCTGGTCGTGGCCGCCGTCGCCGCCGCGCTGATCTGGGCGACGGCGTCGCCGCTGTGGTGGGTCCTCATGGTGCTCGCCCTGATCATGGCGGCCGTCGGCATCCCGTTGGGCATCGACCGCTACCACTCGCTCGGTCACGGCTACGACGGGGTCCGCCTGGCGGTGCGTTCCGGTTCGCTGCGCCGCGCGCAGGCAGTGGTCGAACGGCGCGCCGTCGTCGGCTGGCGGCTGCGCCAGACCTGGTTCCAGAGGCGCGCCGGAGTCCTCACCATGATCGCCGGGGTCGGCGCCGGCAAGGGCGGCTACTCGGCCATCGACGTCTCCGAAGCCCAGGCGACGGCCTTCCCCAGCGAGGTCACCCCCGAATGGCTGGCGCCCTTCCTGGACCGCTGACCGTCGCCCGTCCCCTGGCGAGAATGCTCCAGGGGACAGGAACCGGACTGGTCAGTCCTGGCGGCGGGCGCCGAACATGATCTCGTCCCACGTGGGCACCGATGCGCGCCGGCCCCGAGAGCCCTTGCGCGCCTGGCGGGCGGCCGGGGCGGGCGGCGGGGACGGCACCGGCACGGGAGGCTCGTCCTTGGCGGCGGGCTCCTCCTTCGCCTGGTCGTCCTTGCTCGGACGCGCGGCCGGCACGGGCTTGCCTCCGGACGCGCCCTTGCCCTCAGGCTTCGCCTTCGGCACGGGTGCCTCGGACTTGCCCTCGGACGCGGCGGCCGCCGCGTCCTTCCCCGGCGCTGTGTCCTCGGGCGTCGCCTCCGGCTCCGCAGCGGTCTGCGCGGCGTCCTGTCCGGCTGCGGCGGGGCTTGCGTCCTTGCTCGCGGCGGGCGGTGTCGCCTCTTTCCGAGGTACGGCCGGCGTCGCGTTCCTCGCCAGCACGGCGGGCGTCGCGACTTTTGGCGGCACGGCGGGTGTCACTTCTGCCGGTACGGCTGGTGTCGCGTCCTTTGCGAGTACTGCGGGCGTCGCGGCCGCCGGTGCGGCCGGCGTCGCGTCCCTCTGAGGAGCGGGGGGCGCGGCGTCTTCCTTGCCCGCGGCGGGCACGTCCTCGTTCACCGGCGCGGCTGGGGTCGCGGTCTCGACCGCGGCGGGTGCCGTCACTTCGGCGGCGGGAGCCGCCTCCTCGGGTGCGATCGCCGGTGCCGAGGGCACATCCTGGCCCTTCGTCTCCGGCGCGTGCCCCTTGACCTCGGAGTCGGGCTTCGCCGCCTCGGCGGGGGAGCCCGCCTGGGCGGCGGGGCTCGTCTGGGCGGCGGGGCTCGTCGCCTCCGCGGCGGGCTTCGTCGCCTCGGCCGCCACCTCGCCGGCCGCTGCCTGCGAGGAGTCCGCATCTGCGGTGGAGGCTGCCTGGACGCCGTCGGCATCGGTGACCGTGGCTGCGCTCTCGGCCTCCGGGGCCGAGGACGTGTCCTGGGCACTGGCGACGTCGGAAGCGGGTGAAGCCTCGGAGGACGGCTGCCCAGCCGCACTCGCGACCAGTTCGGTCTGCGCGAAAGTCTGCGCGACCGGCTGGGGTGGCGCGGGGGACTCCGCGACCGGCTCGGGTCGCGCCGAGGATTCCGCGACCGGCTCGGGTCGCGCCGGGGATTCCGTGACCGGCTGGGACTGAGCAGGCGGCGTGGCGACGGGTTGCGGCTGCGCTGGTGTCTCCCTAACCGGCTCCGCCTCAACCGGCGTGGGCTCGACGGAGGGTTCCGGCTTCGAGCCGGGCGCATCCATCGGGGGCGCGGCGGCCGCGGCGGGCCGGGTTTCCGCAGAAGGCGGCGCCCCAACGGACTGCGGCCCCGCAGACTGCGTCTCCACGACGGGCGCCGTCTCGACAGCGGGTGCCGTCTCCACGGCGGGTGCCGTCTCCACGGCGGGTGCCGTCTCCACGGTGGGGGACGGCTCCGCGGCGGGACGCGTCGCCTCTGCGGGCGTCGGCTCCGCGCTGGGCGCGGTGGCTGCGGCGGGCACCGGCCCGGCTTCGGCGGACGGCGCGGGCGTGACGGCCGTGACCGGCTCGGGCCGGGAAGGCTGCGCGGCGGGCGCGGCTTCAGGAGCCGGGACCTCGGCCGCGGTCGGGGGGGCCTGGACGGGGGCGGCAGGAGCGCTCTCCGTCCGGGCGTGCCCGGCAGGGGCCGCGGGCTGGGCATAGGGCCGCTCGGCGGCCGGCGCCTGAGCCGTGCCGGGCGCCTCGACGGCCGGTGCGCGGTCGTCGGTTCGCTGCGGGGCGGACGCCGCTCCCGAGCCCGTTTCGGGGCGGCGGGTGGCGGGCGGGGCCGGCGGTGCGGGCTCCTGGGCGGCCGGAGGCGGCGGCGGGGCGGTGTGGGCGTCGCGGGTGGCGGGGGCGTAGAAGGAATCACGGTCGCGGCTCTGCCCGAAGTCGGGCAGCCATGGCGAAGACCCGCCACGGCGGGAGACGGTCTCGCCGGGACGGGAGTAGCCGGTCTCCCTCGCGGGCGGCTCCGCCCGGTGGGGGACGTCGCGCTGCGGGGGCGCCGGGTCGGCCTCGCGGGGCCGGTCGAACGGGGCCTCCATGGCGGGATTGGACGGCGGCGCCTCGTAGGAGGAGGTGTAAGCCGTCTCGGCGCCTCGCGCCGGCGGCTCGTAGCCGACCGCCGGCTCCTCGCGCTCGTCCTGCCGGATGACGGAGGGGAACGACAGAGGGGCGGAGGCGAGCGGCGGGACCGGCTGCAGCTTGGCCACGCGTGGCGCGAACGGGGTGACCGTGGTGTCCTCCACCACGGGATCAGGGTCGAAGTCGGCGGCCGACAGCCGGATCGCCTCGTCGTCGTGCGGGCTCACGTGGCGCCTGCGCGGATCGAAGAGCCACTCGGCGTGCCTGGTGTGACCGTTCCACACGTAGCCGAGCTTGACCCGCCACAGGCCGTCGTCGCGCTTGGCGGAGTCCCAGTCGATCTCGTCGGTGGGCACCCCCCGCCGGTTGAGGCGCTCGGCGACGAGATCGCCGAGCGTGGGGCCGGACGAGGACTCGCCGGGCATCCGGACGGCGGCGCGCTGCGCCTGCTGGGCGACGTACTCGCGCTCCTGGAGCACGGGCCCCTCGAACCAACGGACACGCTCGACCGGGATGCCGGCGGTTGCGGCGATCTCCTCCGCGGTCTCGCCGGCACGGATGCGGGCCTGGATCTCCTTGGGGCGCAACGGACTCTCCACTTCGATCTCGTACTGGCCGAGACGGGAGAAGTTGCCGCGGACGGCAGCACGGAGCCGGTCGTCCACGGGAAGTGTGAAGCGCGTGCCTCGTCCGGCAGTAGCCAGCACGAGATAGGTGCCGTCCTCACTCACCGCGACGAGTCGGAGCTCCTGCATGCGAGTCCCTTCGTCAGCGTGCTCATTCTTCCCCCGGACCCTTGAGTCTCTCGCGTGTGCCGGTTGCCTGCCAGCACCGTACCCGGCATGTCCGAACATCGCCTTCATGGGATAGCCCCGGGGCGATGTGACGCCGGTCACATTTGACGAATCCATCCTCTCAGAGCCCGCCGCCGCGCAGGAGGAGGTTAGAGGTCCTTGACGGATTCTGGCGAATCCCACCGCGCGCCGTCGTGCAGTTGAGCGAAGACGCCAGGAAGGATGGGGTGGTGTCCGGATGGAGCTCCAGATGTCGGGCGGCGGCGCCGGCGAGTTGCGGGGCGGCCGCGGAGTACGCCTGGCCGCCGCGGGCGGTGCGGCAGGCGCCCGAGTCCGCCGCCGCGGTGACGAAGACGCCCGAGCGCACGAGCCCGCGCGTGGCGGTGTCCAGCGCGGGGGAGTCGGCGCCGTCGAGCGAGAGGTTGGTGACGGCGGGGCCGCGCGCGTGCCTGCGCACCCAGTCGAGGCCGGCCAGCACGTCCGACAGCGTGCCCGAGCCGCCGCAGCCGAGCACCCGCACGGAGGCGATCCTGGCCTGTGGCGCCACGCCGTACGAGCGGCCGGCGACGGTGTGAGCCACCTGGGTGCCGTGGCCGGTGCAGTCCTGGCCGGTCCCGCCGGTGGCGTCGAAGGCCCGCCAGGCGCGCTCGCCGAACTCGCCGCGGGTGATGTCGACGCCGCTGTCCACCACGTACACCGTGACGCCCTTGCCGCCCGCGGTCTGGGCGACGGCGGGTCTGCGCCCGTTCATGGGGTGGATCTGGCGGTCGGGTTCGAGCGCTTGTACGCGGGGGTCGGCACGCAGTTCGGCCTCCTCGGCGGCGCTCAGCCAGGTGGCGAAGCCGGGCAGCGCGGCGGTGTAGTAGCGCCGTACCCGCCAGCGCATCTCTCCGACGAGATCGCGGGCGGCGGCGCGGTCACGCGCGGTGACGATGTAGGGGCGGGTGGGCTCGGTCACCTGGGGGCGGCCGGCCAGGCCGGAGGCGGGCGTCATGGCGAGGGGCACAGTGGTGGTCACGGCGGTGGCCGCGGCTGTGACCACCGCCGCCGCGAGGTATACGGAGGGCAGGCCGAATCGTCGGGGCACGAGCGACGAGGTTGCCTGTCACAGAGGTCACAGGAACAACGGGACACGCGCTCGCGTCTATTCACGAGACGGTTTTTTACCTGAGGCATGAAGAGAGGGGACTGATCCGGGGGATGAGCGGCGAGCAGCGGAAATTCGAGCTGAGCGTGCCGCAGATCGGGGGGAGCGCACTCGCGGCGGTGACGGCCGCGGTCGCGGCCTCCTACCTGGGGGTGGCGGGCACGGTGATCGGCGCCGCCATCGTCAGCGTGGCCAGTACGGTGGCCAGCGCCGTCTATACGCACTACCTCCAGCGCACCGGTGAGAAGGTCAAGCAGCACACGGTGATCGCCAGGCTGCAACACGCCGGCGAGCCGGAGTTGCGGGCCGAGGGCCAGGGGGAGCTGGCCACGGCGGTCCGCGCGACGGTGCGCGAGGAGGAGCCGAAGGAGACGACGCTCGTCATGGCTCCCGTGGCGCCGCGCCGGGGCCCGGCCTGGGGACGGGTCGCGGTGGCCGCCGCGCTGGTGTTCGCGGTCAGCATGGGCGGCATCCTGGCCTACCAGGCGGTCACCCAGTCGACGGTGTCCGAGCAGGTGCGCGGGGAGTCGCCGAAGCGGGTGGAGCGGCAGGAGGCGCCCTCCGGCGACGTCGAGAAGGGCCATCCTCCGTCGCAGGAGCCGCGATCGCCGGCGCCGACGCCGTCCGTCACCGTCACGGTCACCAGCACGCCGACGCCCACGCCCACGCCGACCGTGACCGTGACGACGGAGCCCACTCCTACGCCCACGTCCACGCCGACCGAGAGCGACCCCGTGCCCTCGCAGGAGCAGAGCACGCCCGACACGACGGAGGCGACGCCGCCGGCCGAGGTCCCGGAGCCCGACGGCGAGTCCGGTGAGGGCCGTCAGCCGAGGACCGTGTCCAGGTAGGCGTTGGAGAACAGCCGGTCCGGGTCGAGCCGGTCGCGCAGGGCCACGAAGTCGGCGAAGCGGGGATAGACGCCGCCGAGGTAGGCGGCGTCCCTGGTGTGCAGCTTGCCCCAGTGCGGCCGTCCGGCCATCCGGGCCATGACCTCCTCGACCCCCTCGAAGTACGCGGAATTGGGCGTGGGCCGGTAGATGTGGCAGGCGAGGTAGGCCGTCGGCCTGCCGTACGCCGTGGACAGCCACGCGTCGCTGGGCGGCGTGACCCGCACCTCCACCGGGAAGGTGATCTTCCAGTCCATCCGGTCGATCAGGTCACGCGTCTCGCGTAGCGCCTGGCCGAGGCGCTCGCGCGGGACGGCGTACTCCATCTCCAGGAAGCGCACGTCCCGGCGGGCTGTGAAGATCTTGTACGAGGTGTCGACGGCCTCGGAGTCGCCGAGTGCGGCCGCGCTGACCGCGTTGATCCGCGGGATCAGCGCGGGGAAGCGGGCGCCGGTGGCGCAGGCGGCGCCGAAGAGGGTGTTCTCCAGGAACACGTTGTCCAGCCAGTGCTTGAAGGCGCTGGGCGGGCTGGCCGGGCCTGGGTGCCGGTTGTTCGTCTTGACCAGGCACGTGTCGGTGTGCGGCAGCCAGAAGAAGTCCAGATGCTCGTTGCCGGAGGTCATGGCGTCGAGCGAGCCGAGGATGTCGCTCAGCGCCATCCGCCGCCGCTGGTTGCGCAGCAGGAACGCGGGCTCCACCCGGAACGTCACCGACGTCAGCACGCCGAGCGCGCCGAGGCCCACCCTGGCGGCGTCGAACAGGTCCTCGCCGGGACCGGCCGTCACCACCGATCCGTCGGCGAGCACCAGCTCCAGCTCCGTGACCTGGTCGGCCAGGCCGCCGGTGTCGCGGCCGGTGCCGTGCGTGCCGGTCTGGATCGCGCCGGCGACGGTCTGCTCGGTGATGTCGCCCATGTTGGCCAGGGCCAGGCCGCGCTCGTCGAGCAGCTCGTTCAGCGCCCTGAGCGGAGTGCCGGCGCGGACGGTGACGCGGTCGTCGTGCCAGGAGGTGACGCCGGTGAGCGCGCCGGGGCGCAGCAGGATGCCGTCGGTGAGGGCCACTCCGGTGAAGGAGTGGCCCGTGCCGATCATGCGCAGCCGCCGCCCGCTCGCGGCGGCGTCCTGCACGGCGCGCACGACCTCCTTGGTGGAGGCCGGCGTGCGCACCTCGGCGGGGACGCTCGTCTGATTTCCTGCCCAGTTCGTGAAGACCATGAGCGCGTCCCTGCCTAGAGCCTCGTCCGGATTAAACGCGAACGATACTCACTTATCCCAGCCTTCCGGAACCGGGAAGGCGTCGCCGGGCTGGAGGTCCTCGTGCTTGATGATGTCGGAGACCTTGACGAGGTGGTAGCCGTTCTTCTGCAGGGTCTGGATGATCGCCGGCATCGCGTCGACGGTCTGCTTCACCCAGTCGTGCATCAGGACGATGCTGTTGCCCTTGGCGACCGCGAGCGTCTGCTTCTTGATCGCCGCCTCGTTCTTGGTCTCCCAGTCGCGGGAGCCGCCGGTCCACAGGACGATCGGCATGCCGAACTCGGCCGCGACCTCCGAGGTCTGGATGTCTCCCAGGCCGTACGGGGGACGCAGCAGCTTGGGCTCGACGCCCGCGGCCTTCTTGATCTCGTCGTTGGTCTTCTGGATCTCGGCCCGGATGGCGGGCGCGGTCAGCTTGGTGAAGTCGGGGTGCTTGTAGCTGTGGTTGCCGAGCTCGTGCCCCTCCTTCGCCATCCGCTTGACGTAGGCGGGGCGGGTCTTCACGTACTGCCCCTCAAGGAAGAACGTCGCCTTGGCGTCGTACTTCTTCAGGGTGTCGAGCAGTGTCCCCGCGTACTTGCCGGGGCCGTCGTCGAAGGTGAGTGCGACGCATTTGACCTCCGTGCAGTCGACCTCCTTCGCGGGGGCCTGGGCGAGCGCGGGTGCCGGGGCGAGGGTGACGGCAACAGCAGCAATGGCCAAAAGTGAACTGAATTGTCGGGACATAAGTAAAGCTTCCAGTGTGAAGGATGTTGCGAGGGATGTCCCGACGGTAGCGGATCAGCTCTTGGCTGGTGAAGGCGCTTCGGGAAGTCTCAGCAAACCCGAACCTGCCAGACCCACGACCACCGCGAGGAACGCGGCCGCCAGCGAGAAGCCGTACGCGTTGGACGGGCCGAACGTCTCGGTTAGCCTGCCCCCCGCCCACGCGCCGATCGCCACGCCGAACCCGATCGAGGTGGAGATCCAGGCCATGCCCTCGGTGAGCAGCGACGGCGGCACCAGCCGCTCCGTCAGCGAGAAGCCGGTGATGAGCGTCGGCGAGATGGCCAGCCCGGCCAGGAAGAGCCCCGCCGCCATGATCCGCACGTCGCCGATGAACATGATCGGCAGCAGTCCGACCACGAACACGCCCAGCGACCGCACGAACCGGCCGCGCAGCGAGATCCGCCAGCTCCGTGAACCGAACCAGAGCCCGGACACCATCGAGCCGCCCGCGAAGGCGGCCAGCAGGAACCCGGCGGCCCCCTTCGCGCCGTGCTCCTCGGCGAACGCCACCGTGATGAGGTCGACCGAGCCGAAGACCGCGCCCAGCCCGAGGTAGACGCACGACAGCAGGGCGACCCCCGGGATGAGGATGGGGGTGCCGCCGGCCGACCTGACAGGCTGGACGGGCGGCTGGGTGCGCCGCTGGAGCGCCAGCGCGATGGACCCGCTGAACATGCACGCCAGCGCCACGATCAGTCCCGCGTACGGATTGACCATGGTGGCCAGGACCGTGACCAGCGCGGGCCCGGTGACGAAGATCACCTCGTCGGCGACGGACTCGAAGGCGAAGGCCGTGTGCAGCTTGGCCGAGCCGCCGTGCAGGTGGGACCAGCGCGCCCGCACCATCGAGCCCAGGGAGAGCGAGGTGGCGCCGACCAGCAGCCCCGCGGCGTAGAGGGTCCACTGGGGCAGGTCCAGGCGGGCGCTGAGCATGAGCGCGGCGAGCGCGAGCGCGTTGACGGCGGCGAAGGGGATGATCACCCGGCTCTGGCCGAACCGGTCGACCAGGCGTCCGGACAGGGGCGCGGCGATGGCGAAGGCGATGTTGCAGACCCCGGCCACGGCCCCGGCGATCGCGTACGACCCGGTGAGGCCCTGCACCAGCAGTACGACCCCGATGCCGAGCATGGACATCGGCATCCGCCCGACGAACCCGGCGAGCACGAATCCTTTGACGCCGGGCCCGTTGAACAACCCCCGGTAAGGCCCGACCATCCCTGACTCTCCTTACGTTGACCGCTTACCTTTGCGCATCGTCTGTCCGGACTGCAACTGATTTCCCGGCGAGTGAGTTAACGTGTGCCGGGTGTCCGGTCTTCCGTCCTTCCGTGGTGTGCTTTTCATGGTCGTGGCCGTGCTCACCGTCACCCTCGCGGCCGGCGGCGTGGTGCTGGTCATGGGCGGGGACCCGCTCGAGACGGCATCCGAGGAGCCGCTGCGGCGGGCACCCCAGCAGCAGACCCCCGCGCTCGACAAGCTCGTCCCCACGACCGCTCCGGTCAAGGACTTCGGCCAAGGTGGTGCCGGCGTCACCTCGACCCCGCCCCGCGTGCTCGCCGTCGCGCGCGGCACGGTGCCCAAGCGGACCCGCTTCGCGCTGTCGGGGCTGGCGCATGTCCAGAAGGCGATCGTGGTGGACGCGGGCGCGGTCAAGGTCTCGGGCACGGGGCTGAACCTGCTCGCCGTCGACCCCGCCACCTTCCGGTCGTGGACTCCGCAGCCGGTGGCCGACCAGGGCGCCGTCTGGAGCGCGCTGGCCAGGGGCGAGCTCGTCGCCGACGCGGCCGCCGTGCGCCGGTTCGGCCTGGCCCTGGGCGCCCACTACCAGGCGGACGGCGGCCCCCGGCTGCGCGTCGCGGCCTCGGCGGCGCTGGGCCTGACCGGGGTCGACGGCCTGGTGAGCGCCGAGATGGGCAGGACACTGGGGCTGGCGCGGGGCGTCGCGGTGCTGCTGCACGGCAAGCAGGGCCGCATCGGCGAGGCGGGCGTGCGCAAGCTGCTCGGCAAGGGAGCCCAGATCGTCCTGCTGGACGCCGCGGACCGGACGAAGCAGCAGCAGCCCAAGCGGGAGCAGGTGGTGGCGACCAGCGGGCGGCCGGGCAGCTATCTGGAGCTCTACAAGGTCTCCGCGACCCGCTGCCCGGGGCTGTCATGGACCGTGCTGGCCGCGATCGGGCAGGTGGAGAGCGGCCACGGCCGTAACAACGGCCCGTCCAGCGCGGGCGCGCTCGGCCCGATGCAGTTCATGCCCGCCACCTGGAAGTCCTACGGCGTGGACGGCGACGGCGACGGCGAGTCCGACATCTGGAGCCCGTACGACGCGGTGCCCGGCGCGGCCAACTATCTCTGCGCGACCGGCGCGGGGCAGGGCGGCGAGAAGCTGCGCAAGGCGATCTGGCACTACAACCACTCGTGGGACTACGTCAACAAGGTGATGGGCATCGCCGAGGCGTACGCCCGCGCCTATGCCTGACGCCGCCTGGGCGGTGGGCAGCAGGTCAGCGGGCAGGGGACGGGCTCGGGCTCGTCCATCAGCTCGCGCGCCATCCGGACGAAGGCCGGGTGGGTGCCGGCGGTCGCGGCCCGCTCCATCGGCAGCCCGAGCTCGCCGGCCACCTGCCTGGCCTCGGTGTCGAGGTCGTAGACGACCTCCATGTGGTCGGAGACGAACCCGATCGGCACCAGCACCACGGCCTTGGCGTCGATCTCCCGCAGGTGGTCGCAGACGTCGGGCTCGAGCCACGGCACCTGGGGCGGGCCGCTGCGCGACTGCCAGACCAGGTCCCAGGGACCGGTGCGGCCCAGCGCCCGGCTGACCAGCTCGGCGGTGCGGCGCAGCTGGGCCTCGTAGAGGCCGCCCGAGGGGCCCGCGGTCTCGGCCATCGAGACCGGGATGCTGTGCGCGGTGAAGACCAGGCGCGCGTCGTCGTGTCCGAGCCGCTCCAGCGCCTGCCGGGTGTGGTCTGCCATGGCCTCGACGAAGCCCGGGTGGTCGCCGTAGTGGCGCAGCTTGACCAGCTCGGGGCCGCCGTCGACGGAGATCCTGGCGATGTCCTCGTAATACTGGCGGCAACTGGAGTAGCCGGCGTAGGCGGAGGTGGCGAAGACGGCCGCCTTGCGGACGCCGTCGGCCGCCATCTGCCGCACGGTGTCCTCGCCGAAGGGGTGCCAGTTGCGGTTGCCCCAGTAGACCGGCACGTCCACCACTGGCCGCAGCGCCTCGACGAGATCGCGATTCTGCCCGTTGATCGGGCTGACGCCGCCGAAGCCCTGGTAGTGCTCGGCGACTTCCAGCAGCCGCTCGCGGGGGACTCCCCGGCCGCGCACCACGTTTTCGAGGAACGGCAGGACGTCGTCGGGACCCTCGGGACCGCCGAACGACAACACCAGCAGCGCGTCGTAATCTCCCACGTGGTCAAGCCTATGCCGGAGTGCCAGTGGTCTTCCCAAGAGGTAAGTTCGGTCGAGTGAGCGCATTTGACGATATCCGTGACTACGTGGCCATCCCCCGGGTTCTCTCGCTGAAGCTGTCGCCTGATGGCTCCCACCTGGTGTCGGCGGTCCAGGCACTCAACCCGGACGGCAAGTCGTACGGCACCGCCCTGTGGTCCATCCCGGTGGACGGCGAGCCGTACCGGCTGACCAGGTCGGCCAAGGGGGAGACGGCGGCGGACTTCACCGCCTCGGGTGACCTGCTCTTCACCTCCGCCCGCCCGGACCCCACGGACAAGGACGCGACCGACGAGGTGCCCGCGCTCTGGCTGCTGCCGCGCGCCGGCGGCGAGGCGCGGCAGGTGGCCTCCAGGCCCGGCGGCATCGGCGCGTTCCGCACGGCCGGCGACGTGGTCGTGTTCGCCTCGGACGTCCTCGACGGCGAGGAGGCCGCCGAGGAGGAGCGCCGCAAGGCACGCAAGGACGCCGGGATCAGCGCGATCCTGCACGAGGGCTACCCGGTCCGCTACTGGGACCACGACCTCGGCCCCGGCCGCACCAGGTTGTTCGCGGCCCGGCTCGGCGACGACCGCCTGGAGGACGTGCGCGAGCTGACCCCGGCTCCCGGCGAGGCGCTGCGCGACACCTCGTTCACGCTCACGCCCGACGGCTCCACCGTGATCGCCTCGTGGCGGGTCGAGCTGTCCGGCGGCCAGCACCGGAGCGACCTGGTGGCCATCGACGTGGCCGGTCGGGAGCGGCGCACCCTGTTCAGCGAGGAGGGCTGGGACTTCCGCGGCCCGGTCGCCGTCTCACCCGACGGCGCCCGCGTCGCCTGCGTCCGCGAGCGGCTCACCGGCGAGGACGTCTCCAGCAGGTCCGAGCTCTGGATCGGCGACCTGGCCAATGGCGAGGGGCGCGCCTACGCGCCCGACCTGTTCCCGATGGACGTCGAATGGGCGCCCGACTCCTCGGCCGTCTTCGTCGTCGCCGACCACCAGGGCCGCCGGCCCGTTTTCCGGGTTCCGCTCACCGGCGAGCACGCCAGGCTCACCCAGGACGACGCCGCCTACGTCGGGCTCAACGCCGCCGCCGACGGCCGCTTCGTCTACGCGCTGCACAGCGGCATCGCGCTGGCTCCCGGACCGGCCAGGATCGACGTCGCCACCGGCGAGGTCGTCGACCTGCCGTCGCCCGCGCCGCGCCCCGAGGTGCCCGGCACGCTGACGGAGATCTCCGCCACGGCCGACGACGGCGCCACCATCCGCGCCTGGCTCGTGCTGCCCGAGGGCGCCTCCGCCGCCTCGCCCGCGCCGTTCCTGCTCTGGATCCACGGCGGCCCCGTGGCCTCCTGGAACGACTGGCAGTGGCGCTGGCAGTCGTGGATCATGGCCCAGCACGGCTACGCCGTGTTGATGCCCGACCCGTGCCTGTCCACCGGTTACGGTCAGGAGATGATCGACCGCGGCTGGGGCGACTGGGGCCCGCGGACCATGGCCGATCTCGACGCCATCGTGGACGTGGCCCTGGCCAGGGACGACATCGACAGCGACCGGATCGGCGCGATGGGCGGCTCGTTCGGCGGCTACATGGCCAACTGGGTCGCCGGTCACAGCGACCGCTACCGGGCGATCGTCACCCACGCCTCGCTGTGGAACCTCGACCAGTTCGCGGGCACCACCGACGCGGCCATGTACTGGCAGCGGGAGTTCGGCGCCCCCGGCTCCGACCGCTACGCCAAGCTCTCCCCGCACCACGCCCTGGACAAGATCAGCACCCCGATGCTCGTCATCCACGGCGACAAGGACTACCGGGTGCCGATCGGCGAGGCCCTGCGCCTGTGGTGGGACCTGCGGCGCTCCGAGGTGGAGTCGAAGTTCCTCTACTTCCCCGACGAGAACCACTGGATCCTCAAGCCCGGCAACACCGTCGCCTGGTACGAGACCGTCCTGGCCTTCCTCGCCCAGCACGTGCTCGGCCAGGAGTGGAAGCGCCCGGACTCGGTGGCCTGATGACCGACTTCACCCGGCTGGCCGAGGACATCGCCCGTGAGGCGGGCGACATGCTGCTCGCCAAGCGGCCCACGATGTCCGTGGCGCCCGGCGCGGTGCAGACCAAGTCCAGCCCGACCGATGTCGTCACCACCCTGGACAGGGCGTCCGAGCAGCTCATCCGCCAGCGGATCCTGGCCGCCAGGCCGGGCGACCGCATCCTGGGCGAGGAGGGCGGCGAGGCGCCGGGCGAGTCCGACGTCCGCTGGGTCGTCGACCCGATCGACGGCACGGTCAACTTCCTGTACGGCCTGCCGGAGTGGGCGGTGTCGATCGCCGTCGAGGTGAACGGCCGCATCGTGGCGGGCGCGGTGAACGTGGTGCCGCGCGGCGAGATGTTCACCGCCGCCCTCGGCGAGGGCGCCTGGCTCGGCGGCGAGCGGCTGCGCTGCAACCCCGCCGTGCCACTCGGGCAGGCCCTGGTGGCGACCGGCTTCGGCTACGACTCGGCCAGGCGGGCCGTCCAGGCCGAGGTGCTGACCGCGGTGCTGCCGCGGGTCCGCGACATCAGGCGCGGCGGCTCCTGCGCCGTCGACCTGTGCTCGGTGGCCTGCGGCCGGGTGGACGCCTACTACGAGCGGGGCGTCAACTACTGGGACTACGCCGCTGCGGGCCTGGTGGCGGCCGAGGCCGGGGCCGTCATCGGCGGCCTGCGCGGCAGGCCGTACAACAGCGAGCTCACGCTCTGCGCCGCGCCCGGCCTGTTCGAGGAGCTGCACGATCTGCTCGCGCCGCTGGACCCGGAACGCGACACGTGACGGAGGGCTGATGAGAACGGCCGGAGCCCCTGAGGGCTCCGGCCGTGTCACGATCAGCGGGGCAAGGGAATGCCGTGATCGTCCGCTAGGCGGCGCAGATCTTCGATCTCGGCGGTGAGGGTGTCGGCGAGGTAGTCGTCGCCGGTGCTCCTGGCTTCCCGAAGGCCCTTGTAAGCCTGGTCGAGGCGGCTTTCGATCGTGGTCGTGAACTCGCCCATCTCACCTACTCTCTCAGGGGTCGTGCTCGTGCGGGGGCGAAGTGTGCTCCATCACCCGGGAGACACCGAAATCGGCGCACGGGCTTTGGGTGTTTCGCTGGTCTACCCAGACTCCTCTGATCCCGAAACATGAAATCGGTTGTGCCTTGCGTCACCTGTGCCGCCGCGTGCCCGGACATGCCTTACCGTGCGCTTATCGAGGCTGTGGGCAGAATGACTCAGCAAAATCGGAGAGAGGTGTACCAGGGTGCGAGTGCTGGTGGTCGAGGACGAACGGGTGCTCGCCGACGCGATCGCGACGGGGCTGCGGCGTGAGGCCATGGCCGTGGACGTGGCCTACGACGGCGGCGGCGCGCTCGAGCGCACCTCCTACATCGACTATGACGTGATCGTCCTGGATCGCGACCTGCCGGTCGTGCACGGAGACGAGGTCTGCCGCCGCCTGGTCGAGCAGCGCTCCGCGTCGCGGATCCTGATGCTGACCGCGTCCGGCGACGTGGACGACAAGGTGGAGGGTCTCGGCCTCGGCGCCGACGACTATCTCGCCAAGCCGTTCGTCTTCGTCGAGCTGGTCGCCAGGGTGCGCGCGCTGGGCCGACGCTCGGCCCCCGCCCTGCCGCCCGTGCTCGAACGCGGCGGCATCCGGCTGGACCCGGGCAAGCGCCTCGTCGAGCGTGACGGCCGCGAGGTCGTGCTGACCAAGAAGGAGTTCGCGGTCCTGGAGGAGCTCCTGCGGGCCGAGGGCGCCGTGGTCAGCCAGGAGGACCTGCTGGACAAGGCATGGGATGAGAACATCGACCCGTTCACCAACGTGGTGCGGGTGACCATGATGACGCTGCGAAAGAAGCTGGGCGAGCCTCAGGTGATCGAGACTGTGCCTGGGGTTGGGTACAAGTTGTGACAGAACGGCCGGATGAGTCGGTGCCCACGCACCCGATGATCAGCCCGCATTCGGAGAGGAAGGCGGCTCGGGCCGCCGCGCAGGCGCCGCCGCCCAACGGCCCGCCCGTCTGGGACGGCCCGCCCCCGCCTTCGTACGCGCCGGCCCCGCGCACCACCATGGAGCGCGTGAAAGATCTTCCCGGCAAGGTCAGCATCCGCTGGCGGCTGACGCTGACCTACAGCGCGATGTTCTTCGTGGCGGGCGCGCTGCTGCTCGTGGTGATGTACTTCATCGTCAGGGCGGTGCTCTACACCGGGTTCGAGTATCGGCTGCGCCTGCCCGGCGACACCCCGGCCGAGCTCGCCTCCTATCTGGAGACGCAGGTCAAGCTCCTGCGGGTGAACGGCATCAACGAGGTGCTGGACACCCTCGTCAGGCAGTCGATCCTGGCCCTGCTCGGCGTCGGCATCCTCGCCCTGATCCTCGGCTACCTCGTGGCCGACCGGGCGCTGCGGCCGGTCAGCCAGATGACCTCCACGGCGCGAAAGCTCTCCGAGAGCACCCTGGCCCACCAGCGCATCGCCCTGTCGGGGCCGGACGACGAGCTCAAGGAGCTGGCCGACACCTTCGACGACATGCTGACCCGGCTCAACGTCGCCTTCGACGCCCAGCGCCGCTTCGTCGCCAACGCCTCGCACGAGCTGCGCACGCCGCTCACCATCAACAGGACGGTCCTGGAGATCGCCCTGTCGGACCCGGAGGCCTCGCCGGACCTCAAGGCGATGGGCCGCACACTGCTGGAAGTCAACGCGCGTAACGAGAAGCTCATCGAGGGCCTGCTGCTGCTCGCCAGGAGCGAGCGGGAGCTGGCGGTGCGCAAGCCGGTGGACGTCAAGGACGTCGCCCAGACGGCGGTGGAGCAGGTTACGCCTTTCGCGGAAGAACACGGCGTCACGCTCACCACCGAACTGGTCAGCGCGCCTACCATCGGCGATCCCGTGCTCTTGGAGCGCTCGGTCAGCAACCTCCTTGAGAACGCGGTGAAGTACAACGTTCCCGAAAACGGAAAAGTGTGGATCCGTACGGGAATGGTGGACGGTGCCTTGGTTGTTCAGGTGGCCAACACAGGGCAGCATGTGCCTGCGTACGAGGTGAACAGCCTGTTCGAACCGTTCAGGAGGCTCAACGCCGATCGCGTCGATTCGGCCAAGGGGGCGGGACTGGGGTTGTCCATCGTCCGTGCGGTGGTGCAAGCTCACGGCGGCAATGTGAACGCGGTGCCGCGGGAGGGCGGAGGACTTGTCGTGACCATTAGGCTTCCGGGACGCTGATCCGGCGTGCAGCCTCGGCGTGTTGCTCAACGGGGGGCGTCTCGTTCTCGTCGCACATGTGGTTGGATGTGCCGTCGAACACGGTGGCGCATGACGCCAAGGCTGTGGGTTTCGCCATATTTGGCTAACCATTGCCGACGGCAGCAGGCCCTGACGTGTTGGGAGGTTCGTGGTCCGTTGCCTCGGGGTACCGATGGGAAATCTCCCCGGCGGAACGGGCACAAGATGGGCCTCCCGGACGTTAGAAGACGCGCGATGAGCGCGAAGACATATTGATGAGGGGGATGGAGTAATCACCATGGCTACCGACTACGACAGCCCGCGCAAGACAGACGACGATCTGGGGGAAGACAGCCTCCAGGAGCTCCAGGCGCGGCGCACGGACAAGTCGTCTGGCAGCATCGACATCGACGAGACCGATCTCGCCGAGTCGCTCGAGCTGCCCGGTGCGGACCTGTCGAACGAAGAGCTCAGCCTGCGGGTGATCCCGCGCCAGGCTGACGAATTCACCTGTTCACGATGCTTCCTCGTGCACCACCGTAGCCAGTTGGCCTCCGAGAGGAACGGTCAGCAGGTCTGCCGGGAGTGCGCCGCCTGATAAGGAGGCAGACGCGTGTCCGCACCTGAGAAGGATCAACAACCGGGCGACGAGATCGCCACCTCCGAGTCGGAGGTCGGCGAGCTCGTAGGCAGGCTCACCGAGCCCGGTGAGCTGGAGCCGGCCGAGCGGCGCAGGCTGCTCGGCCGCCTAGCCCGTGCCCTGTCGACGGGCGCGAGCAAGGCCAGGAAGTCCGGTACCGGCCGCGGCCGCTGGCTGGCGGACGTCTTCCTGAGCATCGCGCCCCGCATCCCGATCAGGGATCTGCACACGCTCTCCGCGCACCACCAGGGTCTCACCGGCGAGGAGCTCGCCGACGACCTCGTACGCACCGCCCAGAAGGCCACGATGACCGTCGGGGCCATCGGCGGGGCGCTCGCGGCGGCCCAGTTCGCCGCTCCACCCCTCCTCCTGTCCGCCCCCGCCCAGCTGGTGGCCGAGACCATCGTGGTGGCCGCGATCGAGGTCAAGCTCCTGGCCGAACTGCACGAGGTCTACGGCGTGCACGTCCAGGGCAGCGGCACCCAGCGCGCGGTGGCCTTCACCGCGGCCTGGGCCAAGCAGCGCGGCGTCGACCCGCTCGCCCCCGCCTCGGTGACCCTCGCCCTCGGCGCGGCCACCAAGACCGCGCTGCGCAACCGGCTGATGCGGACCCTCGGGCGCCACCTGACCACGCTCGGCCCGTTCCTCACCGGCGCGGTGGCCGGAGGCGCGCTCAACCGCATGGCCACCAAGAAGCTCGGCGAGGCCATCCGCAAGGATCTGCGCGTCAAGGCTCCGCTGCCGCCCGGCCGGCGCAACCCGGAGCTGGATGCCTGACCCCGTCCGCGCCTAGAGCCGCAACCCGTCGAACGTCATCGTCACCAGCGTGTCTGCCAGCTCGTCCGCCGAGCCGCCGGACGCCGGGCGATACCACTCGGTGATCGAGTTGACGGCGCCGAACAGCAGCCGCGTCACCAGTGCCGGATCGAGGTCCGGCCGGATGCTCCCTTCGGCCGCCGCCTCCTTGACCAGGTGGCTGACGAAGGCGTCGAACTCACGCCGCCGCTCCAGCGCGTGCTGCTCGGTCACGCTGTTGCCGCGCACGCGCAGCAGCAGGGTCACGTACGGCAGGCGGTCCACCAGGGTGCGCACGCACTGCCGTACCACCCACTCCAGGCGTTCGATCGCCGGGCCCGAGGTGGCGCGCTCGTCGCTCACCACCGCGGACAGGCCGTCGAGCGCCCGGTCGAGCGCCCGCGCGAGCAGTTGCTCCTTGCCTGGCACGTGGTAGTAGATGGCGGATTTGGTGACGCCGAGCGCTCTGGCCAGATCCTCCATGCTCGTCCCGTCGTAGCCGCGCTCGTTGAAGACGCCGACGGCGATGGAGAGCACGGACTCCGGGTCGTGTCCGCGTCTCCGCTGACGGGTTGTGATGGACATATGGCTAATTATCCCGCTTATCGATGACACGGCGGAGCTTGCCCACCGAGCGCTCCAGCGTCTCGGGATCCACCACCTCCACCCCCACGCTCACGCCCGTCGCGTCCTTGACGGCCCTGCGCAGCGCCGAGCCCGCCTCGGCACGGGCCGCGAAGCCGGGACGCGCCTCCACCTTGACCGTCATCACGTCCAACCGCCCCGGCCTCGTCAGGTGCACCTGGAAGTGCGGTGACAGGCCCGGCGTGCGCAGCACGACCTCCTCGATCCGGGTCGGGAAGACGTTCATGCCCCGCACGATGATCATGTCGTCGGTGCGGCCCGTCACCTTCTCCATCCGCCTGAACGCCGGCCTCGCCGTGCCGGGCAGCAGCCGGGTCAGGTCGCGGGTGCGGTAGCGGACGACGGGCTGCGCCTGCTTGGTGAGCGTGGTGAGGACCAGCTCGCCCGCCTGCGCCTGGGCGCCGCTGTGCGGGTCGACGGTCTCCGGGTAGAAGTGGTCCTCCCAGATGTGCGGGCCGAGCCGTTCGAGCTGGAGCGCCGCCAGCTCGTCGCCGGACATCCGCTCGACCGGGTCGAGCTCGTGCGCGGCGGGTGGGTCGCCCAGGCTCATCTCAACTCCCTGCTGCGGCCCCGGAACTCCGCGACCACCTGACCGTCGGACCGTGTCACCGTGATGTCGTAGACGCCGCTGCGGCCGTAACGGGTGCGCTCGGCCGCCTCGGCCACCAGGACCTCGCCCGCGCGGGCGGGGGAGACGAAGATGATCTCGGCCCCGGCCGCCACGGTGACCGGGCCGCGGGTGTTGCACGCGCACGCGAAGGCGGTGTCGGCGAGCAGGAAGACATAGCCGCCGTGGCACAGCCCGTGGCCGTTGATCATCTGGTCGGTCACCGTCATCCGGCACACCGCCCGGCCCTCGCCCAGGTCCACCAGCTCGATGCCGAGGGCCGAGGAGGCGATGTCGGCGTCCATCATGCGACGCGCGCTCTCCAACGGAAGTCTCCCTTGCAACTGACCGAATGTTCGGTAAATACTTCATCGTCCGGCTCATGTTCTGTCAAGAGGGTGAACAACGATGTTCGAACACAATCGCGAGACCCTGGACAAGGCTCTGACCGCGATCGCCGAGCGCGGTTACTGGAGCGCCTATCCCGAGTCGCCCAGCCCCCGCGTCTACGGCGAAGGCTCGGCCGAGCGCGGCAGGCAGGCATTCGAGGGTCATCTCGGCGAGCGGTTCGCCCTCGACCAGCCGGGCACCGGCGCCTGGATCGGCGACGAGCGCTCCCCGTACGGGATCGACCTCGGTGTCACCTACCCCGAGTCGTCCGCGACGGACCTGATCGCCGCCGCCGGCGCGGCGCTGCCCGCCTGGCGCGACGCCGGCCCCGAGGCCAGGGCGCTGACCTGCGTCGAGATCGTCAACCGGATCAACGAGCGCAGCTTCGAGCTGGCCCACGCCGTGCAGCACACCACCGGCCAGGCGTTCGTGATGGCCTTCCAGGCGGGCGGGCCGCACGCGCAGGACCGCGCGCTGGAGGCCATCGCCTACGGATACGCGGCCATGACCGCCTCGGCCTCCTCCGCCCGCTGGGAGAAGCCGGGCAAGGGAGATCCGCTGGTGATGGACAAGCGCTTCACCGTGGTGCCGCGCGGCGTCGCGCTGGTCATCGGCTGCAACACCTTCCCGACCTGGAACGCCTATCCGGGCCTGTTCGCCTCCCTGGTCACCGGCAACCCGGTGATCGTCAAGCCGCACCCGCGCGCCGTCCTGCCGCTCGCGATCACCGTGCGGATCGCCCGCGAGGTCCTGGCCGAGGCCGGCTTCGACCCGGCGCTGGTCCAGCTGGCCGCCGAGGAGGGCAGGGGGCTGGCGGTCGAGCTCGCCACCGACCCCGACGTCCGCGTCATCGACTTCACCGGCTCCACCGAGTTCGGCGACTGGCTGGAGCAGAACGCCAGACATGCGCTCGTCCACACCGAGAAGGCCGGGGTCAACACGGTCGTCATCGACTCCACCGGTTCCTGGCGCGGCATGCTCGGCAACCTGGCGTTCTCGCTGTCGCTCTACAGCGGCCAGATGTGCACCGCCCCGCAGAATATCCTCATCCCCGCCGCGGGCATCTCCACCGACGAGGGGCACAAGAGCTTCGATGAGGTGGCCGACGGGCTGGCCCAGGCGGTGCGCGAGCTCCTGAGCGACGACGCCCGCGCGGTGGAGCTGACCGGCGCGATCGTCAATCCGGACGTGCTGTCGCGGGTGGAGAGCTCGCCGCTGCTCGGCGACACGGTGCTCGAATCCCGCTCGCCCAAGCATCCGGCCTTCCCCGACGCGGTGGTCCGCACCCCCGCGATCCTCCGTGTGGCCCCCTCGCAGACCGACGTCTACGGTCACGAGCACTTCGGCCCGATCTCGTTCGTCATCCCGACGAGCTCGACGGCCGAGAGCCTCGACGTGCTCCGGCGGACGATCCGCGCGCGCGGCGCGCTGACCGCCTCGGTCTACTCCACCTCGGCGGCCGTGCTGGAGCAGGCGGAGCGGGCGGCGCTGGACGCGGGCGTCAACCTGTCGTGCAACCTCACCGGCGGCGTGTTCGTCAACCAGTCGGCCGCGTTCTCCGACTATCACGGGACCGGCGCCAACCCCGCCGCCACGGCCTCGCTCACCGACCCCGGCTACGTCGCCGGCCGCTTCCACCTCGTCCAGTCCCGCCGCCCCGCTTGACCTGTCGAGGTGGGGTATGTCGTGACCTGTCAGCCTGAGCATCGGAGGGCCGAGTGAGCGACCACGCCAAGTCACCCAGACCGTTCGCCTCGTCGGCGGACCTCGGTGAGAAGCAGCGTTCCTTCGAGGAGCTCGCCGAGGGCGTGTACGCGCTCACGGCCGAGGGCGACCCGAACGTGGGGGCCGTCGAGGGGGAGGACTTCCTGGTCTGCTTCGAGGCCATGGCGACCCCCGTGGCGGCCCGCGAATGGCTGGCCCTGCTGCGGCAGCGCACGGACAAGCCGGTGCGCTACCTGGTCCTGTCGCACTACCACGCGGTCAGGGTGCTGGGCGCCTCGGCGTTCGGCGCCGAGGTCATCGTGGCGCACGACAAGACCCGCGAGCTGATCGCCGAGCGCGGGGAGCAGGACTGGGCGAGCGAGTACGGCCGGATGCCCCGGCTGTTCAAGGAGCCCGCGTCCATCCCGGGGCTGACCTGGCCGACGGCGACGTTCAGCGACACGTTCACCATCCAGCTGGGCGGCGACCGGGGCGAGGTGGTGCTGGCGCACTGCGGGCGCGGTCACACCGAGGGCGATCTGGTGGCGTGGCTGCCGAGGCAGCGGGTGATGTTCGCCGGTGACCTGGTGGAGTCGCAGGCCGCCCTCTACACCGGTGACGCCTTCCACCGCGAGTGGGCCTCGGCCACGCTCGACCGGGTCGCCGCCTTCGGGGCGGAGGTCCTGGTCGGCGGCAGGGGAGTGGTGGCACGCGGCAAGCGGGAGGTGGACGCGGCCGTCGCGCAGACCCGTGACTTCCTGCGGGTGATGCTCGCCGAGGTCGGTGCGGTGCACGGCAGGGGCGGCACCCTCAAGGAGGCGTTCGGGAGCACGCACCGGGCGCTCGCGCCCCGCTACGGCGCCTGGCCGATCTTCGAGCACTGCCTGCCGTTCAACGTCTCGCGTCTGTGGGACGAGCTGGACGGGGTGGAGCGGCCGCGGATCTGGACGGCGGAGCGCGACCGCGAGGTCTGGGAGCGGCTGCAGTCATGAGCGGGCAGGTCATCGTCGTCGGCGCGGGGCCGGTCGGGCAGAGCGCGGCGCTGCTGCTGGCCCGCTGGGGCGTGCCGGTGCTGGTGCTGGACCAGCGTCCGGAGCGCGATTCCGCCGGATCGAAGTCGATCTGCCAGCAGCGCGACGTGCTCGACATCTGGGCGGCCGCCGGCGCGGGCCGGATCGCCGAGGAGGGGCTGGCCTGGACCACGGCCCGCACCTACTACCGGGACAAGGAGCTGTTCTCCTGGACGTTCGACGCCCAGGGACCGCTGCCGCCGTGCGTGAACATCTCCCAGACACGCACGGAGGAGATCCTCGACGCCGCCATCGCCGCGCAGCCGCTGATCGAGGTTCGCTGGGACCACCAGGTGACCGGCCTGGAGCAGGACGACCGCGGCGTCACCGTGCGCTGCCGTGACCGGGTGCTGCGGGCCCCGTACGCCATCGTCTGCGCCGGTGCGCGCGCCCAGGGGCTGCGGCAGGCGCTCGGGGTGGGTTTCGAGGGGGAGACGTTCGACGACCAGTTTCTGATCTGCGACATCCGGGCGGATCTGCCCGGCTGGGAGCACGAGCGGCGCTTCCACTTCGACCCGGAGTGGAACCCCGGCAGGCAGGTGCTCATCCATCCCTGCCCGGGGGGCACGTTCCGGATCGACTGGCAGATCCCGCCGCACTTCATCCCGACCCGGCAGGACGTGGCGCGCAGGATCCGGCAGATCATCGGGGACCGCGACTACGACCTGCTCTGGCAGACGACCTACCGCTTCCACTCGCGGGTCGCCTTGCGCATGCGGGTGGACCGGGTGCTGCTGGCGGGGGACTGCGCGCACCTGGTGGCCCCGTTCGGCGCGCGCGGGCTCAACTCGGGGGTGCCGGACGCCGAGAACGCCGCCTGGAAGCTCGCGTTCGTGCTCAACGGGTGGGCGCCGGAGGAACTCCTGGAGACCTACCACACCGAGCGCCACGCGGCTGCGCTGGAGAACCTCGAGGTCACGGCCGCCACCATGCGCTTTCTCGCGCCGCGGACCGAGGGCGAGCGGACCCGCAGGCGCGCCGTCCTGGAGTCCGGCCAGGTCGCCGAGGTCGACTCCGGCCGCTTCGCCGAGCCGTTCTGGTACGTGGACTCGCCGCTCACCACGCCGGAGCCGGGGCGGCCGTTCAAGGGCCGGCCGCCGAAGGGCGAGGCGTGCGCACCGGCGCCGGGAGTGATCGTCCCGGACGTGCCGTTCCCGGGTGGGCGGCTGCGCGAGCACTGCCGTGACGGTTTCCTCCTTCTCCTGGGTGATATGTGCGATTCGGGTTTGTTTGCCCAGGTCCTGGGCAAGGTCATTACGGCGCCGCTCGCCGTCCGCGAGCTCGCGGGGATAGACGGGACCGGCACGCTCGCTGAGAGGCTCGGCGCAGGACCCGATGAGGCATGGCTCATCAGGCCCGATGCCCATATCGCCGCGATCATTCCCCATGCGGGGGCGGAGCAGGTGGTGGCCGCTGTGAGACGCGCTTCGCGTCTTTCGTGACCGTCTCGTCGGAGTCTCGACGCAGTGATTGCCTAGGAGGACTTGGGTGGCTGGCCGTAGCTCGTTTCTGATCGTCGCGAACCGGTTGCCGGTGGACCGGACCGTCGAGCCGGACGGAACGGCCTCATGGCGCAGGAGCCCCGGCGGCCTCGTCACCGCGATAGCGCCGGTCATGCAGCGCCGCCACGGAGCCTGGCTCGGCTGGCCCGGCGCGGCCGACGAGGAGCTGGAGCCGTTCGAGCAGGACGGCATGAGCCTGATCTCGGTGCCGCTGTCGGCCACCGAGGTGGAGCTCTACTACGAGGGGTTCTCCAACGCCACGCTCTGGCCGCTCTACCACGACGTGGTCGCGCCGCCGGTGTTCGAGCGGCCCATGTGGGAGGCGTACCGGGCCGTCAACGAGCGCTTCGCCGAGGCCGCCGCCGCGGTGGCGGAGGAGGGCGCGGTCGTCTGGGTGCAGGACTACCAGCTCCAGCTCGTGCCCGCGATGCTCCGCAAGCTCAGGCCGGACCTGCGCATCGGGTTCTTCCTGCACATCCCGTTCCCGCCGGTGGAGCTGTTCTGGCGGCTGCCGTGGCGCAGGGAGCTGGTCGAGGGGCTGCTCGGCGCCGACCTGGTGGGGTTCCAGCTCCCGGGTGGCGCCGCGAACTTCCGGCGGCTGTGCCGCAGGCTGCTCGGCGTGCCGTACAAGGGCAACGAGATCTTCCTCGAGGACCGGGTCGTGACCACGCAGGCGTTCCCGATCTCGGTGGACTTCGGCGAGCTGGACTCCATGGTGCGCGAGCCGCAGGTCATCTCCCGCGCCAAGGAGATCAGGATGGAGCTCGGCGACCCGGAGCATGTGCTGCTCGGGGTGGACCGGCTCGACTACACCAAGGGCATCGGGCAGCGCCTGGAGGCGTTCGGAGAGCTGCTCAAGGACGGGCGGATCGCCCCGGGTGAGGCGGTCTTCGTGCAGATCGCCACCCCGAGCCGGGAGCGGGTGGAGGAGTACAGGCGCCTGCGCGACGACATCGAGCTGCAGGTCGGCCGGATCAACGGCGAGAACGCGGTGCTGGGCAACCAGCCGATCCAGTACTTCCACCAGTCCTACGGCAAACAGGAGCTCGCGGCGCTCTATCTGGCGGCGGACGTCATGGTGGTCACGCCGCTGCGCGACGGGATGAACCTGGTCGCCAAGGAGTACGTCGCCTGCCACCACGACCTGCACGGGGCGCTGGTGCTCAGCGAGTTCGCCGGGGCGGCCGACGAGCTGCGGCAGTCGTATCTGGTCAACCCCTACGACGTGGAAGACGTCAAGCGCCAGATGATGACGGCGATGCGGGCCACGCCGCACGAGCTGGCCCGGCGCATGCGCACGATGCGCCGCCGGGTCGCAACCTACGACGTGGACCGCTGGGCCAGCGAGTTTCTCACTGCTTTGGAGACACCGGCTTCAGAGCCCGCCACGAGTCATAGCGCTTCTTGGCGGTCCGGTTGACCACGATCTGCGCCACCGACATGCCCACGCCCATCACCACGGCGTAACCGATCGCCTCGCCCATGTTGACCTCGGGTGAGTCCGGATCGACAGGCGGCTCCTTGCCGGTCGCCTTCACCCAGATGAACCCGAGGAGCTTGCGCGCACCCCACGCGGTCGCGAGCCCCACCAGGCCGCCGATCACTCGCCAGGCGACGTCAGGCTTGTCATCCGCCATGAGAACATCTCCTTCCCGTATGTAACGAACACTAGTCTCTACTGCTTGCCGGGCCCGGCAAGCCGTACCATAAGGAGGCATGACTCAACAGCGACTACGCCATCCGCTCATGCCCGAGAAACCCTCTCTCGACGGCTTGGAGCAGGTATGGGTAGCCCGTTGGGAAGAGCAGGGCACCTACCGGTTCGACCGGTCCAGGACGCGCGAGCAGATCTACTCGATCGACACGCCGCCGCCCACCGTCTCCGGCTCCCTGCACGTCGGCCACGTCTTCTCCTTCACACACACCGACATCATGGCCCGCTATCAGCGGATGCTCGGCAAGTCGGTGTTCTACCCGATCGGCTGGGACGACAACGGCCTGCCCACCGAGCGCCGCGTGCAGAACGTCTACGGCGTCCGCTGTGACCCGTCGTTGCCCTACGACCCCGGCTTCGTGCCACCAGACAAGCCCGGCAAACGCGAGATCTCCGTCTCGCGGCGCAACTTCGTGGAGCTGTGCCACAAGCTGACGGAGATCGACGAGCAGGCGTTCGAGGAGGTGTGGCGGCGCGTCGGCCTGTCGGTCGACTGGTCGCTGCTCTACACCACGATCAGCGACGACTCGCGCCGGGTGTCGCAGCGGGCGTTCCTGCGCAACCTGCGGCGGGGCGAGGCCTACCTCGCCGAGGCGCCGACGCTGTGGGACGTCTCGTTCCGCACCGCCGTCGCCCAGGCCGAGCTGGAGGACCGGGAGTGGCCGGGCGCCTTCCACCGGATCTCCTTCTACGGCGAGAAGGGGCCGGTCTGGATCGAGACGACCCGGCCCGAGCTCATCCCGGCCTGCGTGGCGCTGGTGGCCCACCCGGACGACGAGCGCTACCAGCAGCTTTTCGGCACCTCGGTGCTGACGCCGCTGTTCGGCGTCGAGGTGCCGGTGCTGGCCCACCGCCTGGCCGAGCCGGACAAGGGCTCGGGCATCGCGATGATCTGCACCTTCGGCGACATCACCGACGTGACCTGGTGGCGCGAGCTCGACCTGGCCACCCGCCCGGTCATCGGCTGGGACGGCCGGCTGCTGCCCGAGCCCCCGGAGGGCGTCGAGCCGGAGCCGTACAAGGAGCTGGCCGGCAAGACCGTGCACAGCGCCCGCGAGCGGATCGTGGAGATGCTGCGCGAGTCCGGCGACCTGGACGGCGAGCCGCGGCCGGTCCAGCGCACGGTCAAGTTCTACGAGCGGGGCGACAAGCCGCTGGAGATCGTCACCACCCGGCAGTGGTACATCCGCAACGGCGGGCGCGACGAGGCGCTGCGCGAGCGGCTGCTGGAGCGCGGCCGCGAGCTGGAGTGGCACCCGCCGCACATGCGGGTCCGCTACGACAACTGGGTGCAGGGGCTGGCGGGCGACTGGCTGATCTCCAGGCAGCGCTTCTTCGGCGTGCCGTTCCCGGTGTGGTATCCGCTGGACGAGACCGGCAGCCCGGTCTACGACGAGCCGATCGTGCCGCCGGAGGAACTGCTGCCGATCGACCCTTCCTCGGACACGCCGCCCGGCTACACCGAGGACCGTCGGGGCGTGCCCGGCGGGTTCATGGCGGACCCGGACGTGATGGACACCTGGGCCACCTCGTCGCTGACACCGCAGATCGCGGGCCGCTGGGAGACCGATGACGACCTGTTCCGGCGGGTCTTCCCGGCGGACCTGCGGCCGCAGTCCCACGAGATCATCCGCACCTGGCTGTTCGCGACCGTGGTCAGGTCGCATCTGGAGTCCGGCGGCCTGCCGTGGAGCGACGTCGCCATCTCCGGGTGGATCCTCGACCCCGACCGCAAGAAGATGTCCAAGTCCAAGGGCAACGTGGTCACCCCGATGGACCTGCTGGAGCAGCACGGCTCCGACGCGGTCCGCTACTGGGCGGCCGGTGGCCGCTACGGCGTCGACACCGCCTTCGACGCCGGTCAGCTCAAGATCGGGCGGCGGCTCGCGATCAAGATCCTCAACGCGTCCAAGTTCGTGCTGAGCATGGGCGAGGAGGGCGGCGAGGTCACCGAGCCGGTCGACCTGTCGATGCTGGCGGCCCTGGCCGTCGTGGTGCGCGAGGCCGGCGAGGCGTTCGACGCCTACGAGCACACGCGTGCCCTGGAGGCGATCGAGCGGTTCTTCTGGTCGTTCTGCGACGACTATCTGGAGCTGGTCAAGGCCAGGGCGTACGAGCCGGGCCCGGCGGCGGCCTCGGCGCACGCGGCGCTGCGGCAGGCGCTCGACGTGCTGCTGCGGCTGTTCGCGCCGTTCCTGCCGTTCGTCACCGAGGAGGTGTGGTCCTGGTGGCGCGCGGGCTCGGTGCACCAGGCCCGCTGGCCCTCCGCCGAGCACGGGACGGGCGACCCGGCGGTGCTCGAGGCGGCGGCCGAGGTGCTGCGCCGGATCCGCAAGGCCAAGTCCGAGGCCAAGCTGTCGATGCGGGCCGAGATCTCCTGCCTCACGGTGTCGTCCCCGCAGGCGGACCTCATCCGACTGGCGCAGGACGACCTGTGCGGAGCGGGCAACGTCGAGGAGTTCGTGCTGGAGCACGGCGACACCACGACGGTCGAGGTGTCGCTCGCCTGAGAGGCATGACAGGGCCGGGCACGGCGGAACTGCCGCGCCCGGCCTGATCATTTAACCGCGCGCATCCCGGGCGGGGACGTGCCAGTCTGGAACCGTGCTGAGCGACCGCCCAACCAAACTCGTGCCTCCCGTGCTGGCCAGGATGGCCGCATGGTGCCTGTGCCTGATCCTCGTCGGCGTGGTCGTCTACTTCTTCGTGCAGGTCATCGCCAGGCTGAGCTTCGTGGCGCTGCCCCTGGCGATCGCCCTGCTGCTGACCGCGCTACTCTTCCCGCTGACCAGGAGCCTGCGCCGGGCGGGCATGCGCTCCATCTGGGCCACCTGGATCACCATGATCGCCGCCCTGGCCGTGCTCTCCGGCACCGGCTGGCTGGTCGGCGCGCGCGCCACGGAGGAGTTCCCCAACCTGGTCAAGCAGGTCCAGGCCACCGTCGCCGACGTGCAGGAGTGGCTGACCACCGGCCCGCTGCACCTGCAGCAGACGCAGATCACCGACTACGTCAACGAGGTCGTCACGCTGATCGACGCCCAGCGCACGGCCATCACCGGCACGGTCCTGACCGCCGGAGCCGTCGCCTTCGAGGTGCTCGCGTCCATCGTGCTGATGCTGTTCGTGACGTTCTTCCTGCTCAAGGACGGCGACCGGATCTGGGCCTGGTTCCTCAAGGGCTTCGGCCGGATGTCGCCGCGGGTGGACCGGGCGGGCAGGGCGGCATGGGCCACGCTGTCCCACTATGTGCAGGGCAGCGTCATCGTCGCCGCCGTGCACGGCGTCGTCATGGGCATCGTGCTGGCGGGCATGGGGGTGCCCCTGTGGGCGCCGCTCGCCGTGCTGATCTTCTTCGCCAGCTTCATCCCGATCGTCGGCATCTTCTTCGCCGGCACGGTCGCCACCCTGGTCACGCTGGGCGCCAAGGGGATCGTCTACGCCCTGATCTTCATCGGCATCCTGATCGTCGAGCAGCAGTTGGAGAACCACGTGCTGCAGCCGCTGATCGTGGGCAGGGCGCTGCGGTTCCACCCGCTCGCCATCATCCTCGTGCTGGCCGTCGGAGGCATCCTGGCCGGCATCGCCGGGGCCGTGGTGGCCGTGCCGGTGGCCGCGGTGATCTACCGCGCGCTGCCCGAGCTGAGATCCGATCCACCGGCCCTGCCACCACCACCGCCACCACCGCACGAGGGGGTGTCCGCCGGGCCACCGGGCGGCGAGGAGCCCTCGGGCGCCGGCGACCGCGAATCCGGTGCTGCGGGCCGAGCGGGCGCTGACACGGAGTAACCTCATCACCCGTGACCCGTTCCTCCGTGACCACCCCGCCGCCTGACGCCGAGCGGCCGAAGGCGCACCTCCACGCCCCGCCGCCGGGCACCGCGCTCGGCTCCCACTACAGCCGCTGCTTCGGCTGCGGCGCGGATCACCCCACCGGTCTGCACATCTCGGCGGTCACGCCTGACGGCAACACCGTCGAGGCGGAGTTCACCGTGGGCGAGGCGCACCAGGGCGCGCCCCGGCTGGCGCACGGCGGCGTGCTCGCCGCCGCCATGGACGAGGTCATCGGAATGTCCGTCTGGCTGTTCCACAAGCCTTATGTCACGGGACGGCTGGAGACCGACTACCTGCTCCCCGTTCCCGTCGGCACGACACTCCACCTTCGGGCCTGGTGCAACGGGATAGCCGGGCGGAAGGCGTACCTTGAGGCTGAGGGGCGCGTCGGCGCCCCCGACGGCCCGGTCGCCGTCCGGGCGGCAGCCCTGTTCATCGAGGTGAACATGGAGCACTTCGCCAAGCACGGCGACCTCGACGCCATCGCCGCCGAGCACCAGGACTACGAGGTGAACCCGTGAGCGACCTGGAGGTCCTCATCCAGCGGCTCGATCCCGAGCTGCCGGTGCCCTCCTACGCCCACCCGGGCGACGCCGGCGCCGATCTCTACGCGGCCGAGGACGCCGAGCTGCTGCCCGGCGAGCGTGCGGTCATCCGGACGGGAGTGGCGATCGCGCTGCCCGACGGCTACGCGGCCCTCGTGCATCCCCGGTCCGGCCTGGCCGCGCGGCACGGCGTCACGCTGGTGAACGCGCCGGGCACGGTCGACGCCGGCTACCGCGGCGAGATCAAGGTCACAATGATCAATACCGATGCCAAGGAGCCGTTCCGCCTGCGTCGCGGCGACAGGCTGGCCCAGCTCGTCTTCCAGAGAGTGGAGAGGGCCGCCTTCCGCGAGGTGGAGAGCCTGCCGGCCTCCCCGCGCGGCGCCGGTGGGCACGGTTCGACAGGACGTTGATATCAGGGAGAGTGAGCGAAGTGTTCCGACGTCGCCGTCGTGAGCAGGCGGAGCAGATGGCCGAGCAGGCCCTCGCCGTCCCCAACCGCGAGTGGGGGCCGTGGGACGCCGACGAGCCGCACCCGGACCACGAGAGGATCGACCTGGGCGGCCTGCGCCTGCCCCACAACCCGGACTTCGACGTGCGGTTGGCCTCCGTGGGAGACCAGCACGTCGGTGTCGTCGTGCTGTGGGAGGAGAGCTCCCTGCAGCTCCAGGCGCTCGCCGCACCCAAGACGGCGGGGCTCTGGGACGACATCAAGACCAAGATCAAGGCGGGGGCGCAGACGCTGGAGGAGCGGGACGGCGTTTTCGGCACCGAGCTGGCCGGCCAGGTGACGGTCGAGGGTGCCACGAGGCCGGCCCGCTACATCGGCATCGACGGGCCGCGCTGGTTCCTGCTCGCGGTCGTCAACGGCAGGGCCGCGGTGGACGACGGGGTCGCCGAGGCGTTCCTCGACTTCGTCAAGGACATCGTGGTCGTGCGCGGCGACGAGCCGATGGCCCGCGAGGAGTCCATCCCGCTGCGCCGGCCCAACGAGCAGCCTGTCGAGGAAGAGGACAAGCCGGTCAACCCGTTCAGAAGAGGACCTGAGATCAGCGAGACTCGCTGACGCCCCCCAATCGCATAGGCTGATTCATCATGAGTACGGCAGAGCCTCCGAAACGTGGCGGATTGCGCGGCTTTTTCAGCAGGCTGGCCTCCAGCCAGTCCGAGATCGAGGCGCAGGAGCTGCGAGAGGGCGCCGACGAGGCCGGCGCCACCCCGATCGTCTCGTGTGGCGGCCGTCGCCGCTTCTGCGTGGCCGGTACGCTCCGTACGGTGACACTGCGCCCGCGTGGTGGCGCCCCCGCGCTCGAGGCCGAGCTCTACGACGGGTCGGATGTGATCGACCTGGTCTGGCTCGGCCGCCGCAAGATCGCGGGGATCGAGCCCGGCCGCCCGGTCAAGGCGGAGGGGCTCGTCAGCATGCAGGACGGGCGCAAGGTGATGTTCAATCCACGGTACGAGCTGCGCCCAGGGAGTTGATCAGGTGAGTGCTGAGGCCGGAGAGGTCGCCCACGACACCGTCGAGGCGGCGGTGCGAGCCCAGCTCGCCAAGGCGTTCGGCGGCGCGCGCGGCATCGTCGAGGCGGCGGTGCCGACGATCGCGTTCACGCTGACCTGGATCACCACCGAAGAGCTGCGGCTGTCGCTCATCATCAGCATCGCGCTGTCGGTGGTGCTGCTGGTGCTCCGGCTGGTGCAGCGGTCCACGCCGCAGTTCGTCATCAACAGCCTGATCGGCATCGCGATCGGGGCGTTCTTCGCCAGCCGCACCGGCGACGCGAAGGACTACTTCCTGCCCGGCATCCTGTGGAACGCCGGTTACATGGTGGCGATGCTGGTTTCGATCGTCGCCCGCTGGCCGGTGGTGGGCTTCCTGATCGGCTCGGTCACGGGTGACCCGACGGCCTGGCACAGGGACCCGGGCATCGTGAAGCTCTGCACCCGCCTGACCTGGCTGCTCATGCTGCCCTGCGCGGTCCGGGTCGCGGTGCAGGGGCCGGTCTACCTCTTCGGCGGCGGTGACCAGGCGGTGGCCGCGCTGGGCGTGGCCAAGATCGTCATGGGCTGGCCTCTCCAGGTGGCCGCCCTGGCCGCCATGCTCTGGCTCCTCGGCCGGGGCCGCACCCCGATCAAGCCACCCGTCGCGCCGGCCTGACAGCGCGGTCGAGCGATCTCCGTCGAGATCGCTCGACCCCCGCCTGGGCGGGTCAGTGCTGCGAGAGCAGGTGCGCCAGCTCCTGCTCCACCTCCTGGTTGGCGACGAACAGCAGCTCGTCGCCCGCCTCCAGCGGGTCGTCGGCGGTCGGCACCATCACGCGGCCCTCGCGCAGGATCGCCACCAGGGCCGAGTCCGTGGGCCAGGGCACCGAGCCGGCGCGCTGGCCGACCACGGGCGCGTCGTCGGCGAGCGTCAGCTCGACCAGGTTGGCCTGGCCCTGCCTGAACGTCATCAGCCGCACCAGGTCGCCGACGCTCACCGCCTCCTCGACCAGCGCGCTCAGCAGGCGCGGGGTCGAGACGGCCACGTCCACGCCCCACGACTCGTTGAACAGCCACTCGTTGTTGGGATGGTTGATGCGGGCGACCACGCGCGGCACGCCGTACTCGGTCTTGGCCAGCAGCGACACCACGAGGTTGACCTTGTCGTCGCCCGTGGAGGCGACCACCACGTGGCAGTTGTTGAGGCCCGCCTCGTCCAGCGAGGCGATCTCGCACGCGTCGGCGAGCAGCCACTCGGCCCTCGGCACGCTGTCTATCTTGATGGCCCTGGGATCGACGTCGATGAGCAGGACCTCGTGGCCGTTCTCCAGGAGCTCGGCCGCGATGGAGCGGCCGACCGCCCCGGCTCCGGCGATGGCGACGCGCATCACTCGTCCTCTTCCGGTGCCGCGGCCAGCACCTTGTTGATCCGGTCCATGTCGCTCTCGGCGGCGATCACGTGCAGCACGTCGTCCTCCTGCACCATGGTGCTGCCCGTGATGACCAGCGCCTCGCCCATGCGGTTGATGAACGCGACGCGAACCCGCGTGCGGGCTTCGAGGTCCACGACCCGGGTGCCGATCCAGGCGGGGTTGACGGTGGCCTCGGCCAGGATCACGGTGCCGGTCGGGTCGCGCCAGAGCGGCTCGGCCCCCTCCGGCAGGATGCGGCGCAGGATCTGGTCGGCGGTCCACCGCACGGTCGCCACCGTGGGGATGCCCAGCCGCTGGTAGACCTCGGCGCGCCGGGGGTCGTAGATGCGGGCCACGACGTTGTCCACGCCGAACGTCTCGCGGGCCACCCGGGCCGAGATGATGTTGGAGTTGTCGCCGCTGGAGACCGCCACGTAGGCGGCCGCGGACTCGATGCCCGCGTCGGTGAGCACGCCGCGGTCGAATCCGACGCCGGTCACCCGGCGGCCGCGGAAGCCGGCCCGCAGCCTGCGGAACGCCTGGGGGTCGCGATCGATGATCGCGACCGAATGGCCGTTGTCCTCGAGGATGTGGGCCAGGGTCGAGCCGACCCGCCCGCATCCCATGATCACAATATGCATACTCCCCCGCACTTCGCGGTCGGCCGATTGCTCGACACCAGTATGGCCCTCGCCGGGAGCGCCCCGTCTGTTGGCTGACCTCATGGGGCTAGCATCTCGTTACGTGGCGAAGGCAACCGATCTCCTGAAACGCGTGCTTGTGGGCAGGGCGCTGCGCAGCGCTCAGCTGCACGAGCAGCTGCTGCCCAAGCGCATCGCCCTGCCCGTCTTCGCAAGCGACGCGCTCTCCTCCGTGGCCTACGCGCCCCAGGAGATCCTCGTCATCCTGTCGCTGGCCGGCGTCTCCTTCTACGCCTACAGCCCGTGGATCGCGATCGCCGTCATCATCGTGATGCTCACCGTCGTCGCCTCCTACCGGCAGAACGTGCACGCCTACCCCAGCGGTGGCGGCGACTACGAGGTGGCCACCACCAACCTCGGGCAGAACGCCGGCCTCACCGTGGCCAGCGCCCTCATGGTCGACTACGTGCTGACCGTCGCGGTGTCGGTCGCCAACGGCGTCGACTACGTGGGCGCCACCATCCCGTTCGTCGCCCAGCACAAGCCCACGGTCGCCATCTGCATCGTGACCCTGCTCACCGTGGTCAACCTGCGCGGCCTGCGCGAGTCGGGCGCCGCCTTCGCCATCCCGACCTACGCGTTCATGTTCGCGGTGCTCGGGATGATCGCCATCGGCGGCTTCCGGACGCTGGCCCTCGGCGAGCAGCTGCAGGCGCCCAGCGCCGACTTCCACATCGTGCCCGAGCAGACCAACCTGGCCGCCTTCGCAGCCGCCTTCCTGATCCTGCGGGCCTTCTCCACCGGTTGTGCCGCGCTGACCGGCGTCGAGGCCATCAGCAACGGCGTGCCCGCCTTCCGCAAGCCTAAGAGCCGCAACGCCGCCACCACGCTGCTCATGATGGGCCTGATCGCGATCTCCATGTTCGGCGGCATCATCGCGCTCGGGCTGGCCTCCGGGGTGAAGGTGGCGGAGCCCTCCGTGGCGGCCACCGACCTGCTCAGGCCGGACGGCACCCCCGTCGGCCCCGGCTACCATCAGCAGCCGATCATCTCGCAGGTGGCCGACGCGGTCTTCGGCAGCGGGTCGGTGCCGTTCGTGGTCATCTCCGGCGTCACCGCGCTCATCCTGTTCCTGGCCGCCAACACCGCCTTCAACGGCTTCCCGGTGCTCGCCTCCATCCTGGCCCACGACCGCTTCCTGCCCCGCCAGCTCCACACCCGCGGCGACCGGCTGGCCTTCTCCAACGGCATCATCATCCTGGCCGCCGCGGCCTGCCTGCTGCTGTGGGGCTTTCAGGCGGATGTCAGCCGCCTGCTGAACCTCTACATCGTCGGCGTCTTCGTCTCCTTCACGCTCAGCCAGACCGGCATGGTCATCCACTGGACCCGCCACCTGAAGACCGAGACCGACCTGAAGCTCCGCCACCAGATGCAGCGCTCGCGCACCATCAACTTCTTCGGCGCGGTCATGACCGGGCTGGTGCTCCTCGTGGTGCTGGTCACCAAGTTCCTCGTCGGCGCGTGGATCGTGTGCATCGCGATGCCGATCCTGTTCCTGATGATGAAGGCCATCAGGCGGCACTACGACAATGTCGCGGCCGAGCTGGAGATCGACGAAGAGTACGACGAGTCGATGCTGCCCGCCCGCAACCACGCGATCGTCCTGGTCTCCAAGCTGCACAAGCCCACCATGCGGGCCCTGGCCTACGCCCGGGCCACCCGGCCGTCCACGCTTGAGGCGATCACCGTGGGCGTGGAGGGCAAGGAGGCGCGCGAGCTGCAGGAGGAGTGGGAGCGCCGGGGCATCCAGGTGCCGCTGAAGATGCTGGACTCGCCCTACAGGGAGATCACCCAGCCGATCCTCGACTACGTCAAATCCCTGCGCCGCCGCTCGCCGCGGGACGTGGTGACCGTCTTCATCCCCGAATACGTGGTCGGGCACTGGTGGGAGCACCTGCTGCACAACCAGAGCGCGTTCCGGCTCAAGGCGCGCCTGCTGTTCAAGCCGGGCGTGATGGTGACCAGCGTGCCGTGGCAGCTCCACTCCTCCGACCGGCTGCGGGGCCGCGTCGAGCCGCTCGCCCCCGGCGGGGTGCGCCGCCCGCGCAACGGCGACGGGGACGGGGACGTCAGGAAGCGTTGATCAGCAGGCGCAGCCTTGAGGTGTCGGCAGCGGTCCAGCCGGGCGGCGCGGCGACGGCGGCCCAGCCGTCCACGATGTTGCCGCCGTAGCGGTGGCCGTGGCCGGGCGGGACGGACCGGCCCGCGATCATGTCGACCAGGACCTGCCAGAACGTCACGAGCGGGAACCAGTTCATCTGCGGGTTGACGCCGGGCCCGCGCGGGGGTTCGAGCCAGCCGGGCCTGTCGTAGACGAGCGCGGGCGACCACCAGACGACCGGGTCGGAGGCGTTCTGCAGGTAGACCACGCGCGGATGCGGCCACGGGGCGGGGGGCAGCGACAGGTCGGCGGGCCGCTGCGCGAAGCGCACGGTCCGGCCCGACCCGTAGACGGGCCGCCACAGCGGGCTGCCCTGCTCGCGGCCGGCCGTGAGGGCGTGCCAGATGTGGTTGGCGTTCGGCGGGCCGACGAACAGCGCGCCGTCGGTCCTGGCCGCCAGATCGTCCAGGTCGCGGAAGGCGCTCTCCAGCTCGAACGAACCGAGGCTCTCGCCGGAGACCACCAGCTTGGGCCGGTCGCCGGCGGGCAGCGACTCCCATCTGGCGCGCACCGCCTCGAACAGCGCCGCGCCCGCCGCCGCGGCCTTGTCCCTGTCGACCAGGAACGACACCCAGCTCGGCAGGTAGGAATACTGCACCGCGACCATGGCCGAGTCGCCGTTGTACATGAACTCCAGGGTGTCGGAGATGCCGTGGTCGACCCAGCCGGTGCCGGTGGTGCCCAGCACGGCCAGCACCGGCCGGTCGAACGCGCCGGTGCGCTCCAGCTCGCGCACCGCCAGCGCGGCCTGGTCGCGCGGCGACGAGGCGGCCTCCAGGCCGACGTAGACCCTGATCGGCTGGACGGCGCCGCCTCCGGAGAAGGCGGCCAGCCGGGCGGGCGTGGTGGCCGTGCCGGTGAAGGTGCGCCCCTCCCTGCCGAGCGACTCCCAGCTCACCAGTGACCCCGGCCCGCCGGACAGGGTGGCCGACGTCGGGCGCCGTACGCCGGGATGGGTGCTGGAGTTGGCCACCGACGACACGTCGCTCACGGTGTTGACGAACCCGGAGAACAGCACGTCGCCGGCGATCACCGCGATGAGGGAGGCGACGACCACCACCCCGATGGCGTGACCCAGGTAGACCGGGACGAACAGATCCAGCCAGCCGATGAGCTTGCGGCCGCCCAGCCGTATCAGCCTGGCGACCAGCAGGAAGACGGTGAAGAAGGCGATGGCCACGGCGAGGATGACCGGCGGGAACCAGGTGATGGCGGTGTCCATGCCCATGAGCGGGCGCAGGTCGCGCTGCCAGTCGTAGCTGTACCACAGCGCCGCCGCGGCCAGCGTCGCGCAGCCGGCGAGCATGATCTGCCAGGCCCGCCGCCGCCACCGCTCCGGCGGCCGGCGGCGGGTGACGGCCCGGCAGGCCGCGCCGGCCCCGGCGCCCACCGCGTAGCCGAGTATCGCCGTGATCCCGCCCATCACACCCTGATAGAGCCACGTGCGTGGCAGCAGGGAGGGCGTCAGCGAGGCGCAGAAGAACAGCGTGGCCAGCAGCGTCCCGCCGAAACCGAGCCGCCTCCATACCACCCGATCGCTGTCCACGATCACTTACAGTAGTGGATCGCGCCGGAAGGTAGCGGTCAGGTCAGGGCATAGGGTATCCGTGTGGAACAGGCATCTCTCGAGCTGACAGTAGGTCCGGTCGCCCACGGCGGCTGGTGCGTGGCACGCCACGAAGGGCGCGTGGTCTTCGTCCGGCACGCGTTGCCGGGGGAGCGCGTCATAGCCGCGGTCACCGAGGAGACGACCCGGTTCCTGCGGGCCGACGCCGTGGAGATCCTCGAGCCGTCCCCCGACCGCGTGGTCCCGCCCTGCCCGTACGCGGGCCCCGGCATGTGCGGCGGCTGCGACTGGCAGCACGCCACCCTTGAGGCGCAGCGCCGGCTCAAGGCCGACGTCGTCGCCGAGCAGCTGCGCAGGCTGGCCCGGATCGAGCGGGAGGTCGTCGTCGAGGAGGTGCCGGGCGCCAAGGACGGGCTCGGCTGGCGCACCCGCGTCCAGTTCGCCGCGCTGCCCGACGGCCGGCTCGGCCTGCGCAAGCATCGCTCGCACGAGATCCAGCCGGTCGACGCCTGCCTGATCGCGCACCCCGAGGTGGAGGCCGTCGGAGCCGAGGACCACGAGTGGCCGGGAGCAGCCGTGGTCGAGGTGATCGCTTCCTCCGACGGTGACAGGGCCGTCGTGGTCGCGCCGCGGCCTCGGCGCAGCGTGACGGTGCCCGAGCTGGACGCGCCCGCCTCCATCCTGCTCGACCAGGGCAAGGGCCGCACCGTCCCGCGTCGCGGCTCCGGCGTGCTGCACGAGCGGGTCGGCGAGCGCGAGTTCCGGGTGGCGGGCAGCGGCTTCTGGCAGGTGCATCCCGGCGCCGCCGAGACCCTCCTGGGCGCGGTCCTGGCCTACGCCGCGCCGGAGCCGGGGGAGTGGGCCCTCGACCTCTACTGCGGTGTCGGCCTGTTCGCCGCCGGGCTGGCCGAGGGTGTGGGGCCGGAGGGCGCGGTGTTCGGGCTGGAGTCAGAGGCGGCGGCCGTGCGTGACGCGCGCGCCAACCTGCGCGAGCTGCCGCAGGCCCGGGTGGAGCGGGGCCGGGTGGAGGAGGCGCTGGACCGCTTCCAGATCGAGCGGGCCGACCTCGTGGTGGTCGACCCGCCCAGGGCGGGGCTCGGCCGCGACGTGGTCGAGCGGATCGCCTCGCTGGAGCCGCTGCGCATCGTCTACGTCTCCTGCGATCCGGCCCCCCTCGCCCGCGACCTGGCCTGGCTGGCCGAGCGCGGCTACCCGCTGACGGATCTGCGGGCCTTCGACGCCTTCCCGATGACCCACCACGTGGAGTGCGTGGCGCTGCTCACCCGGAGCTAGAGCCAGCCCATGCGCTGGGCGGTGCGGATGGCCTCCAGCCGGTTCTGCGCGTTCAGCTTGGTCATCGCGCTCGACAGATAGTTGCGCACGGTTCCCTCGGTGAGGTGCAGCTCGGCCGCGATCCTGGAGATGGTGTGGCCGTCGCCCGCCAGCCGCAGCGCGTCACGCTCCCGGTCGGTGAGCGGGCTGTCGCCTGCCGCCATGGCGGCGGCGGCCAGCTCGGCGTCCAGATAGCGGCCGCCGGACTGCACCTTCCGGATCGCCATGGCAAGCTCCTCGGCCGAGGCGTCCTTGCCGAGGAACCCGCTGACGCCCGCCGCCATCGCCCTGCGCAGATAGCCGGGCCGGCCCAGGCTGGTCAGGATCACGATCTTGCACTTCGAGCTGATCTGCTCGGCGGCGCTCAGCCCGTCCATGCCGGGCATCTCGATGTCCAGCACGGCCACGTCCGGCCGGTGCTCGGCGACGGCCGCCATGACCTCGTCGCCCCTGCCGACCTGGGCGACGACCTCGATCCCGTCCTCCAGGTCGAGCAGCGCGGCGATCGCGCCGCGGATCAGGTGCTCGTCGTCGGCCAGCAGCACGCGGGTCGTCATGCCGGCACCACGACCCTGAGCAGGTAGGCGCCCTCGGGTGTGGGCGCCGCCGAGAGCGCGCCTCCGGCGGTGCTGACGCGCTGCGCGAGGCCGCCCAGGCCGTTCGGCGCGTGCTCGCCCACCGGGCCGTCGACGCCGTCGTTGGACATCTCCAGGATCCCCTTCCTGATCGTTATCGTGCAGTGCCCGGCATGGCTGTGCTTGAGCACGTTCGTCGCTCCCTCACGGATCACGGTGGCGAGCAGCGTCCGGGTCTCGGCCGGCAGCTCGCCCGCGTCGGCGTCCACCGTGCAGCGCACGTCGGCGGCCTCCAGCACGGCGCGCACGCTGGCGAGCACCTCGCCGAGGTCCAGCGCCCGGTAACTCTGCACGGTGGCGCGTACCTCGCGCAGCGCCCGCCTGGTCAGGTCGCGCACCTCGAACATCTCGCGCGCCGCCGCCTCCGGGGCGCCGCTGAGGCTCTGCTCGGCGCCCGCGGTCCGGGCCGCGATGTCCGCCAGGCTCTGCCCGAGCAGGTCGTTGAGGTCGCGGGCGAAGCGCAGCCGCTCCTCGGCCACGGCCAGCCTGGCATTGGCCTCCTGCCCCTCGTGCGCCTCCCTGGCGATCCGCCACAGCCACAGGTTCGCCAGGACGCCGCCGACGAGGATCGTGGTGAACAGGACCTGCAGCACCAGCACCAGCACCAGCGAGTCGAAACCGTCGGCCAGGGCGACGTAGGTGGTGACCACCGCGATCGAGGCGAGGGTCAGCAGCGACAGGGTCCGTCTGCGTACGAACGGCGCCGTCATCGCCAGCCACACCGGGTTGATCCAGATGACCGGGATCACGGTCAGCAGCAGGACCATCACCCCGGTGACCGCCAGCGTCACGGTGGGCCGGGGGCCGCCCCTGACGGCGATCCTGATCGAGCGCGACGCCATCACGACGACGATCACGACGAGCGCGGCGGCGACGGCGACCACCGCGCCGGGGACTCCCATCTGCCAGCGGAGGTAGAGGTCGTAGACGCCGAACAGGCCGAGCAGGAGCGCCAGGTCGGAGGAGCCGATGATGAGCCACCGGACCTTGTCCAGCCTGGTCGCGCGCCTCATGCCGGCACCTTGGCCGTCAGCAGGAACTCCCCGGTGGGCGTGGACTCGGCGGTGAACGAGCCGCCCGCGGTGACCATGCGTTCGGCGAGTCCGCGCAGGCCGCTGCCGGAGCCGGCCGCCGGGGAGTCCACCCCGTCGTTGCGCATCTCCAGCACTCCGCCGCCGATCGTGATCGAGCACCGGGTGGCCCGGCTGTGTTTGAGCACGTTGGTCGCGCCCTCCCGGACCACCCACGCGAGCAGCGTGCGGGCCGCGGGCGACAGGTCGTGGGCCCTGGCGTCGATCGTGCAGCGTGCGCCCGCCGCCTCCAGCGCGGCGCGCACGCCCGCCAGCTCCACGTCCAGGTCGAGCGAGCGGTATCCGTCCACGGCCAGCTGCACCTCGATCAGCGACTCCCCGGCCAGGCGGCGTACCTCGGACATCTCGGACGCTGCCCTGGCGGCGTCCTTGGTGGCCATCTTGGCGGCCAGCTCACTCTTGAGGGTGATGACCGAGAGGCTGTGGCCGAGCAGGTCGTGCAGGTCGCGGGCGAACCGCAGCCGTTCCTCCGACACCGCCAACCTGGCCTTGGCCTCCTGGCTGTCGTGCGCGTCCCTGATGGTCCGCCACATCCAGCACCAGATCCAGGTCGCGGCGGGCACCAGCGGGGCACTGATGAGCTGGCCCACCAGCACGGTCTGCCACGGGCTCGTGGTCACCGCCGTGAGGAAGACGGTGAGCGCCGTCAGGAGGCCGGCCCCTAAGCAGACGGTGGCCCAGAGCGGGAGGTACAGCACCGCCGACGCCAGCCAGATGTAGGCGATGTTCTCCCACATGCCGACGTCGGTGAGGTGGAGCGTCGGCAGCAGCACCGCGCCCGCCGCGAGCAGCGCGCCCACGGCCAGTTTCACCGCGGGCAGCGGCCGGTCGTCGTAGGCGTCCCTCAGGATGAGGCAGTAGAGCACCAGGACGCCCGTCATGCAGGCCAGGGCGAAGAGCGCGACCGGCACGGAGATCCGCTCCTCCGCGGCCATGGAGACGATGTGCGCCGCGAAGACGAACCCCAGGAGGGCGATCGTGGCGTCCATCCAGTGGAGAAGGATCTTCTTCGCCGTCTCCGGCCTCGTGGCCACTCAGGCATCCCCTAACCGATCAAAAGCCGCCTTTCTCCAGCAAAGCCTATAGTTCAGGCGGAGGTGCGCCGCAGGATTCGCGCAACGCCGGGCTCGGGAGCCGCCCCGCGCGCGGAGAGCCACGCCATCCCGTAGCGGTCCGCGAAGTCGGCCAGCTTGCGGGCGTCGGTCTCGCTCAGGTCGTCCGGATCCTCCAGTACGCAGGTCAGCGCGAGCCGCCGCCAGGCCAGATCGGGGTCCGCCAGGCCGTGTGCCCGCGCGAGCTGGGTCCGGGCCGCGTGCAGCGCCACCGCGACCCGGCTCATCCTGCCCTCGGGGGCGCTGTGCGGCTCGATGGCGGCCAGCAGGTTGACCGTGCCGATGTCGGCTCCCGCCTCGCGGGTGATCCGCAGCGTGTCGATGTCACGCTTGGAGAGCCCGTACGGTCGCAGCGGCAGCGTGAAGCCGACCCGCAGCCGCCGCTGCTGCTGCATCGCCCTGACGGCCCGCGCCCGCCGCAGCGTCATGGCCTCGTGATCGTCGCTCTCGGTACGCAGGTCGAAGTCGACGTAGACGGCGTCGAAGGCCCCGACGGCCCGGCGGTAGGCGGCGGCAAGGGCGCCCGGCCGGGTGCAGGTGGCGGCCGGGTCCCCGCCGTCGGGGCCGCCGAAGACCAGGCCGGCGTCCGCGCCCCGGGCCCGCAGGCGGCCGATCCTGTTGGCCACCGGGTCGTGGCCGAAGTCGAGCCGCCCGGCCCACCGTGACGTGCAGCCGTCGGGCCCCGCCACCAGATGGCCGAGTGCGTACCAGCGCACGCCGGTGCGGTGCGCGTCGGCGGGCAGGTCGAAGCCCGGCTCGGCCGCGGTGTCGACGAAGGCGACGTACGTCGACGGCTGCGCCGGGGGCGCCTTGGCCGGTGTGGCCGGCGCGGCCCGCGACGGCGCCGGGCTGGGGCCCGCGAGCTGGAGCGTCGCCCGCGCGGGCAGCAGCGAGACCGCCACCGCGGTGGCCGCGGCCAGGGCCAGCGCGAACAGGACCGCGAAAGGGCGCGGGAGCGTGCCCGGATGCCTCTTGCGCCGTGATGCCGTCATAGCCCACCCCGAGTGATCGAACGGCTACAGAGAGTGCTTGACGGTGGACGTTAGCAAGCGTTCGCGGTGTCGCGGGGGCATTCTCCGGATGCCGTCCGTTCTGTGCCGATAATGGGGGTCATGAAGTTGCGGATCTTCACCGAACCCCAGCAGGGCGCCACCTACGACGACCTGCTCGCCGTCGCCCAGGCCGCCGAGCGTCTGGGCTTCGACGCGTTCTTCCGGTCGGACCACTATCAGCGCATCGGCGCGGGGGACCCGGGCCCCGGCTCCACCGACGCCTGGATCACCCTGGCGGGGCTGGCCCGCGAGACCTCCACGATCAGGCTGGGCACCCTGGTGACCCCGGCCACCTTCCGGCTGCCGGGCCCCCTGGCGATCAGCGTCGCCCAGGTCGACCAGATGAGCGGCGGCCGGGTCGAGCTGGGCATCGGCGCCGGTTGGTACGACGGCGAGCACGCCGCCTACGGCATCCCCTTCCCGCCTCCGGGCGAGCGGTTCGGCCGGCTCGAGGAGCAGGTCGAGATCGTCAAGGGGCTCTGGACGGCGGAGAAGTCGTTCTCCTACGACGGCCGGTACTACCGGCTCGTCGACTCGCCCGCGCTGCCCAAGCCGGTCCAGCGGCCGGGGCCGCCGATCATCGTCGGCGGCGTCGGAGCCAAGCGCACGCCCCGGCTCGCCGCGGCCTTCGCCGACGAGTACAACGTGCCGTTCCACGGGCTCGCCGACACCGGTGCCGCCTTCGGCCGGGTGCGCGAGGCGGCCAAGGAGAACGGCCGAACCGTCGTGCTGTCGGCGGCGCAGACCGTCTGCGTCGGCCGTGACCGGGCGGAGCTCGACCGGCGCGCCGCCGCCATCGGCCAGGATTTGGCGAGCCTTCGCGAGGCAGGGCTGGCCGGCACGCCCGACGAGGTGCTGGCGAAGATCGGCCGGTTCGCCGCGCTCGGCGCGGAGCGCGTCTACCTCCAGGTGATGGACCTGGCGGACCTCGACCATCTGGAACTGATCGCCGCCGAGGTGCTGCCGCACGTGTAGTGACTTATCCGATGGCGCGCCTTTGTCGGGCTACGGCAGACTTGGGGCGTGCTCTTGACGATCTCCACGACCGCCCGCCCTGCCACCGACCTGGGCTTCCTGCTGCACAAACACCCTGACAAGGTGCAGCGGTTCGGGCAGTCGTTCGGCAAGGCCACCGTGTTCTATCCCGAGGCCGGCGAGCGGCGCTGCACCGCGGCGCTGCTGCTGGACATCGACCCCGTCGCGCTGGCCAGGTCGCGAGGCAAGGGCTCGCCCGACTTCAGCCTCTCGCAGTACGTCAACGACCGGCCCTACGCCGCCTCCTCGCTGTTGGCGGTGGCCCTGGCCGACGTGTTCCGCACCGCGCGGGCCGGGCGGTGCAGGTCCAGGCAGGAGCTCGCCGACACGCCGCTGCCGCTGGAGATCCGGCTGCCCGCGCTGCCCTGCAGGGGCGGGCCGGAGCTGGCCGAGCGGCTGTTCGCGCCGCTCGGCTGGCAGGTCGCCGCGCAGCCCGTGCCGCTCGACGAGGGTTTTCCCGAGTGGGGCGCCTCGCGTTATGTCCGGCTCGCGCTCAGCGGCACCGTGCGGCTGGCCGACGCGCTCAACCACCTCTACGTGCTGCTGCCCGTGCTCGACGACGGCAAGCACTACTGGATCGCCTCCGACGAGGTCGACAAGCTGATCCGGGCCGGCGGGGGCTGGCTGCGCGACCATCCGGAGCGCGGCCTGATCACCCGGCGCTACCTCGGCCGCCGCTGGGCGATGGCCCGGGCCGCGCTCGCCAGGCTGGCCGAGCTCGGCGACGAGACCGAGGAGCGGCTGGAGCCCGCGGTGTCCGAGGACGCCCCCGCGGACGAGACGGCCGCCGACGAGGCCGCCGCGGCCGAGGCCGAGGCCCAGGGCGAGGACCAGGGCGAGGACCAGGGCGAGGACCAGGGCGAGATCCAGGGCGAGATCCAGGGCGAGGAGCCCGCTCCGGAGGCGCCCAAGCGCAAGCCGCTCAACCTCCAGCGGCGGGCGGCCGTGCTGGAGACCCTCGAAGAGCTCGGCGCGACCAGCGTGATCGACCTGGGCTGCGGGCAGGGCGAGCTGGTCGGCGCGCTGCTGGCCAGGCCGAGGTTCGCCCGCGTGGCCGGGATGGACGTCTCGTCGATGGCGCTCACCATCGCCGCGCGCAAGCTCAAGCTGGAGCGGATGGCCGACGCCAAGCGGGCCAGGCTCACCCTCTTCCAGGGCGCGCTCACCTACACCGACAAGCGCCTGTCCGGCTACGACGCGGCGGTGCTCATGGAGGTCGTCGAGCACGTCGACCCGCCCCGGCTGGCGGCGCTGGAGCGGGTCGTGTTCGGTCACGCCAGGCCCGCCCACGTGCTGGTGACCACCCCGAACATCGAGTACAACGTGCGCTACGACTTCCTGACCGGGCTGCGCCACCCCGACCACCGCTTCGAGTGGACCCGCGCCGAGTTCGAGGCCTGGGCCGCCAGGGTGGCCGCCCAGTACGGCTACCGAGTCACCGTCAGGCCCGTGGGAGAGGACGACCCGGAAGTCGGGCCGCCCACCCAGATGGGAGTGTTCGCCCGTGATTAGCGTTCCCGAGCTCTCCCTCGTGGTGCTGGTCGGTGTCTCCGGCAGCGGCAAGTCGACGTTCGCCGCCAGGCACTTCAAGCGGACGCAGGTGATCTCCTCGGACTTCTGCCGCGGCCTGATCTCCGACGACGAGAACGACCAGACGGCCACCCCGGCGGCGTTCGACCTGCTCCACCACATCGTCGGCGTTCGCCTGTCCAGGGGCCTGTTCACCGTGGTCGACGCCACCAACGTGCAGTACGCCGCCCGCAGGAGCCTCATCGACCTGGCGAAGCAGCACAACGTGCTGGCCGAGGCCATCGTGCTCGACGTGCCCGAGGAGGTGGCGGTCGAGCGCAACGCCGGCCGCCCCGACCGCGACTTCGGCGCCCGCGTGGTGATCCGCCAGCGCAAGGAGCTGCGCCGCTCGCTCGGCAAGATCTCCCGCGACGGCTTCAGGAAGGTCCACGTGCTGCGCGGCGTCGAGGAGATCGAGCAGGCGGAGATCTCCTACGAGAAGGCGTGGACCGACAAGCGCGAGCTCACCGGCCCGTTCGACATCATCGGCGACATCCACGGCTGCCGCTCGGAGCTGGAGTCGCTGCTCGCCCGGCTCGGCTGGGAGGGAACCAGACATCCCGAGGGCCGCACGGCCGTGTTCGTCGGCGATCTCGTCGACCGCGGCCCCGACTCGCCCGGCGTGCTGCGCCTGGTCATGAGCATGGTCGAGGCCGGCACGGCGATCTGCGTGGCGGGCAACCACGAGGCCAAGCTGGCCCGCGCGCTGAACGGCCGCAAGGTCACGGTGGCGCACGGCCTGCGCGAGTCGCTCGACCAGCTCGCCGCCGAGCCGCCGGAGTTCGTCGAGCGGGCCCGCGCCTTCATGGACGGCCTGATCAGCCACTACGTGCTCGACGGTGGCAGGCTCGTCGTCGCGCACGCCGGGCTCAAGGAGTCCTACCACGGGCGCGCCTCCGGCAGGGTCCGCGCGTTCGCGCTCTACGGCGACACCACCGGCGAGACCGACGAGTACGGCCTGCCGGTCCGCTACCCGTGGGCCGAGGAGTACCGGGGCCAGGCCATGGTCGTCTACGGCCACACGCCCACCACCGAGCCCGAGTGGGTCAACAACACGATCTGCCTCGACACCGGCTGCGTCTTCGGCGGCAGCCTGACCGCGCTGCGCTACCCCGAGCGGGAGCTCGTCCAGGTGCCGGCCGAGCAGGTCTGGTACGAGTCGGTCAAGCCACTCGGCGGACCGGCTCGCGATCCGGCCATGCTGGACATCAACGACGTGCGGGGCACCCGCCACATCGAGACCCGGTTCGGCGGGCGGATCAAGGTGCGCGAGGAGAACGCGGCCGCCGCCCTGGAGATCATGAGCCGGTTCGCGGTGGACCCGCGCTGGCTGGTGTACCTGCCGCCGACCATGGCGCCGCCCGAGACGTCCGCGCTCGACGGCTACCTGGAGCATCCGCACGAGGCGTTCGAGGAGTTCGCCGCCGCCGGCGTGACCGAGGTGGTGTGCGAGGAGAAGCACATGGGCTCGCGGGCGGTGGCCGTACTCGCCAGGACCCCCGAGGCGGCGGCCAGGCGGTTCGGCGTCGCCGACGGCGGCGCCGGCGCCGTCTACACCCGCACCGGCCGCCCGTTCTTCACCGATCTGACGCCGCTGGTCGAGCGGCTGCGCGTGGCGTGCGAGCCGCTGTGGGAGGCGCTCGACTCCGACTGGGTGGTGCTCGACTGCGAGCTGCTGCCGTGGTCGGCCAAGGCGGGCGAGCTGATCAAATCCCAGTACGCCTCCGTCGGGGCGGCCGCGCGGGCCGCGCTGCCCGAGGCGGTGTCGGCACTGGAGGCTGCCGCCGCGCGCGGCCTGGACGTGGGGGACCTGCTGGAGCGCACCGGCCGCCGGGCCGGCAACGCCGCCCTGTTCCGTGAGGCGTACGCGCGTTACTGCTGGCCGGTGGACGGTCTGGAGGGGGTGCGGCTGGCGCCGTTCCAGATCCTGGCGTGCGAGGGCAGGGCCACGGCGCTGGAGCCGCACGCCTGGCACCTGTCGACGCTGGCGCTGCTCGGCTCGCCCGTGATCACCCAGACCAGGCACGTGTTCGTCTCCCTGGACTCCGAGCGGTCGCGGGCCGAGGCGGTGGCGTGGTGGGAGGCCATGACGGCCGGGGGAGGCGAGGGCATGGTGGTCAAGCCCGCCGTGCACACCGGCGGGCGGGTCCAGCCGGGCGTCAAGGTCAGGGGCAGGGAGTACCTGCGCATCATCTACGGCCCCGACTACACCGAGTCGCTGGACGTGCTGCGCAGGCGCTTCCTCGGCAAGAAGCGCTCGCTGGCGCTGCGCGAGCACGCGCTCGGGCTGGAGGCGCTGGCGCGGCTGGCCGAGGGCGAGGCGGGCTGGCGGGTGCACGAGCCGGTGTTCGGGGTGCTCGCGCTGGAGTCCGAGCCCGTGGACCCGCGGCTGTGACCGCCGACCGGCACCGCCCCGGCTGTCTGCGCCGCCGCCTGGGCCGGGCCCTGCTCGGTTACGGGGTGGCGCTGCTGGTGGCGGCGGTCGTGGCCGGTGTCTTCTGGTTGAAGATTGGGTAATCCCTGATCAACAGAGAGTAGTTGGGGTATGTCCCTTACCCGGGGGAAGGGACCCATATGGCTACTCCGCACGCTCATCAGGAGCACCTGGGCCACGTCGTCTTCATCACGGCGGCGGCGGCCGTTGGCGGTTTTCTGTTCGGCTACGACAGCTCCGTCATCAACGGCGCCGTCGTCGGCATCCAGAACCACTTCAAGGCCGGTCCTGTGGAGATCGGCGTGGTGGTGGCCATCGCGCTGCTCGGCTCGGCCGTCGGCGCCTGGATAGGCGGCAACCTCGCCGACCGGTGGGGGCGCACCAGGACGATGCAGGCCGCCGCGGTGCTGTTCGCGGTCAGCTCGATCGGGCAGATGCTCCCGTTCGCCATCTGGGACCTGGCCGCGTGGCGAGTTCTGGCGGGCGTGGCGATCGGGATGGCGTCGGTGCTCGGCCCGACCTACATCGCCGAGGTGGCGCCGCCGGCCTACCGTGGCAGGCTCGGGTCGTTCCAGCAGCTCGCGATCGTGCTCGGCATCGCCGTCTCCCAGCTGGTCAACTACGTGATCGCCAGGCTGGCGGGCGGGAACGTCAACAACCCGCTGTGGGGCCTTGAGGCGTGGCAGTGGATGCTGGGCGCCTGCGTCGTGCCGGCCCTGCTCTACCTGCTGTTCGCCTCGACCATCCCCGAGTCGCCGCGTTATCTGATCATGTCCGGCCGGCCGGAACGGGCCCGTGAGGTGCTGGCCGAGGTCGAGGGCGACGACGTGGACCTCGACGCGCGCGTGCTGGAGATCCAGCAGGTGCTCAAGTCCGAGACCCGGCCGACGATGAAGGACCTGCGCGGCCCGGCGTTCGGACTGCTGCCGATCGTCTGGATCGGCATCGTCCTGTCGGTCTTCCAGCAGTTCGTCGGCATCAACGTGATCTTCTACTACTCGTCGGTGCTGTGGCAGTCGGTGGGCATCACCCAGAGCGACTCGCTGCTGATCAGCTTCTCCAGCTCGGTCATCAACATCATCGGCACCTTCATCGCCATCTCCCTGGTCGACAAGATCGGCCGCAAGCCGCTGCTGCTCATCGGCTCCGCCGGGATGGCGATCTCGCTGGGCACCGCCGCCTGGGCGTTCAGCTTCGCCAGGACCATCGACGGGGAGGTCTCGCTGCCCGGCGCGCAGGGCACGATCGCGCTGATCGCCGCCAACCTGTTCGTGCTGTTCTTCGCGCTGTCGTGGGGCGTGGTCGTCTGGGTGCTGCTGGGCGAGATATTCCCGAACCGGATCCGCGCCGCCGCCCTGGGCGTCGCCGCGGCCGCGCAGTGGATAGCGAACTGGGTGATCACGGTGACCTTCCCGGCGCTGTCGGAGTGGAACCTGCCGCTCACCTACGCCATGTACGCCCTGTTCGCCCTGCTGTCGTTCATCTTCGTGAGCAAGTGGGTCAAGGAGACCAAGGGGCGCAAGCTCGAAGAGATGGGCTGAGCGTCGGCTACCCTGCGAGGCGTGCTCGACGACGTCCTCGGCCCCTCGGCCCAGCGCCAAGGCGGCGGAGCTGTCGCGTGAGGAACTGGCCGAAGGGGCGGTGCGGCTGGCCGCGCGGGTCGCCGAGGCGCGGCCGAAGGCGCTGGCCGTCTGGGGATCTCGGCCTACCGTACGGCCTTCGCCCGGCCCAAGGCGAAGATCGGGCCGCAGCCCGACCTGGTGGGCGGGGCCGGTGTGTGGGTCCTGCCGAACCCGAGCGGCCTCAACGCCCACTGGACGGTCGCGTCCATCGCCGGCGAGCTCGCCCGGCTCCGGGACCACGTGCGCCCGCCGGCCGGGCGCGGCGAGCTGAGCTGAACGAGCCGGCTCGCCGCGCCGGACGGGGGCATCAGCGCCGGCAGCGGAAGCGCCGGGTGGCGAAGCCGAGGATCATCGCCCCGATCCAGACGAAGAACAGCACCTTGAGAACGCCCAGCCCGCCGACCATCAGGCCGATGATCAGGAAGGCGAACAGGATCGGCACGATCGGGCCGGGGCCGCGGTGGCCGCGCCAAGGAGGCCCGGACCGGGGGGCGTGCCACGGGGGGCCGGGCCGGGGCCCGCGCCGGTCCCAGCCCTCATGGTGCGCCGCCCTCATCTGCCGCCGGTGGGCACGCATCGCCTCCCGCCAGTCCAGGTCGTGGTGCTGGGCGGGCTCGCGGTAGCCGCGCTGCTGGCCGGGCAGGTCCGCCGTCACCTGGGCGAGGTCACGGCCGGTGCGAGCCGCCAGCGCCTGGTCCAGGCGCTGGTCGAGCTCCTCGTGGGTGAGGCGGCCCTGGGCGAAGTGCTCGCGCAGGGAGGCCATGGTCTGCTCGCGCTCGGCGTCGCCGATGCGGAGATCGTCTCGGTCCATGCCGGTTGCCTCGCTCTCTCCTAACCGGCTCACCGGGGCACCGCCGGTCATCGTGGTCACTCCTCGCCCGGGTCGCCGTCGGCCAGGATCTGGTAGAGCCTGCGCCGGGTCTCAACCAGAGTCTTACGCGCTTCGCGGATCTGTGCGTCACTTCCGGTCTGCAGAACCTGCATCATGGCGAACGCCGACTGGCGGGCGATGTCCCACAGGTCCGCGGTGTTGTCGTCGATGTCGGGCCGCATCTCGTCCCAGGGGGCGCTGACCTCGTCGGCGTGCGCCTCGATGTAGGCGCGGCCGGCGTCGGTCAGGCGGAAGGACTTGCGGCCCTCGCTCTCGTCGGCGACGACCAGGCCCTCGTCGGTGAGCTGCTGCAACGCGGGGTAGACGGCGCCGGGGCTGGGCTTCCAGCCGCCCTCGCTGCGCTCGGCGATCTCCTGGATGATCTGGTAGCCGTTGCGGGGCTCCTCGGCGAGCAGCGCCAGGATCGCGGCGCGCACGTCGCCCCGCTTGGCCTTGCGGGGCCTGCCGCCCCAGCCGCGGTGCCCGCCGAACGGTCCCGGTCCCCAAGGACCGCGCCCGAAGTCGAACGGGAACTGGCCGGGCCCTCGCCTGCCCCGGTGCCGGTGCTCGTGTGGGCCGCCGCGGTGGTGCTGGTGGCCTTGCTCGAAGGCGTCGGACAGGGCCCTGATCGCGTCCCGGGCCGCCTTCTTGAGGTCGTGCGGGCGGGCCCAGGGGCCCCCTGCCGCCTGTGCGGATGTCATGGTGTGCTCCTCCTTCAGACTGTTCTCGACTCTTCAAAGATATATCGTTGGCATGTCGTTGACAACCAAATCCGGCAAGTGAGACAGATCACCAAAAACTTCTGGATTCGGGGAACAGGATCCGGAGGGGGGTCGTTATTCAGAGCAGACGAGGTCGTTCCGCGTCGGCAGGGCTGGGGGGTGCTGTCGCCGCGGAGGCGACCTCGTCTGCGTTTGCGGGACGTTTGGCGTAGGGTCCCGATCATGATGGGCCACACTCACGCGCTCACGGGGGCCATCGCCTGGCTGGGCCTGGCGCCGCCGCTGGCCGCACTGCCGTTACTGAACGACTCCTCCCGCTTCATCGAGACCGGGATCATGGCCACCGCCCTGAGCCCGGCCGAGCTCATCGCGGGCGCGATCATCTGCGCCGGCGCCGCGATGCTGCCCGACCTGGACCATCCGAGCGCCACGATCGCGCAGACGTTCGGGCCCGTCACCTGGATGCTGAGCAAGGCCGTGTGCTGGGTGAGCGGCGGGCACCGGGGCGCCACGCACTCGCTGGCCTTCGCCGTGGGGCTCGGATTCGGGGCGCACTGGCTGGCCAACACCTATCCGATCGGGCGCGACATCATGGTCGTGCTGCTCATCGGGCTGGCCCTGCGCGCGATCGGCATCGGCATCCCGGGCAAGAAGCTCGGCTCGGCGCTGGTCAACATCGGGCTGACCGCCGGGCTCTACGCCGTCTTCCTCTCGCTGGCCGTGGGCTATGCCTGGCTGGGGCTGGCCGTGGGGATCGGGTGCCTCATGCACGTGGTGGGCGACTGCCTGACCGAGCGGGGCTGTCCGGTGCTCTGGCCGCTGTCCGTCAAGTTCCTGCTGCCGTGGAAGATCGGCATCAAGACGGGCAAGAAGTTCGAGCAGAAGATCCTCGCCCCGGTGCTGTCCATCGCCATCGTCGGCCTGCTGTTCTGGAGGCTGGCGCCGGTTTAACTTGATGTCGAGATACTTTCCGAGATATCTTGATATCGAGACATCCGCCGCGGCCTGGACTTAGGGTCACCTAACGTGCTGATCGCTTCCGTGGTGCGGCAGGATTCAACTAGCAACTGTCTATGGAGGAGGCGAATCACCGTGTCCGCGAACAGCTTCGGCAGCCGTGACACGCTACGCGTCGGCGACGCGGCATATGAGATTTTCCGGCTGGACGCCGTCGAGGGTGCTACCCGCCTCCCGTACAGCCTGAAAATCCTGCTGGAGAACCTCCTCCGCACCGAGGACGGCGCCAACATCACCGCCGACCACATCCGCGCGGTCGGCGGCTGGGACCCCGAGGCGGCGCCCAGCGTGGAGATCCAGTTCACCCCCGCTCGCGTCATCATGCAGGACTTCACCGGCGTCCCCTGCGTGGTCGACCTCGCCACCATGCGCGAGGCCGTCCGCGACCTGGGCGGCGACCCGGCCCGCATCAACCCGCTGGCCCCGGCCGAGATGGTCATCGACCACTCGGTCATCGTCGACTTCTTCGGCCACCCCGACGCCTTCCAGCGCAACGTCGAGCGCGAGTATGAGCGCAACCACGAGCGCTACCAGTTCCTGCGCTGGGGCCAGACCGCCTTCGACGAGTTCAAGGTCGTCCCGCCCGGCACCGGCATCGTCCACCAGGTCAACATCGAGCACCTGGCCCGGGTCGTGATGACCCGCGACGGCAAGGCCTACCCCGACACCTGCGTCGGCACCGACTCCCACACCACGATGGAGAACGGCATCGGCGTGCTCGGCTGGGGCGTCGGCGGCATCGAGGCCGAGGCCGCGATGCTCGGCCAGCCGATCTCCATGCTGATCCCGCGCGTCGTCGGCTTCAAGCTCAGCGGCAAGCTGCCCGCCGGGGCCACCGCCACCGACCTGGTGCTGACGATCACCGAGATCCTGCGCAAGCACGGCGTGGTGGGCAAGTTCGTCGAGTTCTACGGCGAGGGCGTCTCGTCCGTGCCGCTGGCCGACCGGGCCACGATCGGCAACATGAGCCCCGAGTTCGGCTCCACCTGCGCGATCTTCCCGATCGACGGCCAGACCATCGACTACCTGCGCCTGACCGGCCGCTCCGAGGAGCAGACCGCGCTCGTCGAGGCCTACGCCAAGGCCCAGGGCCTCTGGCTCGACCCGTCCGCGCCCGAGCCGGTGTTCTCCGAGTACATCGAGCTCGACCTCGGCACCGTCGTGCCGTCCATCGCCGGCCCCAAGCGCCCGCAGGACCGCATCGCGCTCTCCGACGCCAAGAGCGCCTGGCGCGCCGCGGTCAAGGACTACGCCCCGGCCGTCATGGGCCCGACCGACGAGGCGTCCGAAGAGTCCTTCCCCGCCTCCGACTCCCCGGCGATCAGCCACGACGGCAACGGCGACAAGCCGCACGCCGCCGCGCTCAACGGCGCGCGCCCGCACAAGAAGGTGCCGGTCACGCTGGCCGACGGCACCTCCTTCGAGATCGACCACGGCATCGTCTCCATCGCCGCGATCACCTCGTGCACCAACACCTCCAACCCGTACGTCATGCTCGGCGCGGCGCTCCTGGCGCGCAACGCCGTCGACAAGGGCCTCAACCGCAAGCCATGGGTCAAGACCTCGCTGGCGCCGGGCTCGCAGGTCGTCACGGGTTACTTCGAGCGCTCCGGCCTCCAGCCGTACCTCGACAAGATCGGCTTCAACCTCGTCGGCTACGGCTGCACCACCTGCATCGGCAACTCGGGCCCGCTGCTCCCGGAGATCTCCGAGGCGGTCCAGGCCAACGACCTGGCGATCACCGCCGTGCTGTCGGGCAACCGCAACTTCGAGGGCCGCATCAACCCCGACGTCAAGATGAACTACCTGGCCTCCCCGCCGCTCGTGGTCGCCTACGCGCTGGCCGGGACCATGGACATCGACTTCGAGAACGAGCCCCTCGGGACCGGGAGCGACGGCGAGCCGGTCTTCCTCAGGGACCTCTGGCCCGCGCCGGAGGAGATCTCCGAGGTGGTCAACTCCTCCATCGGCCGCGACATGTTCGAGCGTGACTACGCCGACGTGTTCAAGGGCGACGACCACTGGCGCTCGCTGCCGATCCCGACCGGTGACACCTTCGAGTGGGACCCCGACTCCACCTATGTCCGCAAGGCCCCCTACTTCGAGGGCATGCCGCCGGAGCCGGAGCCCGTCACCGACATCTCCGGCGCCCGGGTGCTGGTCAAGGTCGGCGACTCGGTCACCACCGACCACATCTCGCCCGCGGGCTCCATCAAGGTCGGCACCCCTGCCGCCGAATACCTGCGCGAGCACGGCGTCGAGGTCAAGGACTTCAACTCCTACGGCTCCCGGCGCGGCAACCACGAGGTGATGATCCGCGGCACGTTCGCCAACATCCGCCTGCGCAACCAGATCGCGCCCGGCACCGAAGGCGGCTACACCCGCGACTTCACCCAGCCCGACGCCCCCGTGTCGTTCATCTACGACGCCTCGGTCAACTACGCCGCCGCGGGCACGCCGCTGGTCGTGCTGGCCGGCAAGGAGTACGGCTCCGGCTCCTCGCGCGACTGGGCTGCCAAGGGCACCGCGCTGCTCGGCGTCCGCGCCGTCATCGCCGAATCCTACGAGCGCATCCACCGTTCCAACCTGATCGGCATGGGCGTGCTGCCGCTGCAGTTCCCCGAGGGGGCCACGGCCGAGTCGCTCGGGCTGACGGGCGAGGAGGCGTTCGAGATCACCGGCGTCGAGGCGCTCAACGAGGGCGGCGTCCCGAGGACGGTGCACGTCAAGGCCGGGGACGTCGAGTTCGACGCGGTGCTCCGCATCGACACCCCGGGCGAGGCCGACTACTACCGGCACGGCGGCATCATGCAGTACGTGCTGCGCTCGCTGCTCGTCAAGTAGCCCTACCGCACGTCCCGCGCCCGCGTCCCGGTCATGAGCCGGGGCACGGGCCGCGGGGGACGGCCGCCTCCGGGCGGCCGGCAGGGGCGTGATCTTCACGCGCCCGCATCGGGGGACCACCCGATCCGAGGAGAGCCGCCCGGTGACGCACCCATCACCGGGCGGCTCTTCCATGCGTCCAGGCTTCGGAGGCGGTCAGGCCACGCGGGAGGCGGGAGCCGACCAGGTGTCGCACGCACGTGGCGCCTGGGCCTGGAGGCCGCGCTTGAGCCAGTGGGCCCGGTTGCCGCCCTTGCCGTGGCTGCGCCGGTCGCCCTCGTCGCCGCCGGCGCGGGTGGCGTCCAGCAGTGCCTCCCGGTCGCGGTCCGTACGGGCCAGCGAGCGCCACACGGAGCCCAGGAACACCCCTGACAGGCAGTCGGCCTGCAGTTCGTAGCGGCGCCCCAGCTCGGCCCGGCGCGCCGGCTCGGCACGGAGGCGGGTCTCGTAGTGCTTCCTGACGCCGGTCAGGCTCTGCAGGTGGTGGCCGTACTCGTGGGCGGCCACCTTGAGGGGATACAGGTCCGTACGGTCCTCGATCCAGAGGCCTGTCAGGGGGAACACCACCGTGGCCCGCTCGGTGCAGTAGAAGGCGTCGGCCTCCTGTGGCCAGTCGAGCCCGCACACGCGCCGCTCGGGCTGGTCGTAGTAGCGCACGGAGGGCTCGCGGAAGGCCAGCCCGGCACGGGCGAAGTGCGCAGACCACGATTTATCCAGACACTTCACCATGGCCATGAGGTACTCCCGCGTCCGCGGGATGCCGCCCTGGCTGATCGGCGGCTCCGGGCACGCCGTGGCCGCCAGCCTGCCGGTCTGCGCCAGCGGGCCCGGGTGCGGCGCGGCCCGCGCGACACCGGGGGAGAGGGCGACGGCGCATGCCGTCACCAGGACCGCGACCCGTACGGAGCCGGCGGCGACCCTGTCGGCGGCCCGGTTGGCTGCGGGCAGAAGGTGAGCCACGATCAGGCAGCCTAGGGCACGGATGATTGACTCTCCCCCGTGACTGACGTGGCATTTATCCTGATTGTTGGCAGTGTGGCGGTTTTCCTGGGGGCGGTGGTCCAGGGAAGCGTGGGCTTCGGGCTCGGCCTGATCGCCGCGCCGGTGCTCACGCTGCTGGACCCGGGGATCATGCCGGGCGCGATCCAGGTGGTCAACATGACGCTGCCGCTGTTCACACTGGCCGCCGAATGGCGGAGGGTGGACTGGCGCGGTCTCGGCTTCGCGGTCCTGGGACGGCTGCCGGGCAGCGCCGTCGGCGCGGTCATCGTCGTCTACCTGTCGGTCCAGACGCTGAGCGTCTTCGTGGGCGTCATGGTGCTGGCCGCCGTGGGGCTCACCGCCCGGGCGCTCAGCGTGCCCCGCAACGGGGCGACGGTCACCGCGGCGGGTTTCGTCTCGGGCGTGACCGGCACCGCGACCGGGATCGGCGGGCCGCCGATCGCGCTGGTGTACCAGACGGCCAAGGGGCCGCAGATCAGGGCGACGCTGGCGATGTTCTTCTTCCTCAGCGCGGCCCAGTCGCTCGGCATCCTGGCCCTCGTGGACCACCTGCCGGGCAGGGCGCTGACCACCGGGGCCGTGCTCGTGGTGCCGATGGTCATCGGTTTCCTGGTGTCCGGGCCGCTGCGCCGCCATCTCGACCAGGGCAAGCTCCGCGTCGCGATCCTGGCCGTCGCCTCGGTGTCGGCCACCGTGCTCATCGCCCAGACCCTGCTGACGTGACTCCCCGCCGTGGTCAGCAGTTGCAGTCGCAGCCGCAGCCGTCGCAGCAACAGCCGCCCTCGCCCGAGCAGCAGGAACCGCAGTTGGAGCAGTTGCCGCAGCAGTCGCAGCCGGAGCAGTCGAAGCGCTGGCAGCACGACCCGGCGCGGTCCTCGTCCCACTCGGGCCGGTACAGGCCGCACGTGCAGCAGGTCAGCGCGGCGCACGCGAATGACAGCAGCCCGCCGGGATCCCGCTTCGGCGGCCGTCCCTCCGGCGGCGCGCCGGGATCGCCGGGCGCGTGACCGGGTGCGTGGCCGGGCGGGTGGCCGGCGCCGTGCGTCCCGGCGGTCGCGAAGGCCCTGGAGACGGCGGTGCCGGTCTCCCGCACGAGCAGGGCGCGCGTCAGGCCGGGGCGCGGCAGGTCCAGCCCGTCCACGGCGGCGCGTAATTCGGCGTGCGCGGCGTCGCAGTGGCGGCGCGCCTCGTCCAGGCCGGTGCCGGTGGCCGCCAGCGGGTTGTACGCCCCGGACGCCCGGTCGTCGGCCAGGTCCTCCACCGCGTCGATCAGGTGTGCCAGCCTCCCGAACCCGCGCCCCGCCGCCTCCAGTGCCTCCTGGTTGTGCGGCCTGCCCGCGAGCACCGCGGTGTGCGCGAACGCGGCGGCCACGGCGTCCTCGGTGGGCCTCGTCAACTCCCGCAGTCCGGGCGCCGCGGCGCTGCCCTGGGCGCGTTCCAGGAGGGCCTGGCGGTCGGCCGCGGTCGTCAGCGGAGTGGGGTCGAACCCCAGCGTGCCGGCCATGGCGGTGCCGGCCGAGGACCAGCGGCCCGCCAGGCGGGTGGCGCCGGCGGCCACCGGGCGGCGGGCGTACACGCCGTCCCCGTCGGCCACGTGGTCGCGCACCTTGCCTGCCGCCAGGAGCAGCGACACCGAGGCCGCCAGCCGTACCCCTTCGGCCTGCACCACGTCAGCGCCCTTGAAGCCGCGCAGCGCGCACGCGCCGGCCCGCCGGCGCGGCGCGGACGCGGGGGACTGGGCCTCGGTGAGAACGGACACGATCAGGCCGTCGTAGTTGGTCACCAGGCGGGACAGGTGTCCGTGCTCGTCGCGGAGCGCCAGACAGAGCCCGCACAGGTGGCCCATCCAGTCCGCGTAGAGCCCGGCGCACATGACGTGCCGACACGGGCGGACAATGCCGAACATACGTCCCCTTATGTGCGTATTACCGAGCCAACCGTAGCACCGGGGGGCCGGAGGGCGCGCGCATACGAGTCCGGCAGGGCCCCGCGCCTGCGGCTGGACGGCCTCAACCCCGATCCGCCCGTGCCCGCCACACATTACGAAGTCCTGCCACACGCCCTGTCGTGAAGCGCTGCTCGCCTTGGGGCGAGAGACGAGCGCGGATCGTTGCCCGCGCCTGTCGACGTGCGCGTGGAAGTTCCCGCACGGCTGAGCGCCCTCGTCGAGCGCCGCCTGCACGGCAGGGCGGTGCTCGACCTCGCCTGACGATCTCAGCGGCGCTTCGATGACGTGCGGAGGTTGTGGGTTCCGGGTCGTCCTCAGCCCCGCGTGAACGGTGCCAAGGTGGAGCCGAAGGCCGCGCCGAGGGCGAGCCATCCGATGAGGACGACGAGCCAGAGCATGGCGCGTCTGCTCGGAGGTGGGCCGCTGCGCAGCAGGGCGATGCCCAGGGGGATGAAGGCGGCGCAGAGTCCGCCTGCGGCGATGATGGACTGCGGGATCTGGGTGCCTTTGAGCGTCCCGAGCGCGAGCAGCGTCATCAGGCCGAGCGCGATCGAGCGGCCCAGTCCCAGGGCGCCGGAGCGGTAGGCGCCGATGGCCAGCACGACCCAGCCGAAGAAGACGGTTCCGGAGAGCGTCCTGAACGGATGCCAGGACGTGTCGCGCCATGCCAGGTAGTAGGCGTCGATACCGGTGATCATCGACTGCAGGCCGAGGCTGTCGGTCAGGTGAAAGGCCAGGTGATCGGTGCCGAACTGGAAGGTCCGGGTGAACAGGCCGACGATCACCAGGCAGCCGCCCCACAGTCCCCATAGCGGGCTGGTGGCGGCGATCCGTTGCGCCAGCGTCGTGACCGCCGGCCACAGCAGGATGTTGCCGCAGGCGAAGCAGGCGTAGGCGGCGGTGATGAGGCCGGGGTGCCGGGTGTAGGCGGCGAGCTGGTCAGGGAAGAAGAAGTGGAACTGGGAGCGCAGGAGAATCCCGGTCATGAGCAGGGCGGGGCCGCAGATCAGCGCGACGCCGTTCACCCATCGTCCCGGAAACGGGGGTTGCCGGCCCAGGTTGGCCGCGGCGTTCGCGGCACGCCGGTCCGCGTCCGCCCGTCGCCATCGGGTGATTCGCCCGCGAAGCTCAACATCCATGCGTTCGGCCCATCTTGTCGGTGTCGGCGCGTCTCAGCTCGGTATGCCGGGCGCATCAGCATGGTGCTGCGCGGTGCGACGGGGGCGCGTCTGGCTGGGGTCGCATCTTGGCGCGGCCCGCGCGAGCCGGGGGTACGACCCCAGGCGGATGCGGATGTCCTACCGTGGGCAGATGCCGGGGGATCTGGTGAGGCGATAGCGTCCCGTCATGAAGTGGGCTCGGCGACTCGGCGGAAGGGGCGCTGCCGACGCGGCGGCGGCGGTCGTCGTGGCGCTGATCGTCGGATACGCCATCGTCGACCCGCCGGGGCCGTCGTCGTGGTGGCCGACCTGGTCTGCTTGGCCGGTGGCGGCGGTCGTGGGCTTTCCGGTCGCGGTCCGGCGGCTCTGGCCGCGGGCCATGCTCGGGCTGTCGTGTGCCGCGGGCGTGCTGGCGACCGTGGCAGGTGCCGTCGCGGCGGGCGTGATCTGGCTGTCGTTCGTGCCGACCGTGCTCGCGCTGTACCTGGTGGCCGCGACCGCCACCTCGGTCGGATGGTCGGTCGCGGGCTTGGCGGCGTGCGCGTTCGCGGCGGCGGCCGCGGTTCTGGTCTTCTACGCCCAGGTGTTCCCCGGCCTCGCGCCCGCGGCTACGCCCAGTGAGCTGCCTCCCTACTGGCCGATCGAGATCGGGGCGATCTGTGTGCTCCTGGCCGTCGGCTGGACCGTCGGGACGGCCGTGCGCTGGAAGCGGGACACGACCGCTCGCCTCGTCCATCACCTCGCCGAGACCGCGGTGGCCGACGAGCGCAGGCACATAGCCCGCGAACTGCATGATGTGATCGGCCACAGCATGAGCCTGATCGCCGTCAAGGCCACCGTGGCCAACCATGTCGCCGACGCTCGCCCGCAGGAGGTGCGCGCCGCGCTGGCCGTCATCGAGCAGACCAGCCGAAGCACGCTCGCCGAGATCCACCGGGTGCTCGGCCTCCTGCGGTCCGACGGCGATCCGCATCAGGCCGATCTGCCTGTGCCAGGCCTGGCGGACCTGCCCGAGCTGGCTGCCGGCGCCCGCTCGGCCGGGGTCGAGGTGGACCTGACCGTCCGCGAGGGGGCCGCGCTCCCTCCCGCGGTCGCCGTGTCGGTGTACCGGATCGTGCAACAGGCCCTGACCAACGTCATCACTCACGCGGGGCCCACCCGTTGCTCGGTCTCCGTGGACATCGACGGGCGGGCGGCCATGATCGAGGTCGTCGACGACGGCCCGCGCCACGGCCGGCCGCCGCGTGCGGGTCACGGCGGACACGGCCTGATCGGCATGCGCGAACGGGCCAAGATGTACGGAGGCACGTTCAGCGCGGGATCCAGGCTCGCAGGAGGCTTTCGCGTGGCGGCTCGACTGCCCTACGACCCGGACGGCACCCTTACATGATCACCGATGCCGCCCCGCACGATCCGCCGCCCATCCGGGTCCTGCTCGCAGAGGACCAGGTCCTGGTCCGCGACAGCTTCAAAGTCCTCATCGACACCACACCGGGGATGGTCACCGTGGGCGAGGCGGGCACCGGAGCCGAAGCCGTGCTCCTGGCCCGCCGGCAGCGACCGGACGTCGTCCTCATGGACGTGCGGATGCCGGACATGGACGGCATCGAGGCGACCAGGCGTATATGCGCCGATCCGGCCGGTGTCGGCATCCACGTACTGATCCTCACCACGTTCGATCAGGACGAATACGTGTACGCGTCGCTCAGGGCCGGCGCCAGCGGATTCCTCGTCAAGAGCGCGACGGCGACCGAGCTCCTGGCCGCCATCCGGGTCGTCGCCTCCGGCGAGGCACTGCTCGCGCCCACCGTCACCCGTCGGCTCATCACCGACTTCCTGCGACGCCCCCATTCCGCCCCGGCCCGGCGAGACCTCGACAACATCACCCAGCGCGAGCACGACGTGCTCGCCCTCATCGGCAAGGGAATGTCCAACTCCGAGATCGCGGAGCACCTTCACCTCACCGTCGGCACGGTCAAGACCCACATCGGCCGCCTCCTGGCCAAACTGCACGCCCGGGACCGAGCCCAGCTCGTCATCGCAGCCTACGAAGGCGGCCTCGTCGCCAACCCGCCCTCATTGTGATCTCGAGTCGGGCGGCACCGGTCACCCGTCCTGATGATCTATTACCCGTAAATCGCCGATCATGACGGTGTAGACCCTGAGCAGCAACCGGGCGGCCAGTGCCGTCAGCGGCTGGTGCTGACGGAGTTACCGCCATCCAGGGTTCGGATGCGGATGAAGGATCAGCGGCGCCGGCGTGGGGCGCGGCGGGCTTGCCGTCGGGCGAGGGCGTCGGATGAGGGCATCGGGTGAGGGCGTCGGGTGAGGGCGTCGGGGGAGACGCGGGTGTATCGGGCCAGGGACGCGACGGAGGCGTCGCCGGAGAAGGCGAGCAGGGTGCCGGTGTTGGCGCCGTTCTCGGCGGCGTGGGTGAGGGCGGAGTGCCGTAGGTCGTGCGGGGTCCAGCCGGGGGGCGGTGAGGTCGGGGTGGGCCGGCGGCTCGGTCAGATCGTTGAAGGTCTCTTCGGCGCGGCGGTAGGACACGCGGGCCCGGCCGGAGTCGGGGTAGACGTCGGCCGCTGATCCTCTGCGGGTGACCTTGGTGCGCCGGTCGCGGCGGTCCAGGTCCTCGGTGTCCAGGGCGAGGACCTCACTGGATCGGGCGGCGGTCTCGTACCGCATGGACCGGAATGGTTGATCATCCGGCCTCTCTTCCCCCTACGGGGGGCAGGATGTCGTACTGATGGTCGTCTACATCACCTACCGGAGACAAGCTCGGCCAGGTGGTGCAGCGAGTCGGTGAGATGCTCAGGGCCGAACGGCGGGAACTGGAGGTACTCCCGGATGCGCTGCGGCACCGCCGACCAGTCGTAGGTGAGCGTGACCTCAGTCGCGGACGGACCTAGCGGCGCCAGGTCGTAACGCCAGATCCAGCCGCCGAACTCCAGGCGACCGTCGCCCTTCTCCTCCCCCGTCAGCCAGCCGATGGCGCGCGGCGGGTCGAGCACCTGGACCTTGTTGGCCACCTGGTAGTCACCGTGTGGATGGTCGGGGTGATACATGTTCATCCGGAAAATCTGCCCCACCTCGGTCAGCGGCGCCCGGTCGACAGCTTCCTGAACCCGGCCGGTGACGGTGCCGTCGATCGCAGAATGGGTCGTCGGGTCCGCCAGCACCGCGAACACTCTCGCGGCGGGCACGGCGACAGTCAGGGTGGCGCTCACGTTCTCCCGGTCCACGGTGTGCACGCTCCTTGTCATCTCATCTCGGGCCTCCCGCCCCAGGCGCGCCCGTCGCGTCCGCAGGAAGGTTCGTTCGGTGTCGTTGGTGGCCAGGGTGATCGCCTCGTCGTAGGCGGCGACGGCATCGGCGGTACGGCCGAGGCGGGTGAGCAGGTCCGCGCGGGTGGCGGGCAGCAGGTGGTAGCCCGGCAGATCCAGCTCATCGATGGTGGCCAGCGCCGGCGCCGGCCCGTGCACCTCGGCGACGGCGACCGCGCGGTTGAGCGCGACGATCGGGGTCGGGGCGTGCTGCAACAGTTGGTCGTAGAGCGCCAGCACCTGCGCCCAGTCGGTCGCCGGCCCGTCCGTGTGCACGGCGTTGATCGCGGCCTGCAACTGGTACGGCCCCGGCTGAGCACGGCGCAGACACCGCCGCACCAGCTCGTGCCCCTCGGCGATCAGCTCCCGGTTCCACAACGACCGGTCCTGCTCCGCGAGCACCACCAGCTCACCCGAAGGCCCCACCCGCGCCGGCCGCCGGGCCTCGGTGAGCAGGAGCAGCGCCAGCAGCCCGATCACCTCCGGCTCGTCGGGCATCAGCTCGGCGAGCGCCCTCGCCAGGCGAACCGCCTCCAGGCACAGGTCCGTCCGCAGCAGCTCCCCGGAAGTCGAGGTGTATCCCTCGTTGAAGACCAGGTAGAGCACGGTGAGTACCGATGTCAGCCGATCGGGGAGTTCGGCGGCGCCGGGCACCCGGTAGGGGATGCCGGCGTCGCGGATCTTCTTCTTCGCGCGGACGATCCGCTGGGAGACGGTCGCCTCCGGCACCAGGTAGGCCCGCGCGATCTCCGCGACCTCCAGCCCGCCGAGCAGGCGCAGGGTGAGCGCGGTCTGCGCGAGCGGCGACAGGGCCGGGTGGCAGCAGGTGAAGATCATGCGGAGCTGGTCGTCGCGCACCGGTCCCACCTCCTCTGGCTCGTCGGGTTGGTGCAGGAGCAGCGCCTGCGCGTGGCGGGCCTCGCGGGTGGATTCCCGGCGCAGGCGGTCGATCGCCCGGTTGCGGGCGGTGGTCACGATCCACGCGCCGGGATTGGGCGGCGCCTCGTCCCACTTCTGGACGGCCACCGCGAAGGCGTCCTGCACGGCCTCCTCGGCGAGCCCGATGTCACCGAGGAGGCGCGTCAGCGTGGCCACGCACCGGCCGTACTCCGCCCGATAGACGCTGTCCAGATCCATCCGTGCTCATTTCCACTGCGCGTCTTCGAACGGGCGCACTTCGATCGGGGACCCGCAGGCCAGCGCGCACTTCTCGGCCCAGGACAGCGCCTGGTCGAGGTCGTCGCACAGGATCACCCAGAACCCGCCGAGCTGCTCCTTCGTCTCGGCGAACGGGCCGTCGGTCATCGTGGTCACGCCGTTGCCGGGACGGACCACCGTGGTGGCGGGCGAGGGCAGCAGGCCGCCGACGAACACCCACGAACCGGCGGACTGCATCTCGGCGGTGACCTTGGCCGTCCGGGCCATCTGCTCCTGCATGTCCTCTTCGGACAGCACCGGCGCGCTTTCGTCGAACTGGACGGCGAGCAGGTACTTCTTCATGGCGAACTCCTTCGAAGGATCAGGCGGACAGACGGCGGGCGACGGCCGGGATCACGATCGCGGCGGCGACCACATGCGTCAGCATCAGCAGCACCTTCGTGGTCGCGGACGCGTCCGCGAGCACATCCGGTACCAGTGACAACGCGGTGAGCGCGATCGTGGTGCGGACGAAAGCCGTGCGCGGACGGCGGGCCGAGCGGGCCAGCACCAGGGCCAGCACCAGGCCCACCACGGAGAAGATGAAGGTCAGCACGGCGAACCCGAACACCGGGATCGGCGTGCCGCCGACAACGAGGCTGATCCCGGCGAACTCACCCGCCGCGGCGACGGTCGCGGTCGCCGCGGCGGCGACGGCCGCGGCGTTCAGGCCGCCGGTGACCAGTGGCTGCGCGGGAGCGGCGGTGGTGGTGACGGACATTGTGGCCTCCGGTGAGTGGCGACCGGCCCGTTGCCGGCCTCTCACCTTGGCTACGAACGGGCTCGACGCCATTCGACACCCCCGCAGAAAGTCAGAAGACGTACTCTCCCCGACCGCGTCCGAGGCGACAAGGTCTACTCGTAGCGAGCGCCCTGACGATCGCGGCCTCGCTGGATCCTGATGCCGACACCAGCAGCAGCCGGCCGGTGGGCAGGTCGTCGTGCTTGGCCCGCATCTCCGACGCGGTCTCGCGTACCGCCCGTTGTGCAGCCCGGATGGTGGAGCCTCGAGTGGTGGGCGCGGTGATCGCCGGCCCACCTGCTGGCGGTGTCGTGCGGGCGGCGGGTGGTCGTGCCCGATGGGCTTGTCGCGCAGGTGTTTCGCGGGGAGCTTGACAGGATGCTCCCGGTCGGCCCGCCGCGGCGCGAGCTTCGCCTCGGTGTAGCGCCTGATCGCCGCTGGGGGCGGTCCCCGTCGTCGTAGATCTGCCGGGCGGCGTACAGGTCGTGGGCGGCCTGGTCCACGGCGTGCAACACCCGGAGACAGCCGCCGGTCCGATCGGCGACGAACTGCAGCGTCACCCCGGCAGCGGCACCACCCGTACGCCGTCCTCGTGTCGGGGTCAGGCCCGCGCTCTCGTCCCGTGGTCTTATCGAACGGATTGGCCGGCCACCGATGAGTTCGACGACCGGGCCAGGTCTACACCTGCACACCGCAAGCTGCGCACATGATCAGTGAGGGACCATGAGCACAAACGCACTACCGCCCGTCGTCGACGCCGACACCTGGCAGCGCCAGCTCGAAGCACTGCGTGCCCGGGAGAAGGCCGCGACCCGGGAACTCGACGCCATCGCCGCCCAGCGCCGCCGCCTGCCCATGGTGAGGATGCCGGACTACACCCTCGAGGGCGAGGCCGGACCGGCCCGGCTGGCGGACGTCTTCGAAGGCAGGAGGCAGCTGATCGTCTACAACCACATGTGGTTCCCGGGCAAGGAGTGGCAGTGCCCGGGCTGCACGGGGTTCACCTCGCAGTTCACCCGGCTGGAGTTCCTGGACGACTACGATGCCCGGTTCGTCATCGTCACCCAGGGCCCGATCGACGAGGCACTCGCCTACAAGCGGCGGGTCGGGAACAAGATGGCCTGGTATTCCACCGCGAACAGCCCGTTCGGCACCGACGTCGGCGCACCGACCGGCGGAGGCTTCGCCGTCAACGTGTTCCTGCGCGATGGCGACACCGTCTATCGCACCTGGCACACCGACGGCCGGGGCACCGAGCAGCTCAGCCACACCTTCCCGCTGATCGACCTGCTGCCGTACGGGCGGCAGGAGGAGTGGCAGGACTCGCCCGACGGCTGGCCGCAGTCGCCCACCTATAGCCGGTGGGCCTCCGCCAAGGACATCGCCGCGCTGTACGGCCCGGACACCGCCTAGGGGCTAACGCACGTCAGGGCGGGGACAGGTCTCGAACACGAAGGTGTGACGGGCGTCGTGCGGGCGCAGGGTGCCGAGCTTGCGGTCGGGGTCTGTGGTCTGGGCGTCGTGCAGGCGGCCGATCCCGCCGGCGATGGTATTGATCGAGCGGGTGACAGGCGGCCGTCAGGGCGGCGATGGAGGCGGCGTCGCCGGGCCATGCCGGGACCGCTCCCCGTGCCATGGCCGCCTTCAGAAACCTCGCCTTGGCACCCTGAAATCCCTCGGCGCGACCAACACCGCCAAGACCACCAGGGCAACCGGCGCCGAACCCGCACGAGCCCTTCCGATCCTGGGCATCAGCCACCAACCAACCACTCATGAATCTGAACAAGCGCTGCCCAGGCGGGCGACCGGTCGGCGAAGGCAATCGGAGCCGCCCGAACGATGTCGCACGTTGCGGAGTGGCTCGAACGTCGACACCGCGCCGGCGTGCCCGCTGCTACGCGGTCAACGTCACCGCCAGGAACACCGCCCCCATCACCAGCGCGACCGGCGTCATCACCAAGCGCTCGAACTTGCTGCGCGACAACAGGTTCAGCACGGAATTCAGCACCAGGTAAACCACGATCACCCACATGCCGATCGTCAACAGCGGCTCGCCGATGATCGACACCAGGCCGGCTTTGCTCAGCAGGAACAGCGCGAACACAGCGTAGATCGGGACCGCGACCACGCTCCCGATCCGCAGGTTTCGAGGCAGCACGTCGTGCTGGCCGCCCCAGGCGAAGCGGCCCAGGGGTGCTCCGGCGGCAAGGGCGATCTGGCCGACGGCGAGTATGGCGAGCAGGATCAGGCCTGCGATCGCAAAGGCGGGCATGGCCTGACGCTACCGGGGTTTCGGTGGCAACAGGTGTCCCGATGGGCTTCCTGGGAAACGACCCTCCAAGGCCCTGCACGGCGGGGTGCGGCGGGGGCTTCCTTGCCTGGCGGACACGTGGGCCAACTACCGCTCCCAAATGGGCCATCTGTCGCGCTCAGGGGCCATCTAACGCTCACAGCCTCATCAGCCATGGTGTCGGGGAGGTTGAGGGGGCGTTTCTGGATTGTTACCCGGAACAACAAACTCCCCCTGCGGAGGGTCTTCCAAAGCAGGCGGTACCGGAATACGTTGCCGCAAACAACATTCATCCGGGCCCCTCCGGAAGAAAGGACCCTGCATATGCGCAAGGGGATCCTCAGCCTGACCGCCTCGGCGGCCGCGCTCGCTCTTGGTCTAACCGCCTGCGGGGGCGACGGCGGCCAGACCACCACCACGACCTCCTCGGCCCCTGCCGCTTCCCAGAAGGTCGGCAAGATCGGCGTCATCCTGCCCGACAGCAAGTCGTCGGCCCGCTGGGAGACGGCGGACCGCAAGTTCCTGGAAGAGGCCTTCAAGGCCGCGGGTGTGGAGTCCGACATCCAGAACGCGCAGAACGACAAGACCGCGTTCCAGACCATCGCCGACCAGATGATCACCAACGGCGCGACCGTGCTGATGATCGTCAACCTGGACAGCGGCACCGGCAAGACCGTCATCGACAAGGCCAAGTCCCAGGGCGTGGCCACCATCGACTACGACCGGCTCACGCTGGGCGGCGGCGCCGCCTACTACGTCAGCTTCGACAACACCAAGGTCGGCACCCTGCAGGGTGAGGGCCTGAGCAAGTGCCTGGGCGACAAGAAGGCCGAAAAGCCGATCGTCGCCTACCTCAACGGCTCGCCGACGGACAACAACGCGACGCTGTTCAAGGCCGGCTACGACGGCGTGCTCAAGCCCAAGTTCGACGACGGCTCCTACGTCAAGGGGCCGGAGCAGTCCGTTCCCGACTGGGACAACACCCAGGCGGGCACGCTCTTCGAGCAGATGCTCACCAGCGAGCCGAAGATCGCCGGCGTGCTGGCCGCCAACGACGGCCTCGGCAACGCCGCCATCACCGTGCTGAAGAAGAACAACCTCAACGGCAAGGTGCCGGTCACCGGGCAGGACGCCACGGTGCAGGGCCTGCAGAACATCCTGGCGGGCGACCAGTGCATGACCGTCTACAAGGCGGTCAAGAAGGAGGCCGACGCCGCCGCCAAGCTCGCGGTCGCGCTGGCCAAGGGTGAGAAGCCCGCCGCCAGTGGCAGCGTCAAGGACTCCGAGACGGGTCAGGACGTCCCGGCGGAGCTGCTGGACCCGCAGGCCATCTACTTCGACAACGTCAAGGACGTGGTCGCGGACGGTTACGTCACCAAGGAAGAGCTGTGCACCGGCGACTTCGCCGACAAGTGCACGGAAGCAGGAATCCAGTAGAACAACCGGCACAGGGTGCGGTCCGCGCTCCGGGCGCGGGCCGTATCCGTCCCGAGGGAGACCCATGACGACCCCCCTGCTCGAAGTGCGCGGGATCGACAAGAGCTTCGGCCCCGTGCAGGTCCTGCACGACGTCGCCTTCTCCGCGTACGCGGGCGAGGTGACCGCGCTGGTCGGCGACAACGGCGCCGGCAAGTCGACGCTGGTCAAGTGCGTCGGCGGTATTTATCCCATCGATTCGGGCGAGATGCTCTTCGACGGGCGTCCGGTCCAGGTGCACGGCCCCCGCGACGCGGGCGTGCTCGGCATCGAGATCGTCTACCAGGACCTGGCGCTCTGCGACAACCTGGACATCGTCCAGAACATGTTCCTCGGCCGGGAACGCCGCAGGGGCCTGGTGCTCGACGAGGCCTCGATGGAGGAGATGGCCGAGCAGACGCTCAGCGGCCTGTCCGTGCGGACCGTGAAGTCGATCAGGCAGCAGGTCTCCAGCCTGTCCGGCGGGCAGCGGCAGACGGTCGCCATCGCCAAGGCCGTGCTGTGGAACAGCAAGGTCGTCATCCTCGACGAGCCGACCGCCGCGCTCGGCGTCGCCCAGACCGCCCAGGTGCTCGAACTGGTGCGCAGGCTGGCCGACAAGGGCCTCGCCGTGGTGCTCATCTCGCACAACATGAACGACGTTTTCGCCGTCTCCGACCGGATCGCGGCGCTCTACCTCGGAAGAATGGCCGCCCAGGTCAGGACGGCCGACGTGACTCACGCGCAGGTCGTCGAACTGATCACATCCGGCCGTAGCGGAGACCTGGGGATCGTGCAATGAACAAGGTCAAAGAACTTCCCGGCGAGGCGATCGTCGCCGCGACGCAGGCGCCGTCGATCGGGCGCAGCGTGCGCGCCTACGTCGAGCGGGTGCGCGGTGGCGACATGGGCGCGCTGCCCGCCGTGCTCGGCCTGGTCGTGCTCTGCACGGTCTTCGCCATCGCCCGGCCCTCGTTCCTCACCGCGATCAACTTCGCCAACCTCTTCACGCAGGGCGCCGCGGTCACGGTGATCGCGATGGGCCTGGTGTTCGTGCTGCTGCTCGGCGAGATCGACCTGTCCGCCGGGTTCGCCAGCGGCGTGTGCGCCGCGGTGCTCGCGGTGACGCTCACCAACATGGGCCTGCCGTGGTACGTCTGCGTGCTGGCCGCGATACTCACCGGCGTGCTCATCGGCACCGTGCTCGGCGCGCTGGTGGCCAAGGTCGGCATCCCGTCGTTCGTGGTCACGCTGGCGGCCTTCCTCGCCTTCCAGGGGCTGGTCCTGCTGCTGGTGGACGAGGGCACGAACATCTCGATCAGGGACAACGTGGTCGTCGCGATCGCGACCAGGAACCTGCCGCCGTGGCTCGGCTGGGCGCTGTACGCGGGGGGCGTGGCGATCTACGCGGCGGTGCAGCTCCTGCGGGCCAGGGGCCGGGCCAAGCGCGGGCTGGTCGCCGACCCGATGTCGCTGATCGCGGCCCGGGTGGGCACGCTGGCGGTCATCGCCGGCCTCGCGGTGTACGTGCTCAACCTGGAGCGCAGCCGCAACGCCCTGATCACCTCGCTGACCGGGGTGCCGATCGTGATCCCGGTGATCCTGGCGCTGCTCGTGGTGTGGACGTTCGTGCTGCGCCGTACCGCGTTCGGGCGCCACATCTACGCGGTCGGCGGCAACGCCGAGGCGGCCCGCAGGGCCGGCATCGCCGTCGACAGGATCAAGGTCAGCGCGTTCGTCATCTGCTCCTCGATGGCGGCGGTCGGCGGCATCATCGCGGCGTCCAGGGCGAGCTCGGTCGACCCGAACACGGGCGGCAGCTCGGTGCTGCTGTACGCGGTCGGCGCGGCCGTCATCGGCGGCACGAGCCTGTTCGGCGGCAAGGGACGGGTGCTCGACGCCATCCTCGGCGGCGCCGTCGTGGCGGTGATCGAGAACGGCATGGGCCTGATGGGGTACGGCGCGAGCGTGAAGTATCTGGTCACCGGGAGCGTGCTGCTGCTCGCCGCGGGTGTGGACGCGCTGGCGCGCAAACGGGCGGCCGCCGCTGGTCTAAGGTGATCAGCGACTTCCACCCGTATAAGGAACACCAGACGATGCGTGCCGGCCCCTCACAGGAGGACATCAGGCGCCACAACCTCGGCGCGCTGTTGCGCCATGTCCACCTGGGCGGGCCGATCTCCCGCGCCGAGCTCACCTCGAGGATGGGCCTGAACCGCAGCACCATCATGGCGCTCACCTCGGACCTCACCGCGGCCGGGCTGGTGCGCGAGGAGCTGCCGCGCGAGACCGGCCGCGCCGGGCGGCCCTCACTCGTGGTGCGCCCGGAGTCGTCGCGGGTGTACGTCTTCGCGTTCGACGTGGGGCCGGACCGGCTCGCGGTGGCCCGGGTCGGGCTGGGCGGCGTCATCCTGGACCGCCGGGAGATGGCGCGCCAGCGCGGCCCGTTCCAGCTGGGCGAGCTGGCCGGCGCGCTGGCCGGGTTCGCCCGGCAGATGCGCCGCAAGACGAGGGACGACACCGTCTGCGTGGGCGCCGCGGCGGCCGTCTCCGGCGGGGTGCGCAAGGGCGACGGCGTGATCAGGTTCGGCCCCAACCTGCTGACGGAGGACGAGCCGTTCGGCGAGGAGCTGGGCCGCAGGCTCGGCCTCGGCCTGCCGGTGAGCGTGGGCAACGACGCCAACCTGGCCGCGCTGGCCGAGCACAGCCGGGGGGTGGGCGCGGGCGTCAAGGATCTCATCTACCTGCACGGCGACGTCGGCATCGGCGGCGGCATCATCGCGGGCGGCCACCTGCTCGGCGGCCACGACGGCTACGGCGGCGAGGTGGGCCACATGGTGGTCAACCCGGGCGGCAGGGCCTGCGGCTGCGGTTCGCACGGCTGCCTGGAGGCCGAGGTGGGGGAGCGGGCGCTGCTGGAGGCCGCGGGCGGGTTCCGCGCCGACCAGCACGGCCGGGACGCGGTGCGGGCCGTGGTCGAGGCCGCCGACCGGGGTGACATCGTGGCGCAGAAGGCGCTCAAGAGGGTCGGCGACTGGCTCGGCCTGGGCGTCGCCAACCTGGTCAACATCTTCAACCCGGAGATGGTGATCTTCGGGGGCATCCTGAGGGACATCTACCTCGGCTCGGCGGCCCAGGTGCGCAGCCGCCTGACGATGCACGCCATGGCGCCCCAGCGGGAGAAGCTGCGGCTGCGCACCTCGGCTCTGGCCGACGACGCGACGCTCGTGGGCGCGGCCGAGCTGGCCTTCGCCCATGTGCTCGCCGATCCGCTCGAGGTGCTGGCCAGAGCCGGCACGTAGGCGCCGCTAGGCGACCCTGCCCCTGGGGGCGGTCCAGGTGTTGCAGTAGCGGGCCGAGGCGCCGTCGAAGCCGCGGTCCTGCCAGTAGGCGAGGTTGCGCGGCTTGCCGTGGATCTTGCTCTCGCCCGCCTGGTGGACCGCGTCGATCCACTGGTCCCAGGTGATCCCGGGGTCGACCGAGTCGAGCGTGGCCCGGTAGAAGACGCCGGCGAAGCATTCGGCCTGCATCTCCAGGCGGTGGCTCAGCGTGGTGCGCGCGCTGCCGCCCGAGCGCCAGTAGAGGGTGTTCTGCGCGTCCAGGATGCCGGTGAGCTCCTGCACGTGGTGGCCCCACTCGTGGGCGACGGAGTGCGCGATGTTCATCTTGAACGGGTCGCGCAGGTCCCGCTTCATGATGCGGATGGCGATGGTGCGCTGCACGGGGCAGTACTGGGCGCCGTTCGTGGTGATCCTGCCGCAGACCGAGCCGCTGCCCGTCGTGATCGCGAGCTTCGGCGGGCTGTAGCGCAGGCCGGCGGCCCTGAACCGGGTGGCCCAGAAGCGGTTGGCGCATCTGGCCATCGCCCGGTGGAACACCTTCACGGACGCGACGCTGCCGGCGCGGATCTCGGGTATCGCGCACGTCTGGGGGGAGGGGGTGCCCGACCGGTAGATCTTGTTCTTGGTCAGTACGGCGGGCAGCCCCGTGGTCGCGGACTTCGTCTCGGCGCTAGCCGTACCAGATAGAGCCAGACCCGCAACCATGCAGATAGACGCTGCTATAAGGGGAATACGCACGATCGCGGATCTTAGACCAATTTATGGTCGTTTGTTTGGGCAATCTTGGCTTCGATGCGGACAGGTGTCGCAGCCGGGAAGCAGGACGCGGCCGCGCCGGGGTGGCGCGGCCGCGCTCAGCGGACGGGTACGGGCGGACAGGTTCTAGGCGACGTGACGGGAGGAGGCGGCCCAGGTGTTGCAGGAGCCGACCGAGCCGGAGTTGAAGCCGCGGCTCATCCAGAAGGCCTGCGTGGGGCCCTTGCCGTGGTCGTTCTGCGCCCACGCCTTGTGGCCGTTCTTGCGGAACCAGTCCACGGTGTAGTTCCACTCCTCCGAGGTCACCGGAAGGGTGTCGCGCACCGTGTTCATGAAGACCGCGGAGAAGCACTCGGCCTGCAGCTCGGACCGGCGCGAGAGCAGGAGCTGGGTGGACCGGCTCGCGCGGGCCCTGGCGCCCCAGTAGTAGTTCCAGATGCCGGACACCTGCTGCACGTGGTGGCCGTACTCGTGGGCCATCAGGCGGGTGATGCCCAGCGGGAACGGGTTACGCAGGTTGGTCTTGGTGATCAGCATGTACATCGTCCGGTTGGCGGAGCAGTAGACGCCGTCGGCGCCCGAGCTCCAGCGACCGCAGGGGGTGTTGACCTTCTTGGTGATGATCCGCAGCCTGGGCTTGCTGAAGGAGAGCCCGGCCTTGCGGAACTGGGAGGCCCAGGACTTGTTCAGGCAGTAGGTCACCCGCGTGAGGAAGCGCTTGTACGCGGACGTGCTGCCCTTGGGCAGGCTTCCCGGCGTGCAGTTGGCGTTCGCCAGCCGCCCGGTCCTGTACAGCGGGTTGGCCGTCGCCGCCGCCTTGCCGCGCGGGGGAGCGACCTGCTGCTGTGCCTGCGACTGGACCTGCTGCTCGGCTTTGGCGGGCTTCGCCTCTGCCGCTGCCGTTCCCACACCCGCCAGCGAGAGCACCACGCCGGCTGCCAGGAGAGACGTCAGTTTCTTCATGGGGAGAGTGTTCATAGTGAAGTAGAGACTAGGTCAAGATCTGACAAATGTGGGCGGATTTCACTCGATGGGGTCAGTGTGGCGTCCGCGAACTAGACTCGACCCGTCGGCGAACAAGAGCAGAGGGGAGCCGGATCCGTGAGCGGGTTGCTGGGCTCGGTAAAGGGACCGCAAGACGTCAAACGGCTCGCTGTCGAGGAGCTGCCGCGGCTGGCGGGTGAGGTCCGCGACCTGCTCGTCGACTCGTGCGCCAGGTTCGGGGGACACCTCGGGCCCAACCTCGGCGTGGTCGAGCTGACCATCGCGGTGCACCGCGTCTTCGACTCGCCGCGCGACCCCGTCGTGTGGGACACCGGTCACCAGGCGTATGTCCACAAACTGCTCACCGGCCGGGCCGCGGGCTTCGAGGCGCTCAAGCAGGAGGGCGGCCTGTCGGGCTACCCGAGCCAGGCCGAGTCCGAGCACGACCTGGTGGAGAACTCCCACGCCTCGACCGCGCTGTCCTACGCCGACGGCCTGGCCAAGGCCTTCAAGCTGCGCGGCGAGACCGACCGCACGGTCGTCGCGGTGATCGGCGACGGCGCGCTGACCGGCGGCATGGCCTGGGAGGCGCTCAACAACATCGCCGCGGCCAAGGACCTGCGGATCGTCATCGTGGTCAACGACAACGGCCGCTCCTACTCGCCGACGATCGGCGGCCTCGCCTCGCACCTGTCGTCGCTGCGGGTCGACCGCCGCTACGAGGACATGCTCGAGTACGTCAAGGGCAAGCTAGGGAACGTTCCCGTCCTCTACGACGCCCTGCACGGCCTCAAGAAGGGTGTCAAGGACGTCATCGCCCCGCAGGCCATGTTCGAGGACCTCGGCATGAAGTACGTCGGCCCGATCGACGGCCACGACGAGCAGGCCATGGAGGCGGCGCTGCGCAAGGCGCGCGACTTCCGCGGCCCGGTCATCGTGCACGCCCTCACGCAGAAGGGCCGCGGCTACAGCCCGGCCGAGAACCACGACGAGGACCAGTTCCACTCGCCCGGCGCCTTCGACCGCGCCACCGGCGCCGAGAAGCCCAAGGGCCGCATCTGGACCAACGTGTTCAGCGAGGAGCTCGTCCGCCTCGGCAAGGAGCGCGAGGACCTGGTCGCGATCACCGCGGCGATGCTCCACCCGACCGGGCTCAACGCCTTCGCCGAGGCCTACCCCGAGCGCATCTACGACGTCGGCATCGCCGAGCAGCACGCGCTGACCAGCGCCGCCGGCCTGGCGCTCGGCGGCATGCACCCGGTCGTGGCGGTCTACGCCACCTTCCTCAACCGCGCCTTCGACCAGCTCCTCATGGACGTGGCGCTGCACCGGCTGCCCGTCACCGTGGTGCTCGACCGGGCGGGCGTCACCGGCGACGACGGCGCCAGCCACAACGGCATGTGGGACCTGTCGATCCTGCAGCTGGTGCCCGGCCTGAGGGTCGCCGTGCCGCGTGACGGGGACCGCCTGACCGAGCTGCTCGGCGAGGCGGTGGCCGTCTCCGACGGGCCGACCGTGCTGCGCTTCCCCAAGGGCCCGGTCGCCGAGGCCGTCGAGGCGGTCGGCAGGCTGGGCGAGATGGACGTGCTGCGGGAGCCCGGCACCGAGGAGCCCGACGTGCTCCTGGTCGGCGTGGGCCCGATGGCGCAGGTCTGCATGGAGGCCGCCGTCCTGCTCGACGCCCAGGGCATCTCGACGACGGTGGTCGACCCCCGCTGGGTCAAGCCGCTCGACGAGGCGCTGGCCGACGCCGCCAGGACGCACAAGCTGGTCGCCGTCGTCGAGGACAACGGGCGGGTCGGCGCGGTCGGCGACGCGGTCTCCCGGCTGCTCCGCGACGCCGACGTGGACGTGCCCGTGCGCTCCTACGGCATCCCGCAGGAGTTCCTCGACCACGCCAAGCGCGCCGTGATCCTCGGCCGGATCGGGCTCACCGGCCAGGGCCTGTCCCGCCAGATCACCGAGGCGGTCGCCAGGCGCAGTTCCCAGGTGGTGAGCCGGCCGTAGGAAACGGTGCATGATCACCCCTGACGCGGGCATGCCGTAAAGGGTGGACATCTTTCGCACCAAGAGTGTCGAGCAGTCGATGCACGACACCGAGGCCCCCGAGCACCAGCTGCGCAAACGCCTGACGGCGGTCGACCTGACCGTCTTCGGCATCGGCGTGATCGTGGGCACCGGCATCTTCGTGCTCACCGGGCAGGTGGCCAAGGAGCTGGCCGGTCCCGCCGTGGCGCTCTCCTTCGTCGTGGCCGCGATCGTCTGCGGGCTGGCGGCGCTGTGCTACGCGGAGTTCGCCTCCACCATCCCGGTGGCGGGCTCCGCCTACACCTTCGCCTTCGCCACGCTGGGCGAGTTCCCCGCCTGGATCATCGGCTGGGACCTGATGCTGGAGATGGCACTGGCCGCCGCCGTGGTCGCGGTCGGCTGGTCCGGCTACTTCGCCTCGCTGCTGAACTCGATCGGCATCAACCTGCCCGCGTGGATGGCGGGCGACGACCCCGTGGTGAACCTGCCCGCGATGATCATCGTGCTGATCCTCACCGCGATCCTGATCGCGGGCATCAAGATCTCCTCCCGGGTCAACCTGGTCATCGTCGCGATCAAGGTCACGGTCATCCTGCTGGTCATCGTGGCGGGGCTGTTCTTCATCAACGCGGCCAACTACGCCCCGTTCATCCCCCCGTCGACCCCCCTGCCGTCGGACGAGGGGCTCACGGCGCCGCTCATCCAGGTGCTGTTCGGCATCACCCCGGTGGCGTTCGGCGTGCTGGGCATCTTCTCCGCCGCCGCGATCGTGTTCTTCGCCTTCATCGGCTTCGACATCGTCGCCACCGCGGCGGAGGAGACCATCGAGCCGCAGCGCGACATGCCCCGCGGCATCATCGGCTCCCTGGTGATCTGCACGATCCTGTACGTCGCGGTCTCGCTGGTCGTGGTCGGCATGCAGAAGTACACCGAGCTGAGTTCGAGCGCCCCGCTCGCCGACGCGTTCACCTCGGTCGGCCAGAACTGGGCGGCCGCCCTGATCAGCATCGGCGCGATCGCCGGCCTGACGACCGTGGTGATGATCCTCATGCTCGGGCAGACCCGGGTGCTGTTCGCCATGTGCCGCGACGGGCTCCTGCCGCGCCCGCTGGCCAAGGTCAACCAGAGGACGGGCACGCCGGTCGTCCTCACCGCGATCGTCGGCGCGGTCTCGGCCGCGCTGGCCGGGCTCATCTCGCTGAGCGCCCTGGCCGAGCTGGTGAACATCGGCACGCTCTTCGCGTTCGTGGTGGTCTCGGCCGGCGTGATCATCCTCCGCCGCACCCGCCCCGACCTGCACCGGGCGTTCAAGGCGCCGCTGGTGCCCGTGCTGCCCGTCGTGTCGGTCCTGGCCTGCCTCTACCTGATGCTCAACCTGCCGGTCGAGACGTGGCTGAGGTTCGTGATCTGGATGCTCATCGGCGCGGTGCTGTACTTCTTCTACGGCTACCGCCACAGCACGATCGCCGGCTACCGGTCCACCTCGGTCAAGCCGTGACAGGGGGTGGGCACGTACGCGCGCCCACCCCCCTCAGAGGGCGAAAACCGCCCCGCCCGCGGCGTTCACCAGGCAGGCGTTGCCGTAGACGTGGCCGAAGGAGACCGGCCTGCCCCGCCACATGCCCGCCACGACCACCGCGTGCGGGCGCAGCTCCCGGGTGCACACCGGGTCGGGCACCACGTTGAGCCTGGCCGGATCGCCGTCGACCTGACGCAGCAGGCGGCAGGCCGCGCGCGGGGACGGGTGGTCGCCTCCCTGGCGGGCGTCGCGGCCACAGATGAGCGTGGCCGCCTTCGTCGGACCGTCCTTCGTCGCGACCACGATCCTCAGGGTCGACCTGGGCGCGCGTTCGGCGAGCGCCGGTGACGCGGCAGCCGTCACCAGAAAGGCTCCGCACAGCGTGATCGCGGCGACCACCTTCATCATGACCATCTCCCTCCGTGGCACGGCATCACACGCTACGACGGAGAGTGACGGCGCTTGAGGAGGCCCGCCAGGCGGGCCTCCTCAAGAGCAGGTCAAGCCGGGAGCGAGGCCACCCCCGGCGGCAGGAAGCGTGACCCCGAGTAGCCGCCCCTGTCCAGGTAGGGGGTGATCCCGCCGAGGTGGAACGGCCATCCGGCACCGAGGATCATGCACAGGTCGATGTCCTGCGCCGCCGCGACGACGCCCTCGTCGAGCATGAGGTGGATCTCCTCGGCCAGCGCCTCCAGCACCCGCCGGCGCACCTGCTCGGCCGTGGAGGCCGAGGAGCCGCCCGCGAAGAGCGCCACGGCCTCCGGGTCGAGGGAGAAGTCCGGCAGGTACACGCCCGGCTTGCCGGAGGCGACCAGCTTGGCGAGGTTGCCTGAGACGCCGAACCTGCCGGGGAATGCCTCGTGCAGCGTCTCGGCCACGTGCAGGCCGACGGCCGGGCCGACGAGCTGCAGCAGCGCGAAGGGCGTCATCGGCAGCCCGAGCTCGTCCAGCGAGTGCTCGGCCACCTCCAGCGGCGTGCCCTCGTCCGCGGCGGTGATCACCTCGCCCATGAAGCGGGTCAGCAGCCGGTTGACCACGAACGCGGGAGCGTCCTTGACCAGCACCGACGACTTCTTCAGCGTCCTGCCCACGGCGAACGCGGTGGCCAGCGTGGCGTCGTCCGTCGCGGCGCCCTTGACGATCTCCAGCAGCGGCATCACCGCGACCGGGTTGAAGAAGTGGAAGCCGACCAGCCGCTCCGGGTGCGCGAGCTGCGAGCCCATCTCGGTCAGCGAGAGCGAGGAGGTGTTGGTGGCCAGCACGCAGGTGTCCGTCACCACCGCCTCCACCTCGCTGAACACCTGCTTCTTGACCGCCATGTCCTCGAACACGGCCTCGATCACGAAGTCGGCGTCGGCGAACGCGTCCTTGGTCAGCGAGCCGGTGACCAGCGCCTTGAGCCGATTGGCCTGGTCCGCGGAGACGCGTCCCCTGGCCAGCAGCTTGCCGATCTCGGCGTGGGCGTACCCGACGCCCTTGTCGAGCCTGGCCTGGTCGAGGTCGGTCAGCACGACCGGGACCTCCAGGCGGCGCGCGAACAGCAGCGCCATCTGCGAGGCCATCAGGCCCGCACCGACGACGCCGACCTTGGTCACCTTGCGGGCCAGCGACCTGTCGGGCGCGCCCGCCGGACGCTTGGCCCTGCGCTGCACCAGGTCGAAGGAGTAGAGCCCGGCCCGCAGCTCGTCGCCCATCAGCAGGTCGGCGAGCGCCTCGTCCTCGGCGGCGAAGCCCTCGTCGCGGGAGGCCGTACGGGCCAGCGCGATGAGGTCGAGCGCCCGGTAGGGGGCGGGGGAGGCGCCGTGCAGCTTCATGTCCACCAGGAAGCGCGCGTCGTTGACCGCCTTGTCCCAGTCGGCGGCGGTGTGGTCGGGGCGGGAGACCGCCTGCTCGCCCTTCAGCACGCGGGCGGCCCAGCGCAGCGACTCCTCCAGGAAGTCGGCCGGCTCGAACATCGCGTCGGCGACGCCCAGCTCGAAGGCCTGGGTGCCCCTCAGCATGCGGTTCTGGGAAAGCGGGTTCTCGATGGCGATCTTGATTGCGTTCGCCGGGCCGACCAGGCGCGGCAGGAGCTGGGTGCCGCCCCAGCCCGGCACCAGGCCGAGGAAGCACTCGGGCAGCGCGACCGCCGGGACGCCCGAGGAGATCGTGCGGTAGGCGCAGTGCAGCGCGATCTCCAGGCCGCCGCCCATGGCCGCGCCGTTGACGAACGCGAACGACGGCACCGGGAGCTCGCCCAGCCGGCGGAACACGTGATGGCCCAGCGCGCCGATCGCCAGCGCCTCCTCGCGCGAGGCCAGGCTCGCCGCGCCGCCCAGGTCGGCGCCGACGCCGAAGATGAACGGCTTGCCGGTGACGCCGACCGCCGCCAGGTCGGTGCGCTCGGCGATCTCCGACAGGGCGCCGTTCAGCGCGAACAGGCCGTGCGGGCCGAAGGTGTTGGGCTTGGTGTGGTCGAAACCGTTGTCGAGCGTGATGAGCGCCATCGTGCCCGCGCCGCCCGGCAGCTCCACGTCGCGGACCAGGGCCTTGGTGACCACTTCGTCGGTGCCGCGCTCGGTCAGCAGCGAGCGCCAGGTGTCGAGGTTGCTCATGCCAGGTTCTCCCAGATCACGGTGCCGCCCATGCCCATGCCGACGCACATGGTGGTGATGCCGTAGCGCACGTCGGGGCGCTCGCCGAACTGCCGGGCCAGCTGCGTCATCAGCCGCACGCCCGAGGAGGCCAGCGGGTGGCCGAAGGCGATCGCGCCGCCGTAGGGGTTGACCCGCGGGTCGTCGTCGGCGATGCCGAAGTGCTCCAGGAAGGCCAGCACCTGCACCGCGAACGCCTCGTTGATCTCGAACAGGCCGATGTCGGAGATGGACAGCCCGGCCAGGCGCAGCGCCCGCTCGGTTGACGGGATCGGGCCGACGCCCATGACCTCGGGATCCACGCCCGCGAACGCGTAGGAGACGAGCCGCATCTTCGGCGTCAGGCCGAGCTCGCCGGCCACGTCGGCGGCGGCGACGAGGCAGCCGGTGGCGCCGTCGTTGATGCCGGAGGAGTTGCCCGCGGTGACGTTGCCGTGCGGCCGGAACGGGGTCTTCAGGCCGCCCAGCGTCTCCACCGTGGTGCCGGGACGCGGGGCCTCGTCCTGGACCGCGAGGCCCCAGCCCTTCTCGGCCGTCCTGATCGCCGTCGGCACCAGGTCGGGCTGGATCTTGCCGTCGGCGTAGGCCTTGGCCACCTTCTCCTGCGACAGTGCCGCGTAGGCGTCCGCGCGCTCCTTGGTGATCGACGGATAGCGGTCGTGCAGGTTCTCCGCCGTCATGCCCATGACGAGGGCGCTCGGGTCGACCAGCTTCTCCGACAGGAACCGCGGGTTGGGGTCGACGCCCTCGCCCATGGGATGGCGGCCCATGTGCTCGACGCCGCCCGCGATGGCCACGTCGTAGGCGCCGAACGCGATGCCGCCGGCGACGGTGGTGACCGCGGTCATCGCGCCGGCGCACATGCGGTCGATCGCGTAGCCGGGCACGGACTTGGGCAGCCCGGCCAGCACCGCGGCCGAGCGGCCGATGGTGAGGCCCTGGTCGCCGATCTGGGTGGTCGCGGCGATCGCGACCTCGTCCACGCGCTCGGGCGGAAGGTTGGGGTTACGCCGGATGAGCTCGCGGATGACGCGGACGACCAGGTCGTCGGCGCGGGTCTCCGCGTAGAGTCCCTTCGGCCCTGACCTGCCGAAAGGCGTGCGCACGCCGTCGACGAACACGACGTCACGAGAGGAAGGCACGGATTCGCTCCTCGTTGCTGGATGGCTTCCGTGCACATGCTACTCGTCAGTAACCAGCCCGCAGACGAAGGTCGCGGCGAGCAGTGCGTAGACCACGGCCGTGGCCGGAGTCCAGAGGTGGGCGCGGGCTCCCAGCAGGGCGGCGACGGCCACAACCGCGCCCGTCCAGAGCACCGCGCCCCCTCGCCGGCGCGCGCCCGGGCCGGGATCCCATGGATCGCCAGGTGACCCTCCCGATCGGCTGGCACGCGCCGGCATCCCCGCCGAGTCCCTTGCCCACCAGAGGGACAGGCACACCACCGCCACCGAACCGGTCAGCGCCAGCATCTCGACACCGCTGGTCAGCACTGCCGCGACGGCGTGCTGACCGGAGTCGCCGAACAGGCGCGGCAGCGCGGCGCCGAGCAGCACGAGCACCACCCACCCGCCGGCCATCGCCAGCCTGCTCAGCACGCGCGGCGGCGAGGCGGGCGGGGCCGCGTACAGCTCCTGCTCCCGACGGCGGGCGGCGCGCGCCCGCGCGCCCCAGAGCGCCTGGGTGATCGCCAGCGTGGGCAGCGCGCCGAGGAAGACCGCCAGAGCCAGCACCGCGAGCGGCAGCGTCTCCTGGGCGGTCCGCGCCCGCTCGGCGAGCAGTTGGGCGGCGCAGAGCAGCGCGACCGAGCAGGTCAGCGCGAGGCAGGCGGTCCGCCGCGCGGCCCTGGCCCGCGCCCGCAGCCCGGTCACCTCCTGCGCGCCGGGAGGGGATGAGATCATGACTGTCATGATGGCGTCACCACGGTCTGTGACGCCCCGGATTCGCCGAGTTTGGATGGAGCCCTAGATCCGCCATGCCATGGCATCGGCCACCATTTTATGGAGTGGCCGATTTCTGAGTATGCTGCGCGACCTGATCATTTGCGTGAAGGGCACTGCGTGGGCGGATACCGGGGTATCGACGTTCAGGATTCTCGTGGCGCTCCGGCAGCCGAGGCCGGCCACCGGTCGAGCAGGCGCCGCCCGCCGGCACGGCGGCTGACCCCGCTCGGCTGGGTGAGCGTGATCGTGACCGCCGTGCTGGTGGTGGTCACGCTGTCCGCCTACGGCTACGCCCGCAGCCTGGACGGCAACATCAGGCGCGAGGCGCCCGGCGACCTCGGCGAGGACCGCCCGCCCGAGACCGGCGCCCTCAACGTCCTGCTCATCGGGTCCGATTCCCGCGAGGGCGACAACAAGAAGTACGGCGCGCTGTCGCAGGGGCTGGGCGAGCGCACCGACACGATCATGCTGCTGCACATCTCCCCTGACCGGGACAAGGCGACGATGATCAGCTTTCCGCGCGACTCCATGGTCATGATCCCCTCCTGCGCGCTGCCGGGCGGCGGCACCAAGCCCGCCGGGCTGGGCCAGATCAACTCCGCCTTCAACGACGGCGGCGTCACGTGCACGATCAAGACGCTGGAAGCGATCACCGACATCCACATCAACCACTACGTGAAGGTCGACTTCACCGGCTTCAAGGGCATCGTCGACGCGATCGGCGGCATCCAGATCTGCCTGCCGAAGGCCGTCAACGACCCCAAGGCCAAGTTCGTGCTCGGCCCGGGCAAGCACGTCGTCTCCGGCGAGCAGGCGCTCGGCTACGTCCGCACCCGCTACGCGCTCGGCGACGGCAGCGACCTCGGCCGCATCGAGCGCCAGCAGGTCTTCCTCACCAAGGTGCTGGAGAAGGTCACCGACGGCGGCCTGCTCACCGACCCCGGGAAGCTCGACGGGTTCCTGCGGGCCGCCGCCGGGGCCGTTACCGCCGACCCGGAGCTCACGCTCCTCCGGATGCTGGAGATCGCCGACAGCGTCAGCGGCCTGACCGCCAAGGAGCTCAAGGGCATCACCGTCCCCACCGAGCCCTACCCGGCCGACAAGAACCGGGTCCAGTTCAGGCAGCCGGCGGCGAGCGACTTCTTCGCCCGGGTCCGCGACGACGTCGAGGTCACCGTCACCGCCGGCCCCTCCGCCGCGCCCAAGGTCAAGAACGAGCAGGTGCGGGTCCAGGTGCTGAACGCCACCGGCGAGGCCGGCAAGGCGACCAAGGTGGCCGACGAGCTGGCGGCCCAGGGGTTCGTCGTGACCCACGTCGGCAACGCCGCCCCGGCGCCCGCCACCACCATCCGCTACGCCAGGAAGGACACCGAGGGTCCCGCCTACGGCGACGCCGTGGCGGCCAGGCTGTCGAAGGACAAGCGCGCCCCCGTGGCGGGCAAGGTCAAGGCGCTGACCGCCGACGTCTACAAGCCCGCCGTCACCGCCGCCAACGCCGACGCCACCGCCAGGCCCGCGGTCCCGCGTCCGACCGGTCCGGTGATCCAGCTCGTCATCGGCGCGGACTGGCCCGGCGTCCGGGTGGTGTCCACGATCCCGGACTCGCTCAAGGACAAGGTGGTCGACACCACGACCAACCCGTGCCTGTGAGCCGGTCCGGGGCAGGCCGGCAGTCCCGCGAACCGGGCAGCCCGGTCAGGCGGTGACGCCCGCGTCCACCGCGATGGCGGCGCCGGTGATGTGACGACCGCCCTCGCCCGCGAGATGGGCCACGGTCGCGGCGATGTCGTCGGGTGAGCAGTAGCGGTCGAGCGCCGTGAACCGGCGCTCCTCGTCCGCCTCCGGGCCGTCGGCCGGGTTCATCTCGGTGTCGGTCGAGCCGGGGTGCACCAGGTTGGCGGTGATGCCGCGCGGGCCGAGGTCGCGGGCGAGACCCTTGGTGAGCCCCGTCAGGGCGGACTTGCTCATCGCGTAGAGGGTCCAGCCGGGGTAGGGCACCCTTTCGGCCAGGCTGCTGCCGATCATGACGATCCTGCCGCCCGCGGGCAGGTGCCGCGCCGCCGCCTGGGCCAGCACGAACGAGGCGCGCGCGTGCACGGCCAGGGTGCGGTCGACCTCGTCGAGCGTCACCTCCTCCAGCGGGCCGTAGGGGGCGATGCCCGCGTTGCTCACCACGACGTCCAGCCTGCCCAGCACGGCGACCGTGCGCTCGACCGCGGCGACCAGCTCGGCCGCCTCGGCCGCCTGCGCCCGCAGGCTCAACGCGCGCCGGCCCGCCGCCTCGACCTCCTTGACCACCGCGTCGGCCCGATCGGCGGCGACGGCGTAGGTGATCGCCACGTCGAAGCCGTCCGCCGCCAGGCGCCGCGCGACGGCCGCGCCGATGCCCCTGCTGCCACCCGTGACCAGTGCGACCTTGCCCATGAGTCCTCCAATAAGTGGAATCCGTTCCGCTTTCCACCGTAAGCGGAACGGATTCCGTATGCAAGGGGTGGAAGGATGGACGCCGTGAGACGTGAGCGCAGCGACGCCAGCCGCAACCGGGCGAAGATCCTGGCCGCGGCGGCCGGCATCGTGGCCGTCCACGGCGTGCAGGGGCTGTCGATGGCCGAGGTGGCCGCCGCCGCGGGCGTGGGCGTCGGCACGCTCTACCGCAGGTTCGGCGACCGGTCCGGGCTGGCCTACGCGCTCATCGACGAGCGGGAGCGCGAGTTCCAGTCGGCGTTCATCGAAGGGCCGCCGCCGCTCGGGCCCGGCGCCGAGCCCGGGGCGCGGGTCCGCGCGTTCCTGCACGCTCTCGCCGACAGGACCGTGGCGCAGCTCGACCTGCTGCTGATGGCCGAGACCAGCGGTGCGTTCGCCCGCTTCGGCGGCGCCTACGACGCCCACCACGCTCATCTGGCCATGCTGATCGGGCGGCTGAGGCCGGATGCGGACACCGCCTGCCTGGCCGACGCCCTGCTGGCGCCGCTGGCCGCCCCGCTGCTGGCCTACCGGACGCGCGAGTGCGGGGTGGGCGTCGAGCGGGTGAAGTCCGCGCTGGACGGCCTCCTCGACGGGCTGCTGGCCGCGTGACGGGACGAGTGTCGATACCCGTCTAAGACGGGCGTGAAACGACTCTTGGGGCCAATGTTACGGAGAGTGATTTTAGGGAAACATGTGAAATTTCCGGACAAGATGGGGTCGATTCTGTTAAGAAAGGTTGCGGTCCGTATTCGTACTAGAGAGGTTCAGCGTGGCTCGCGACGAGAACGACAGGCCGTATGAGGATGGGCAGGGGAGGTCGTCAAACCCCGATTTGACCGGCGACGTGCTGTCTCCGCGCTGGAGCACCGACGACACCGACGAGCAGCCGGCCATCCAGGTCTCGGGCAACGAGACCTACATCCTTCCTCCTGACAAGGGAGTGCCGGTCGACGGCGGGGAGACCGCCTACCCGGACGGCCAGACCGGCTACGCCGAGGCCGAGGCCGGCTCGCACCTGACGGAGGCGCAGCCCGACGGCCGCTACGCGGGCGACGCCCCGAGCGGCCCCCAGTACACCGACGGGGACGCGGGCGAGGCCCCCTACCTGCCGCTGGACAAGAGCTACGAGGGGGCCTACGACGAGGAGCCGGAGGAGCCCAGGCGCGGCTTCCTCGGCTCCGGCTGGACCGAGCACTCCGGCGACGAGCCCGGCAGGGGCGACAGGGAAGTGCGCCGCCGCACCAGGCTCCTGCTGGTGGCGGCCGTCGCGGTGGTGCTCATCGGAGGCGGTGCGGGGTGGATGCTCACCGGCACGTCGTCCGACGACCCCTGCGCGGGCGGCCACTGCGCCAGCGTCGGCGACCTGAACCATTCCTCCTCGGCGCCGGCGGAGGAGGAATCGGACGTCCCAATCGACGAAGCCACGGATACGGCCACGCCTGATCCGACGGTCTCCGAGGCCGTAACCCCCACCTCCGCGCCGACGAGGGTCAGGGTCCGTTCCACCCCGACCCCCACAAGGGAGCGCAAGCCCACCAGGACGGCGGAGCCCACGGCCAAGCCGACCATCAGGGCCACCGAGGCGCCGGTGAACGAGATCGACGACGCCGACACCCGGTCCCAGCCGAAGGATCAGGAGACCGCCGCGGACTCGCCCGCCGGGTCGTTCGAGACCGAGCAGGCGCAGACGCCGACCCAGGCTCCCATGCCGACTCCCACCGAGCGGAAGGGCCTGCTCGACATCCTGTTCCCCTGGGCCTGAGACGTGTAAGGATGCGGACCCGGGTGCCGATCTGGCACACTGGGAAACCGTTTTCCGGGAGGTCTCGTGGTCACGCTGGAGGACGTCGCCAAGCAGGCGGGCGTCTCGCTCGCGACCGCCTCGCGGGTGCTGAACGGCAGCACCCGCCAGGTGGGGTCCGCGCTGCGGGCGCGCGTCGAGCTCGCCGCCGACGAGCTGGGCTACCGCGCCAACAGCGCCGCCCAGACGCTGGCCCGGGGCGCGAGCAACGTCATCGGCATCGTCGTTCACGACCTGACCGACCCCTACTTCGCCGCGCTGGCCGACGGCGCGATGCGAGCCGCCTCCGGTGAGGGCCTGCTCGTGATGGTCGGCACCACCCACCGCGACCCCGAGCAGGAGATCGCGTACGTGGCCACGCTGCACGCCCAGCGCGTGCGCGCGGTGCTGCTCGCCGGATCCCGCGTCGCCGACGAGAGGATCACCGCACGCCTCGCCGGCGAACTGGTGAAATACCAGGCGAGCGGCGGGCGGGTGGCCTGCGTCGGTCAGGACCTGCTCGGCGTCGACACCGTCGCCCCGGCCAATTACGAGGGCGCCGCCGCGCTCGCCCGCTCGCTGGCCGGCCTCGGCCACACCCGCTTCGCCGTGCTGGCCGGGCCGCCGCACCTGATGACGGCCGCCGACCGGTGCGCCGGGTTCGTGACGGCGATCAAGGAGCTCGGGCTGCCGGAGCCGCGCGTGGTCGCGGGGCCGTTCGACCGCGACGGCGGTTACGCCGCGGCGCGCCAGACCGGCGATGCGACCTGCGTGTTCGCGGTCAACGACGTCATGGCGGTGGGGGCGCTCGCGGCTTACCGGGAGCACGGGATCCGGGTGCCGCAGGACGTGTCGGTGGCCGGGTTCGACGACATCGCCACGCTTCGCGACCAGGTGCCCGCCCTGACGACCGTACGGCTGCCGCTGAAGGACATGGGGGCGCGCGCCCTGGAGCTGGCGCTGTCGGGCGGGGAGTCCGTCGTGGTGGAGCACGTGGCGGGCGAGGTGGTGCTCCGTGAGAGCGTCGCGGACCTGCGGTGACGTCGACCTGATGGTGGGGAGCGCTTGATGAGGCTGGCGGTCAGCACGCTCGGGATGCCGGGTGCGGGGCTCGACGAGGCGATCGAGGTGGGTGTCCGGCACGGCTGCCAGGGCCTTGAGCTACGCCTGCATCCGGACACCGGGGTACATGCCGGCCTGCGGCACGAGGAGCGTCTGTCGGTCCGGCGGCGGGTCGAGCGGGCGGGGCTGGAGGTGGCCGCGCTCGCCGGCTACGTCGGCGTGTGCCAGCCGGGGGCGGACGAGCCCGTCGTCGAGGCGCTGCTCGCCGACCTGGCGCTCGCCGCCGACCTGGGCGCGCCCGGGGTGCGGGTGTTCCCGCGCGGCGGCGATCCCGCCGTCGGGGCGCGCCGCCTCAAGGCGGTCTCCGGTACGGCGGCCGAGCTCGGCGTGCGCGTGCTGGTGGAGACGCACGACAAGATGTCCACCGGCGCGGCCGTGGCCGAGCTGCTCGCCGCGGCGGGCGCCTCCGGGACGGCCGGAGCGCTGTGGGACCTGCTGCACCCGTGGCGGCACGGCGAGGCGCCGGCCGACACGCTGGCCGCGCTCGCCCCCTACCTCGCCTACGTCCAGGTCAAGGACGCAGTCTCTGCCCAGGACACGACGCCGGTGCCGATGTGGGAGGGCTCCGTGCCACTGGACGAGGCGGGCGAGCTGCTGCGCGCCGCGGGCTATGACGGGTGGGTGTCGCTGGAGTGGGAGCGCACCTGGTATCCCCAGGTGGCGCCGGTGGAGGAGATCCTGCCGGGGGCCGCCGAGTGGGTGCGGCGCTTCGGGGCTTAGATGGGGGGATGTCCCCTCTGCAGAGCCCCCCTGACAGTCCCCCCAACAGCAAGGTGCTGGTCGTCGGCATGGACGGCCTGCGCTTCGACCGGCTCCTGGCGGTGCGTCCCCCGGTCCTGACCGCGCTGATGTCCACCGGCGCGTACGGCACCGCGCTGCTTCCCTACGGCGAGCACGACGCCCCGCGCACCGAGTCCCCCGGCGAGATCGTTCCGGAGCGCGCCGAGGCGGGTGCGGACGCCGGGCGGGTGATCCGGGCGCGGACCGATTCGGGGCCCGGATGGTCGTCGATCGCGACCGGGGTGTGGCCTGACAAGCACGGCGTGGTGGACAACGGGTTCGCTGGTGCCCAGTTCCTGAAATATCCGGATTTCTTGACCCGGGCCAAGGTCGCGCGCCCCGAGCTGACCACGTCGGCGCTGTTCTCCTGGGCGGCGCTGGACGAGCACGGCGCGTTCGGCCCGGCCATCGACACCAGGGTCGTGCTCGACGGGTTCGCCCTGACCTTCACCGCCGCCGACCGGCAGATCGCCGAGGCGGCCGGGCGCCACCTCGCCGAGACCGGCCCCGACCTCGCCTTCGTCTATCTGGGCGACACCGACGAGGTCGCCCACGATCTCGGCCCGCACTGCCCCGAGTACACCGGCGCCCTGCTGGCCCAGGACGCCTCGCTCGGCCGGTTCCTCGACGCGGTGCGGGCCCGGCCCTCCTATGCCGGCGAGCGCTGGACCGTGCTGGTCACCACCGACCATGGCCACGTCGACGCCGGCGGGCACGGCGGGACGTCGGACGAGGAGCGCACGGTCTTCGTCATCGCCAACCGGCTGGACGCGGACCTGGGCGGGAAGTCGCTGGGTGAGCCGAGGCTCGTGGACGTCGGCCCGACGGCGCTGGCGGAGCTGGGCATCGCGACGGACCCGGCCTGGGGACTGGACGGGGTGCCGCTGGCATTCTGATATCTCATCGGGTGTTGAATTATTCGACCGGAAGCGCCAGACTCGTATCCAGGCGCTGAACGGCGGGAGAACATCCGATGAAGCTGGCACTGGACTTTTCCCACATCGACGGCGGGATGCTCGACGAGGTGGGCGGCAAGGCGGCCAACCTCGGCGAGCTCACCAGGGCGGGCCTGCCGGTCCCGCCCGGCTGGACGCTCACCACGCGGGCCTATCACGAGGCCGCCGAGGCGGCCGGCCTGGACGCGATCATCGCGGCGGGCGGCGACGGGATGGCGGAGGCCGCCAGGAGGCTGCTGCTCGAAGCGCCGGTGCCACCGGCTGTCGAGCAGGCCGTACGGGAGTCGTACGGCCTGCTGGGGGAGGGGGCGGCGGTGGCGGTCCGCTCCTCGGCCACCGCGGAGGACCTGCCCTTCGCGAGCTTCGCCGGGCAGCAGGACACCTTCCTCAACGTGGTCGGGACGCGGGCCGTGCTGGACGCCGTACGCCGCTGCTGGGCCTCCCTGTGGACCGACCGCGCCGTGGCCTACCGCCAGTCCAACGGCATCGACCACGCCTCGGTGCGGCTGGCCGTCGTCGTGCAGGCCATGGTGGACGCGCGGGTGGCCGGCGTGATGTTCACCGCGAACCCGGTGACGGGCCGGCGGCACGAGGCGGTCATCGACGCGGCTCCCGGACTCGGCGAGGCCGTGGTGTCCGGCGCGGTCAACCCGGACCGGTTCGTCGTGGACACGACCCGCGGCGAGATCGTCGAGCGGGACGAAGGGGACAAGCGGGTGACGATCCGCGGCCTGCCCGGCGGCGGCACCGAACGCCTCGAGAACGCCCAGGACGGGCTCTGCCTGACTGACGACGAGGTGCTCGCCCTGGCGCGCCTGGGCGCCCGCGTCGAGGACCACTACGGCGCCCCCCAGGACACCGAGTGGGCCGTCGACCGCGACGGCGAGGTCTGGCTCACCCAGGCGCGGCCGATCACCACCCTCTACCCGCTGCCCGAGCCGACCAGGCCGGGCCTGCGCGTGTACTTCTCCGTCAACGTGGCCCAGGGCGTCATGGGGCCGCTCACGCCCATGGGCCTGTCGGCGTTCCGGCTGATCACCGCCGGGGCGGCGAACCTGTTCGGCTACGGTCCCGCCAGGCCGGCCGACGGCGCCCCGTTCGTGACCGAGTCGGGGCAGCGCATGTGGATCGACCTCACCACGGCCGTCCGCAGCCGCGCCGGCCGCGTCATCCTGCCGCGCATGCTGATGCTCGGCGAGGCGCGCACCGCCCCCGTCTTCGACCAGCTGACGCGGGACCCCCGGCTGCCGCTCACGCACACCTCCCGCCGCCCGGTCATCCGCGGCCTGCGCCGGTTCGCCGGCCGCGTCCACGCCCCCTCCCGGGTGCTGCTGGCGCTGACCAGGCCGCAGCGGGCCCTCGACTACGCAGCCCGCGTCGGCGAGGACCTGGACAGACGGCTCCTGGTGCCCGCCGGCGCCACCCCGGAGCAGCGCCTGGACCACGCCGAACGCGTGCTCGCCGGCACCTTCCCCGCCATCGTCTCGATCATGCCCGTCGTGGTCACCGGCTACGGGCTGTTCGCCCTGGCCTCGCGGCTATCCGGCGTGCCGGCGAGCGACATGCAGGACGTCCTGCGCAGCGTCCCGCACAACCCGACCACCGAGATGGACCTGGAGCTGTGGGAGCTGGCCACCCGCATCGAGCCGGAGCCGTTCAGGCGGGAGCAGGTCGCCGAGCTGGTCCGCCTCTACCGCGCCGGCGCGCTGCCGCCGATCGCCCAGCGCGAGATCACCGCGTTCCTGGACAAGTACGGTCACCGCGGCGTGGCCGAGATCGACCTGGGCCTGCCCCGCTGGTCGGAGGAGCCCGCGCACATCCTCGGCGTGCTGGCCAACTACCTGCGCATGGACGGCGGCCTCGCGCCTTCCACGCTGTTCGCCAAGGGCGCGCGGCAGGCACGGGCGGCGATCGCCCAGGTGGCGTCCGAGGCCCGGCGCAAGGGCCGGTGGCGGGCCCCCGTGGTGCGGTTCGCGCTCGGCCGCACGCGGCGGTTCGCCGGGCTGCGTGAGCTGCCCAAGTTCTACGCGGTCAAGGTCCTCGCCGGCGTTCGGCGCAGCCTGCTGGAGGTCGGGGAGCACCTGGTGGGCGTCGGCGTCCTGGACTCGCCACAGGAGGTGTTCTTCCTGGACCTGGCGGAGACCAGAGTGGCTCTGGGCGGCGGCGACCTGCGCGCGCTCGTGGCGGAACGGCGGGCGGCCTACGAGCAGGAGACGCGCCGCAGGCACGTGCCGAGGGTGCTGCTGTCCGACGGCACCGAGCCCGAAGCGCTCGCGACCGCCGCCGCGGACGGCGCGCTGATCGGCACCCCCGCCTCGGCGGGCACGGTGACCGGGACCGCGCGGGTGGTCCTCGACCCGGTCGGCGCGCACCTGGAGCCCGGCGAGATCCTCATCTGCCCCTCGACGGACCCCGGCTGGACACCGCTGTTCCTCACGGCGGGCGGGCTCGTGATGGAGATGGGCGGCGCGATGTCGCACGGCGCGGTGGTGGCCAGGGAGTACGGCATCCCGGCCATCGTCGGCGTCGCCGGCGCCACCCACCGCATCACCACCGGGCAGCGGATCACCGTGAACGGAGCGGCGGGGACCGTGACTCCGGCCGACTGAGGCTCCGCGACCTCCGCCCGCCCTCGGGCTCTCCCGGACCAGGAGCTTCATCCGGTGGCGAGCACCACGTCCTCGTAGCGGGCCTTCACCGTGGCCACCACCTCGTCCGGGTCCGCCGCCCAGATCTCGGCGTTGAAGATCTCCACCTCGATGTCGCCGGTGTAGCCGGCGGCCTGGACCGCCCGCGTGATCGGCCGGAAGTCGATCACGCCGTCGCCCATCATGCCCCGCCCGAGCAGCACGTCCGCCGGCAGCGGATGCAGGTAGTCGCACACCTGGTAGGACGCGATCCTGCGGCCCGCCCGGGCGATGTCCTCGAACAGCCTCGGGTCCCACCACACGTGGAAGGTGTCGACCACCACGCCGACCTGCTCCTCCGGGTACGGCAGGCTCAGGTCGAGCGCCTGGCCGAGCGTGGACAGCACCGCCCGGTCCGGGCAGTAGATCGGGTGCAGCGGTTCGAGGGCCAGCTTGACGCCCCGCTCCCCGGCGTAGGGGGCCAGCTCCGCCAGCGCCTCCGCCACCCGCTCGCGCGCCCCCGCCAGATCGCGCGAGAAGCCGCCCGCGGCCGGCTCCCGAGCGGATGCCGCGGGCAGCGGCTCGCCGGGCCGCACGCCCGGCAGGCCGCCCACCACCATCACCAGGCACGCCGCCGACAGCTCGGCCGCCTCGTCGATGGCCCGCCGGTTGTCCTCCAGCGCCCGCGCGAAGGCGCGACGGCCCGCGTCGCCGGGCAGCCCGCCCGCCGTCAGGAAGCCGCCGCGGCACAGCGACGACACCCGCAGCCCGGCCTCCCGGACCAGCTTCACGCTCTCGGCGAGCCCCTGCTCGGCGACCTCCTCCCGCCACAGCCCGACCGCCTCCAGGCCGTGCCGCACGCACCCGTCCACCGCCTCGGCCACGGACCAGCGTCTGGTCGTCCGCTGATTCAACGAGAGCCTCACAGGACCTCCTCCGTCGGCCCTGTCAGGCTGCCGTGTCTCATGGCTCCCTCGCTCACTGGCCGTTCACCGCCAGCAGGGCCTTCATCCGGTGTACGGCCAGTTCCTGGTCCGCCAGCAGTCCCGCCTGGTCGGCCAGCCGGAACACCTCGGCCAGATGCGTCAGCGAGCGCGCCGACTGGGCGCCGTTGACCATGGCGAACGCGTCCTGGTGGCCGTTCAGCCAGGCCAGGAAGACGATCCCGGTCTTGTAGTTGTACGTCGGCGTCTCGAAGATCTTGCGCGACAGCGGGACGGTCGGGGCCAGGATCTCGTCGTAGGCGGCGAGCAGGCGGTCACGACCGGCGTCGTCACAGGCGGCCTCGGCGGCGTCCAGCACCTGCAGGGCCGCCGCGGCGGCGGGGGCGATGGCGTCGAAGATGCCGAGCAGCGCGTGCGAGCCCGACCTGATCAGGGACGGGTAGTTGAAGTCGTCACCGGTGTAGAGCCGGACGCCTTCGGGCAGCGCGGCGCGCAGCCCGACCTCGTGCTCCTCGTCCAGCAGCGACACCTTCACCCCGTCCACCATCGGGGCGTGCGCGTGGATCAGCTCCAGGAACGCCTCGGTGGCGGCGGGCACGTCACGCGAGCCCCAGTAACCGGCGAGCTGCGGGTCGAACATCTCGCCGAGCCAGTGCAGGATCACCGGCCGGTCGGCGAGCCCGAACAGCTTGCCGTACACCTGGTGATAGTCCTTCGGCCCGCTCGCCACCCTGGCGAGCTGGCGCGAGGCCATGACGATCACCCCGGCGCCCGTCGACTGGACGGTCTCCAGCTGCTCGGCGTACGCGGCCGTGATCGCGTCGAGGTCCGCGGCGTCCGGCGCGTGGTCGGTGCCGGCGCCGCACGCGACCAGCGTCGCGGGGTCGCCGAACTCCCGGGCCTCGGCGGCGCTGCGCCCGATGAGCTCGCGGGTGACCGCCCAGTCCAGGCCCATGTTGCGCTGGGCGGTGTCCATCGCGTCGGCGACCCGCAGCCCGTACGACCACAGATGACGGCGGAAGCGCAGGGTGGCGTCCCAGTCGACGGCGGCGGGGGAACCGGGCGTGTTGTCACCGAGCGGGTCGGCCACCACGTGCGCTGCGGCGTACACCACCCTGCTCGTGGCGGGGCCGTCGACGGACGGCCAGGTCACCGGCTCGCGCAGGGTGTAGGAGCCGCCGGGCAGGTCGATGTTCACAGGCCCGGCACCTCGATCCTGCGCCCCTCGGCGGACGAGCGCAGGCCCAGCTCGGCGAGCTGCACGCCGCGAGCGCCGGCTGCGAAGTCGTACGGGAAGGGGGCGTCCTCCAGCACGTGCCTGATGAACAGCTCCCACTGGATCTTGAAGCCGTTGTCGAACTCGGCGTTGTCGGGCACCTCCTGCCAGCCGTCACGGAAGCGGGCGGTGGCGGGCAGGTCGGGGTTCCAGACCGGTTTGGGGGTGGCGGCGCGGTGCTGCGCGCGGCAGTTGCGCAGGCCCGCGACGGCGCTGCCGTGCGTACCGTCCACCTGGAACTCCACCAGCTCGTCGCGGTTCACCCGGACCGTCCAGGACGAGTTGATCTGGGCGACGACGCCGCCCTCCAGCTCGAAGATGCCGTAGGCGGCGTCGTCGGCGGTCGCCTGGTAGGTCCGGCCCTGCTCGTCGACGCGCTCGGCCACGTGGGTGGTCGCCTTGGCGTAGACGGACTCCACCCGGCCGAACAGGTTCTCCATCACGTAGTGCCAGTGCGGGAACATGTCGAGCACGATGCCGCCGCCGTCCTCGGCCCGGTAGTTCCACGACGGGCGCTGCGCCTCCTGCCAGTCGCCCTCGAACACCCAGTAGCCGAACTCGCCGCGCACCGACAGGATGCGGCCGAAGAAGCCCCCGTCGATGAGCCGCTTGAGCTTCAGCAGGCCAGGCAGGAACAGCTTGTCCTGCACGACCCCGTTCTTGACTCCCCTGGCGGTGGCGGCCTCGGCCAGCTCGACCGCCTCCTGCACCGACTCGGCGGTGGGCTTCTCGGCGTAGATGTGCTTGCCGGCCTCGATGGCCTTGAGCACGGCCTTCACCCGGGCGGAGGTCACCTGGGCGTCGAAGTAGATCAGGTTGTCGTCGTCGGCCAGCGCGGCGTCGAGGTCGGTGGTGTGGTCGGCGATGCCGTGGTCGGCGGCGAGCCTGGCCAGCTTGTCCGCGTTCCTGCCGACCAGGACCGGCCGGAGCTTGACCCGGCTGCCGTCGGCGAGCGTCACACCGCCCTGCTCGTTGATCGCCAGAACGGAGCGGACCAGGTGCTGGCGGTAGCCCATCCGTCCGGTGACGCCGTTCATCACGACGCCGATGGTGCGCACGCTCATGGGAGTCCTTTCAGGGAAAGCGCTTTCCCGAACGGTACGGCTGAGCCGCCGGAGGCGTCAAGTGCGACCGGGGCCGTATCTAGCCTTCGGCCCTGGACTCCAGCCTGGCCAGCGCCTTGGCGATGGGGTGGGCGGCCAGCGAGAGCTGCCATTCGCGGGCGCCGAGCTTGCGCAGCCTGGCGGCGACGCTCTCGTCGGTGATCTCCTCCGGCGGCTCCCACGTGAGCCTGCGCACCGCGTCGGGCTGCAGCAGGTTTTCTGTGGGCATGTGATGCTCGTCGGCCAGCGCGGACACCACGGCACGGGCCGCCGCCAGCCTCTTGGCGGCGGCGGGATCGCGGTCGGCCCAGCGGTTGGCCGGCGGCGGGCCGTCACCCGCCGTGCTGGGCTGCGGGAGCTGACTGTCAGGCAGGGTGCGGGCCCTGCCCACCGCCGCGAGCCAGTCGTTGATGTGCCTGCGGGCGCTGCGCCCGGTGAAGGCGGAGATCTCGGTGAGCGCCTTCTTGGTGCGCGGTCCCTCCAGGGCGGCGGTGACGATCGCGGCGTCGGGCAGCACCCTGCCGGGGGCGAGGTCGTTCTCGCGGGCGATGCTGTCGCGCATCGTCCACAGCTCGCGCACGATCGCCAGCGCCCGCACGCTGCGCACCTTGTGGATGCCGGAGGTGCGCCGCCACGGGTCGGACCTGGGCGCGGGCGGCGGCGTGTTGAGCACGGCGTCGAACTCCTCGCGCGCCCACTCCAGCTTGCCGCTCTCCGACAGCTCCCGGTGCAGCACGTCACGGAGCTCTACCAGCACCTCGACGTCGAGCGCGGCGTAACGCAACCAGTCTTCGGGCAGTGGCCTGGTGGACCAGTCGGCCGCCGAGTGCCCCTTCTCCAGCCGGAGCCCGAGCACGGTCTCGACCATGGTGCCGAGCCCCACCCGCTCGTAGCCGAGCAGCCGGCCCGCGAGCTCGGTGTCGAACATGTCGCGCGGCCTGAACCCGACCTCCATCAGGCACGGCAGGTCCTGGGACGCGGCGTGCAGCACGATCTCCGCCTCGGCCACGGCCGCGTCCAGCGCCGACAGGTCCGGGCAGGCGATGGGGTCGACCAGCGCGGTGCCGGCTCCGGCACGGCGCAGTTGCACCAGGTAGGCGCGGTTGCCGTAGCGGTAACCCGAGGCGCGCTCGGCGTCGACGGCCACCGGGCCGGTGCCCGCCGCGAAGGCGTCGACGACCCGCGCCAGGGAGGCGGCGTCGGCGACGACGGGCGGGATGCCGTCGCGTGGTTCGAGCAGCGGGAGCACGGTGCGCTCTTCTGTCATGAGGGCCCACCCCTCATGACGGCCCACATATCAGAGACTGCTGTGTTGACGGGTGGCCTCACTTCGTACGGTCACTCTCCGGATCTTCGCGTCGCCGGGGCATGGCGGCCACATCGGGCGGGAGCGGTGGGATCCCGGCCGCCACGCACATGAGGTCGCACCAGGCGGCGACATGCCCGGACAGATCCTCCTGGGCGGGGGACCAGGACGCCCGCAGCTCGAGCTCTGTGGTGACCGGGTCCTCGGCCTTGTTGCCGAAACCCTCGGACACCGCTCTTGTCACCGTACCGCCAGCGGCGGAGTAGTCGGCGTGATGCGCGTCGAGCGCTTCGGTCAGCCAGCTCCACGCGACGGGGCCCAGCAGCGGGTCGGAGGTGATCTCCGGCTCCATGTCGGCCCTGACGTAGGCCACCAGCCTGAAGGGGCCCTCCCAGCCACGCTGGCCGTCGGGGTCGTAGAGCAGGATCAACCGGCCGACCGCGAGCTCCTCGTCGTCGCGGTAGACGGACGCGCCGATGGCCGCCGAGTGCGGGGCGAGCCGCTGCGGGGCGGGCAGGTCTTCGAGCTCGATCTCCGGCCTGACCTCGATCGGACGCAGGCTCTCGACCGCGCGTCTGAACGCGGCCGGGGCCGGCGGCTGGTCACCGAGGGTCATAGTCGAAGAGTAGGTCGAAGTGGGGCGGAAGGGGACCACGGGGGTGCTCATCGTCGGCGATCAAACCGCTGCCGTCACCAGCAGGCGGACCGGCCGCGCGGACTCGGCCAGGCCCAGGATGATCGCGTGCCCGCACGCGACGCACGCCCACTCGGGGCATTGGCCCGGCTCGTGCCCGTCGAGGCACTCCGGCTGCTCGAACAGCCGCTCGCCCGCGCAGGACGCGCAGCGCTCACTGCGGTGCTCCGGGGAACTCCACAACGGGGTCATCGCACCAGTCATCGAACCGGGGCCTTTCTTCGGGTCGTGGCTTCGACGTTGGCACGAGCCGCTGACAATTCCCCGCAACGCGCTCGGCGTGTCCCGAAAGTGGATGCTGAATCGATGCCGCGCGGTGGCTTTGCGAATCTTTTGTCCAGTCGAGACCGGCTTTCTGATCGCCCATGGGGTGTGGTCGACCCGCGCGGGGCCCTGATGCCGAGCCGGCCGGTAAACATCCATCCAGCTATCTGATCATGAATTTGGCTGTCCTAGGCGTACTTTTCCGACACCGCGTCCGGTGGCGGGACCGGCGCCCGGTCATGGCACCCTTGAGAGGTGAATCTCGCCGACTCCGTCTTCCTCCGTGCCTGCCGCCGCAAGCCCGTCCCGCACACCCCCGTCTGGTACATGCGCCAGGCCGGCCGCTCGCTGCCTGAATACCTGAAGGTCCGCGAGGGCGTGCCGATGCTCACCGCGTGCAGCACGCCGGACCTCATCGTCGAGATCACCATGCAGCCGGTCCGTCGCTACGGCGTCGACGCGGCCATCTTCTTCAGCGACATCGTGGTGCCGCTCAAGGCCATCGGCGTCGACCTCGACATCAAGCCCGGCGTCGGCCCGGTCGTGGCCGACCCGATCCGCGACGCCGCCGGGCTGGAGGTCCTGCGCCCGCTGGAGCCCGGCGACGTGCCGTACGTCACCGAGGCCATCCAGGCGCTGACCGGCGAGCTCGGCGGGACGCCGCTGATCGGCTTCGCGGGCGCGCCGTTCACCCTCGGCTCCTACCTCATCGAGGGCGGGCCGTCGAAGAACCACGACCGCACCAAGGCCATGATGTACGGCGAGCCCAAGCTGTGGCACGCGCTGATGGATCGGCTCAGCGGCATCGTGCTGGAGCACCTGCGCATCCAGATCAGGGCGGGCGCCTCGGCGATCCAGCTGTTCGACTCGTGGGTCGGGGCGGTGGCGGCCGACGACTACCGCGAATTCGTGCTGCCGCACACGCGCCGGATCTTCGACGGGCTGGCGGACCTCGACGTGCCGCGCATCCACTTCGGCGTCGGCACCGGCGAGCTGCTCGGCGTGCTCGGTGAGGCCGGGGCGGACGTGGTGGGCGTGGACTGGCGGGTGCCGCTGGACGAGGCCGCCCGCCGGGTGGGGCCGGGCAGGGCGCTGCAGGGCAACCTGGACCCGGCCATCCTGCTGGCGCCCTGGGAGGTCGTGGAGCGCAAGGCCCGCGAGGTGCTACGCCGCGGCGAGGCGGCCGAGGGCCACGTGTTCAACCTCGGCCACGGCGTGTTGCCCTCGACCGACCCCGACCAGCTCAAGCGGCTCACCGACCTGGTGCACGAGGGCTGAGCCGGCCACGGCCGGTCACGAAGGCTGGGTCTCGGCGGCGGGCACGGCGGCCTGCCGCTCCGGGCGGCGGCGCCGCAGCAGCACGATCGCGAGCACCAGCACCGGCGCCACCACGACCAGCCACGGCAGGACCGTGCCGAGGACGGTGAGCAGGACCTTCAGGAAGGCCACCAGCGACTCCCAGCCCGACTTGAGTCCGCCGAGGAACCCGGCCGGCTCCTCGGTGGGCTCCGTCACCACGGCCGCGGGGCCGACCAGCTGGAGCGTGAGCGTGGCCATGCCGACCTGGGTGGCGAGCTCCTTCTGCTGAGCCTGCAGCGACTCCAGGTCCGCCTCGCGACCGGCGATCTCCCGCTCCACCTGCAGCACCTGACCGATCGTGTCGGCCTTCTTCAGCAGCGTGCGGAGCGAGTCCAAGGCCTGCTGCGCGGACTTGAGGCGGCTCTCGACGTCGGCGACCTGGAGCGTGACGTCCTGGGTGCCCTGCTCGAGCCTGAGCTGCTTGCCCAGGTTCTTGCCCAGTGAGCCCAGCACCTCGGGGTAGCGCGCCGGCGGGATCTTGAACTCCAGAAGGGCCTTGGCCGAGGTCTCCTCGGCCGAGCTGCTCTCCTCCCTGGCCAGATGTCCGCCCGCGGTGGTGACGATCTGCTTGGCCTGCTGGGCGGAGGCGGTGACGTCCTTGGCCCGCACGGTCATGCTCGCCGTGTAGATGACCTGCCGTTCCTGCTGGGTGACCTGGACCTTGGACGCGATGTTCCCGGCGCCTCCGGTCTTCTCCGGGACCGGCCGGCTCAGGTCGCTGTCGGCCGCGGTCTCCCTGGGCGCTCTGGCCTGCGCCTCGGCATCGGGGACCTGCCCGTGCTCCGGGGCCCCGCCCGCGCTGTCGGCGGAGGACGCGGGCGCCATGGTGGCGCCCGAGCCGCACCCCGATAAGAGCAGGGCCGCGCAGGCGGCCGTCAGCGCCACGCCGATCTGATGTCTCCTCATGACCGTAAGACGGACGCCCGCACGCGCCGGTTTGAACGGCGGCGTCACGGTACGGTCACGTGCCCCGAGCAGCCGGGCGGGCCGGTGAGGCGGTAGCGTCAGGAGACGTGGAAGGCAAGCGTGCCCACGTGGTCGTCATCGGAGGCGGGATCTCCGGCCTGGCCGCGGCATGGCATCTCAGACAGGGCGCGGGCGAGCGGATCAAGGTGACGGTGCTCGAAGGCGCGCCCCGCCTCGGCGGCAAGCTGCACGCCTCGGAAGTGGCCGGCGTCAGCGTCGACGCGGGCGCGGAGGCCATGCTGGCCAGACGCCCGGAGGGCAAGGAGCTGGCCAAGGCGGTCGGGCTCGGCGACGACCTGATGACCCCGGGCACCACCAGCTCGGCCGTCTACACCAGGGGGACGCTGCGCGCGCTGCCCAAGGGCCAGTTCATGGGCGTGCCGGCCGACCTGAGCGCGCTGGCGAGGTCCGGCATCCTGTCCCCGGGCGGGCTGGTGCGGGTGCCGCTCGACCAGATCCTGCCCCCCACGCTGGTGCGCACCGACGTGTCCGTCGCCGCCTACATCCGCGCCCGGATGGGCGGCGAGGTGGTCGAGAGGCTGGTGGAGCCGCTGCTCGGCGGCGTCTACGCGGGCCGGGCCGATCTGCTGTCGCTGGAGGCGACGATGCCGCGGGTGGCCGCCGCCGCCCGCTCCGAGCGCTCGCTGCTCACCGCCGCCAGGCAGATCGTCGAGGAGGCGCCCAAGGACGCGGGCCCCGTCTTCACCACGCTCAGAAACGGCGTCGGCAGCCTGCCGGAAGCGGTGGCCAAGGCCTCGGGAGCAGACATCAGGACCGGCGTCACCGCACGCGAGCTGCACCGGACCGAGCACGGCTGGCGGATCGTCACCGGACCGGTGCCGCGGCCCGAGGTGATCGAGGCCGACGCGGTGATCGTGGCCGTGCCGGGGCCCGCCGCGGCCCGGCTGCTCAAGGCGGAGGTGCCCAAGGCGGCGAGCGAGCTGGCCAGGATGGAGTACGCCAGCATGGCCGTCGTCACGCTCGCGTACGCCCTCGACGCCTTCCCCGAGCCGCCCACCGGCAGCGGCTACCTCGTCCCCCCGGTAGAGGGCCGGGCGGTCAAGGCGGTCACGTTCAGCTCGGTCAAGTGGCCCCACCTGACACGCGACCTGGTGATCCTGCGCTGCTCGATCGGCAGGATCGGCGAGGAGCACCTGCTCCACCGCGACGACGCCGAGCTGGTGTCGGTCGCCATGGCCGAGATGGGCGAGGTGATGGGCGTGCGGGCACTGCCCGTCGACAGCCGCGTCACCCGCTGGGGCGGCGCGCTGCCGCAGTACAACGTGGGCCACCTGGACCGGGTGGCCCGCGTCCACGCCGCGGTGGCCATGCAGCCGGCGCTCGCCGTGTGCGGCGCCGCCTATGACGGGCTCGGCATCCCCGCCTGCGTCGCCACTGCTCGCACGGCCGCCTCCCGGATTCTGGACCACCTGGCGCAGGCAGGAGAATGAAGGCATGACAGAGGGCGCTGCGCGGCCGAAGGCCCGCGATCTCAACCAGGTGATCCGCTACACCATGTGGTCGGTCTTCAAGGCGACCGGGCCGGTTCCCGGCGGTCGCGAGAGCATGTCGGAGGAGGTCGAGGAGCTCCTGGAGCAGGCGGCCGGCAAGGACGTGGTCACCCGCGGCCTCTACGACGTGGCCGGGCTCCGGGCCGACGCCGACTACATGTTCTGGTGGCACGCCCCGTCGCCGGAGGACCTGCAGGACGTCTACTCCCGCTTCCGCCGCACCGAGCTGGGCCGCCACAGCACGCCCGTCTGGTCGGCGATGGCGCTGCACCGGCCCGCCGAGTTCAACAAGTCGCACATCCCGGCGTTCCTGGCGGAGGAGGAGCCCAGGGCCTACGTGAGCGTCTACCCGTTCGTCCGCTCCCTGGAGTGGTACCTCCTCGACGACGCCGAGCGCCGCGCGATGCTGGCCGAGCACGGCCGGATGGCGCGCGACTACCCCGACGTGCGCGCCAACACCGTCGCCTGCTTCTCGCTCAACGACTACGAGTGGATGCTCGCCTTCGAGGCCGACGACCTGCACCGCATCGTCGACCTGATGCGCACCCTGCGCGGAGCCCAGGCCAGGCGCCACACCCGGCTGGAGATCCCCTTCTACACCGGCATCCGCAAGCCGGTGCGTGAGCTCGTCTCCGACCTGCCCTAACAGGTCAGCGCGCCGCACAGCCGCCGCGGCGCGTGCGCGACCTGCCATATCCCGTGGCCGCGCGGGACGAACAAGACCGAAGTTGTCGTCCCGCGGATTTGATCTCGCCCTGTTTGTCACAATCAGGGGAATTCTCATGCTCGGTACGGGGCGGGCACGGGGTGGCGCTAGTGGCACGGTCCAAGGGGGCGCCCAAGTGGAGGAGCGCGTAGGCCGGCAACCGTACCGGCATGAGCACGCCCGCCCCGCGGCCCGGCGGCGCGAGGGGGACGCGGCGGAGCGGCGCGACGGGGACACGGCCGGGCTGTCCGGCCGGGTGGGTTCTGGGCGGGGGAGGCATGCCTCCGGGCGGCGGGCTGGTGGACGGCGAACTCCCGGGCGGCGTGCACACGGGCTGCGTGCACAGGGGCGGCGTGCACAGGGGCGGCGTGCACAGGGGCGGCGTGCGCACGGGTGGCGCGCGTACGGGCCAGGGGCCGGCGGGCGGTGGCGTGGTCGGGGGCGCGGCGCGTGGACGGTGGGCGCGGCGGCGGGACTGCTCGCGCTCGCGTTCGGGATCACGGGTGTGTTCGGAGCGGGCCCGCTCGGTGGCCTGCTCGCGGCCACCGCGGCCGAGCCACGCTCGAGCGCCGAAGGTGGCGGCGCGCACGCCGAAGGGTCTTCGGGCGCGGAGGAGAGCAGGGCGGGCGGCGGGACGGTGCCCTCCGATACCGACGCGCGGCGGGCGTCGAAGTCCGGGAACGTGGCGAGCAGCACGCCCGGGACCGCGTCGAAGGAGCCACAGGACGCACGGGCCGCGACGGGTGGGCGGGATCCCGAGTACATGGCGGCCGACCCCGACCTCGCGGGCGATCAGGCGGTGCGGGCCACCCCCGCCGAGACGAGCGGCCCGGACGATCCCGGTCTGGTGGACCCCGATCCGGGCGACACGTCCGGCTACAAGGCCGACGGCCCGTCCAGGCACACCGACCGGCGGGCCATCGACTTCTTCCGCGGCACGTGGGGGAGCGGCGACAAGGCGACCCGCCACATCAAGGACATCCGCACCGTAGGCCGCTATTTACGCATTTACACCGATTTGCCGGAAACGGCGGGAAACTCATCCCGTGCCCTCACCCTCTGCCGGCGGGGGCTGAAGTACCTCAAGGAGGGCGGGATCGCCGAGCCGGTGGTGTTCGTGCAGGCGAGGTTCGGAGAGAACGGTAACCCGGTGCTCGCCAACATCCTCGGCCCCGCAGACCGCGACTGCCGCGTCACCCACCCCGCCCCGAACCGACGCCCCTGACGCGTCCCCGCTAGCGCACCCGCACCCGGGTCTTCCAGCACACCTTGCACCGTTGGGTGACCACGCGGCCTATTGTCTCGATCGTCACCCAACGATGACGAAAATGGACAGGGCTCACAGCTGGCCATTACCCTCGGGTGGCGATCGATACGCACCGTCGCCGGACGATCACTCCGAGGGATCGAGCTTGAGCGACACCGAGTTGATGCAGTAGCGATCATCCGTCGGCGTCGCATAACCCTCGCCGTGGAACACGTGCCCAAGATGCGAGTCACACCGGGCGCACCGCACCTCCGTGCGCACCATCCCGTGGGTGCGATCCTCGATCAGCGTCACCGCGTCCGACTCCGACGGCTGGTAGAAGCTGGGCCAGCCGCAGTGCGAGTCGAACTTCGTGTCGGACCTGAACACCTCGGCTCCGCAGGCGCGGCAGGTGTAGACGCCTTGCGTCTTGGTGTCCACGTACTCGCCGGTGTAGGGCCGCTCGGTGCCCGCCTGCCTGAGCACGTGGAACTCCTCCGGCGAGAGCTGCACCCGCCACTCGTTCTCGCTCTTGACCACCTTGTCCATACGACCAGCGTACGAGATGCGGCAAAAAGAGATTTCCGCAGGGGGAAGCATCCTTTCTGGGATGAATTTGCGTCTTTGTAGGCAAGGGGGTGTCATCGCCTCCTGCAGGGGGGAGATCGTTCGCCTGATCGCCCGAGCGGCACAGCCCACGCCCGTGCTGGAGCCGCCGACGGTCAACAGGCCGGCCGGGTGGCGCGCCAGCGCCCGGAACGGCGTGCGGGTGATCTCAAGAAGCCCGTCCCGTCGAGCCCCCGGTCCCGCCACCGAGGCGGCTCCGGGGCGGGCCCCCGTCCGTGCCTGAGGGCTCCGGCCGGCTGTGTCCCGTTTCGAGGTGTCGCGAGACGGTGATCTTCGGTGGATTGGCGGTAGGTTCGTTTCATGGCTTCGCCGTACATAGAGCTTGAGGTGGGGGAGAGGACCGTTAAGGTCACCAACCCCGACAAGGTGTACTTTCCGGAGATCGGCGCCACGAAGCGCGAGCTCGTCGAGTACTACGTGAGCGTGGGCGAGGGGGCGCTGCGGGCCTTGAAGGATCGGCCCACGAATCTCAAGCGGCATCCCGACGGGGTGCAGAGTGAGGCGATCTACCAGAAGAGGATGCCGCCCAAGCATCCCGACTGGCTCGAGACCGTCACCGTCACCTTTCCCAGCGGGCGCAAGGCCGACTCGTTGAGGGTGACCGAGGTCGCCGCCATCGCCTACTGCGCGAATCTGGGGACCATCGACTTCCACCCGTGGCAGGTGCGCGCGGCCGACGTGGAGCATCCGGACGAGCTGCGTCTCGATCTGGACCCGCAGCCGGGGATGGGCTTCGAGGCGGCGCGGAAGGCGGCGTTCCTGGCGCGGGAGGTGCTGGAGGAGCTCGGTATGACCGGGTTCGTGAAGACGTCGGGCAACCGGGGCGTGCACATCGCGGTGCGCATCGAGCCGCGCTGGGACTTCGTCGAGGTGCGGCACGCGGGGATCGCCCTGGCCAGGGCGGTGGAGGAGCGCGACCCGGACCTGGTGACCACCGCCTGGTGGAAGGAGGAGCGGGGCGAGCGCGTCTTCATCGACTTCAACCAGAACGCCCGCGACCGGACCATCGCCAGCGCCTACTCCGTCAGGGCTCAGCCGCACGCGCCCGTCTCCACACCGCTCACCTGGGACGAGCTGGCCGACGCCGACCCGCGTGACTTCGACATCCGGACCGTGCCGGCCCGCTTCGCCGAGCTGGGGGACGTGCACGCCGCCATCGACGACCGCGCGTACTCCATCGAGGCGCTGCTCGACTGGTACCAGAAGGACGAACGCGGAGATATGCCTTATCCGCCGAACTATCCGAAGATGCCCGGCGAGCCCAAGCGAGTGCAGCCGAGCAAGGCACGCCACGACGAGGAATGACCGGCGGGGGCGCCACGCCCGCCGCGGTCACGGGTCGCGGGGCAGGCCGAGAGCGCGTTCGGCGATGATGTTGAGCTGGACCTCGGTGGTGCCGCCGCCGATGGTGAACGCGCGGGTGGTCAGGATCATGCGGCTCCAGTGAGGGCTCGCCGGGTCCAGCGACCAGCAGAACTCCGAGATCGCCTGGGAGTGACGCATGCCGAGCAGCTTGCGCACGCTGGAGGCGGTGCCGCCACCGCCGCCCGAGAGCTGGGAGAGCGTCACGCGCAGGCCGAGCGCCGAGATGGCCTGACCTTCGGCCCAGAGGCGGCCCGCCTGCTCGCGCTGCGACTCGCGCAACGGCCCGAGTCCGGCGATGAGCTTGACCATGTCCGTGTGCTGGGACCCGGGGCCCCAGGAGTCGCCCAGCGCGACCCGCTCATGCGAGAGCGTGTCGCGGGCGACCCGCCAGCCGCCGTCCACCTCCCCGACGACCAGCTCGTCGGGGACGAACACGTCGTCGAGGAAGACCTCGTTGAAGATCTCCTCGCCGTTGATCTCCTTGAGCGGCTTGACGGTGACCCCCGGAGATGACATCTCCACCAGGAAGTACGTAATCCCCTCATGCTTGGATTTTTCCGGTGATGTCCGGGCGAGGCAGATTCCCCAGTGGGCGTACTGCGCCAGCGACGTCCAGATCTTCTGCCCCGTCAGGCTCCACCCGCCCTCCACCCGCGTCGCCCTGGTCGACAGTCCCGCCAGATCGGAACCGGCCCCCGGTTCGCTGAAGAGCTGGCACCACACGATCTCACCGCCGAACGTCCCCGGCAGGAACCGTTCCTGCTGCTCGCGCGTGCCGTAGCCGACGATGGACGGCACCGCCCAGGCGGCGATGCCCAGGTTCGGCCGCTTGAGGTCGCGGAACTCCTGGTGGATGATCACCTGCTGCAGCGGCGATGCCCCCCGTCCCCACGGCTCCGGCAGGTAGGGCATGATCCACCCTTCCCGCGCGAACCGCTGCCTCCTGTCCGCCGGCTCCTCGGCCCGCAACGACTCCGCTTGCGCCCTGATCGCGTCCCGGACCGCCGCGGCCTCCTCGGGCAGGTCCGGCTCCATCCGCCGCCGGACCCCGGCGACCGCCAGCTCCGCGACCTCCCCGGCCCACACGCCGGGATCGCCGGTCAGCATCCGGTCGGACAGCGCTCTGCGGTAGTAGCGGTGCGCGTCGTGCTCGAAGGTGTAGCCGATGCCGCCCAGCACCTGGATCGCGTCGGCCGCGCAGCGCACGGCCGCGTCCGGCGCCAGCACCGCCGCCACGCCGGCCGCCAGCGACACCTCGCCCGGCGTCCGGACGTCCTCGGCGGTGGTCCGGCCCGCACGTCCGTCCCGCGCTTCGGCCAAAGCTCGCGAGGTACGGTCCGCGTGCTCGTCCAGCGCTCTGGCCGCATCCCAGACGGCGGCCCGAGCCTGCTCCAAGGCCACCAGCGCGGCGGCCACCCGGTGCTTGACGCCCTGGAACTGCCCGATCGGCCGCCCGAACTGCTCGCGCACCCTGGCATGATCGGCGGCGGTCGCCACCGCCCAGGCGGCCAGCCCGCACGCATCCGCGCCGAGCACCACCGCGGCCAGCTCCCGCACCGGCACCGCGCCGAGCACCCGCTCGGGGCGTACGGCGCGCGGCACCACCTGGCAGAGGGCGCGATCCGGGTCCACCCCGCCGACCGGCTCGGCCGACACGTCGTCGCGATCGAGCAACGCCCACTCGCCGTCGCCTGCGGGCACCAGGAACAGATCGGCGTCCGCCGCCCCGAGTGCGAGGCCACCTCCGCCGGCCATGGACGGTGCGGAGCCCGCGGGCGCGGGATCGCGGTCGTGCAGGACGACGGCCGCGGTCAGCGAGCCGTCGGCGAGCCCGCCGAGCAGGCCATCGGCCGCGGGGGAGCGGGCGGCGACCGCTGCGGCGAGCACGGCGGGCAGGTAGGCGCCGGACGCGCGCCGCTCGCCGAGCACCTCCAGCGCCACGCACAGCTCCAGCAGCCCGTAGCCCTGCCCGCCGTGCTCCTCCGGCAGGTGCAGCCCGAGCACGCCCTGCCCGGCCAGTGCCTCATGCGCCACGGTGCGCCCCGCCAGCCCGCGAACGGACTCGGCGAGTGCCCGATGTTCCTCGGTCAGCCCGATAGCCATGGGCCCGAATCTAGAACCTTATTCGGTCAATCTCCAGGGGTCGCGGACAGGCAACATGGTGGCCGCGCGCCTCCGGCTTCGTGACGCCGATAAATCGATGGCGATCCGGGAGACCGGGCGGTTACGCTCGCCGATGTCCGTTGGATACGTCACTGGGCTGTCATGCCCTGGAAAGCGGGGGGTCTATGCCTCGGTCCGCGCCAAGCGCGCCTCGTCGTACCGTGGTCCGATCCCGCCACTGACACGTCACCTCTGACCGGCCGTACGCGCGTGCCCACGTACGCGCCCCGTATCGCCGTGCCCGCGCACGCGGGCACCGGTCGCGAGGCCCGCATGGCGCTTCCTTGCTGCTCTTTCTTCACCATTCCGGCAAGGAGTACCCCAAGGTGTCCAACAACAAGACCCGTTCCGTCCTGACCAGTACGTTCCCATGCGTGCGCTGTGGCCTGACCGTGACCGCCGCCGCTCCCGACGGCTCTCGCCGTAACCACTGCCCGAGCTGCCTGCACTCGCTGCACGTCTTCGACCGCGCCGAGGGCGGGCCGTCGGAGTGCGGGTCGCGGATGACGCCGATCTCGATCGCGGTGCTGCGGACCGGCGACTGGATGATCATCCATCGCTGCACCCGCTGCGGCGAGCTGACGTCCAACCCGATCTGCGGGGACGACAACCAGCTCATCCTCATGCGGATGGCCGTCCGCCCGCTCGCGCAGCCGCCGTTCCCGCTGGAAACGTTCGGTGACCTGTGACGAGCCCGGACGGAGGACGCGCGCCTCGAAGGAAACGCGCCGGGCGCAGGCCGCAACGGCGCAAGGACGTCAGGCACGGCGAGCCGGGCGACGCGTTCCGCTGCGTCGGCTGCCGGCTGGACGTGCCGGTCATCGCGCCCGGCACCGCCCACCGCAACCACTGCCCGCACTGCCTGACCAGCCTGCACGTCGATCACCGGATCCCCGGTGACCGGCGGGCGAGCTGCCGGGGCCGGATGGCGGCGCTGAGCGTCTCGGTCCGCCAGGACGGCGAGTGGCTGATCATCCACCACTGCCAGTCCTGCGGCGGCCTCAGCGCCAACCGCATCGCGGGCGACGACAACGCGCTCGCCCTGCTCCGCATCGCGATCAGGCCGCTGTCGGACAGCAGGATGCCCGTCAACGCCCTGCTCGCCCTCTGAGAGCCCGTGCCGGCGGCCCGCCGCCGGCACGGGCGTCAGTCGTCGCCGAACTCCAGCTGCAGGGCGCGGGTGAAGTCGGCCACCGCCTCCTCGTGCCGGTCCAGCTCCTGGTAGATCTCGCCGCGCACGCGGTAGGCCCAGATGTAGTCCTCGTCCAACTCGATCGCCCGGTCCAGGTCCTTCAGCGCGCCCTCGTTGTCGCCCATCTCGCTCAGCACCGCGCCGCGGCTGCCCAGCGCCCGGTCGTTGTCCGGGTCCAGCTCGACCGCCCGGTTCAGGTCCTCCAGCGCCTCCTCGTAGCGGTCGATCATGCGCAGCGCCTCGCCCCGCCTGCTGTACGCGCGCACGTACCCGGGCTCTGCCTCCAGCGCGGTGGAGTAGTCGGCGATGGCCTCGGCGTACAGGCCCATGCGCTGGTAGAGGTCGCCGCGGGCCAGCCAGGAGTAGGCGAGATCCTCGTTCAGGACGATGATCCTGGCGTGCAGATCCAGCGCGTCCTCAAGCCGGTCCAGGTCGGCCAGCGCGTCCGCCTTCGCCTCCAGGATCCACAGCGACTCCGGCGTCAGCGTCAGGGCGTGCTCGAAGTCGGCCAGGGCCTCCTCGAAGCGCCCGAGCGCGGCGTGGGCCTGGCCGCGCGAGCCGAGGGCGTAGGAGCTGTCCGGCTCCAGCTTGAGCGACTCGTCGAAGTCGGAGATCGCGGCCTCGTACCTGTCGATGATCCGGTGGCTCTCCCCGCGCAGCCGCCACGCCCTGGCGTTGTCGGGCACGAGGGCGATCGACTCGGTCAGATCCGCGATCGCCGCATCATGGCGGCCCAGCGCGATGTACGATTCGGCGCGGCTGCGCAGCACGGAGGCGCGCGACTGGGCCGCGGCCTCGGACCGCTCCGGCTGGTCGATGATCCCCTCGCTCATGACCGGAAATCTATCTGACTAAATGCTGATAATGGCTGCCTTTTCACGCGTGTATTCGAGGACGGCGTCGTGGCCGTACCCGCTGTCCTTGATGCCCCCGAACGGCAGGCCCGGGGGCATCTGCCGGAAGGTGTTCACCCACACCGTGCCGCTCTGCAGATCCCGTACGAACCGGTGCGCGCGCCCCAGATCGCGCGTCCACACCCCGGCGGCCAGGCCGTAGACGGAGTCGTTGGCGATCTCCAGCGCCTCCTCGTCCGACTCGAACGGGATCGCCACCGCCACCGGGCCGAAGATCTCCTCCTGGCAGACGCGCAGCGAGTTGTCCGTCACCGTGTAGAGCGTGGGGGACACCCAGTAGCCGCCCGGCAGGTGCGGCACCACGTCGGCGCCCGTCCTGCCGCCGAAGAGCAGCTCGGCGCCCTCCTTCTCGGCGATGCCCAGATAGGACGTGACGCGCTCGTACTGCTCGGCCGAGACGATCGGGCCCATCGTGGTCGCGAGGTCCAGCGGGTCGTCCAGCACCAGGCCGCCGGCGATCAGTTCGATCCGCGCCAGCAGGTCGTCCCAGACGGCGCGATGGACGAGGATCCGCGAGCCGGCCACGCAGACCTGGCCGGCGTTCCCGGTGTAGATGGAGTTCACGGTGACGCCTTCGGCGGCCGCGTCCAGATCAGCATCCTGAAAGACGATATTTGGGGATTTGCCGCCCAGTTCGAACGTGAGCGGCTTGAGCGCGTCGGCCGAGGCCCTGGTGATCGCCTGTCCCGTCGCCGTCGAACCCGTCAGGCTGACCTTGCCCACCCCGCGGTGCCGCACCAGAGCGTCGCCCACCTCCTCGCCCAGCCCGCTGACGATGTTCAGCACCCCGGGCGGGAACACCCCCGCCAGCAGCTCGCCCAGCCGTAGCACCGAGGCGCTCGCCTGCTCGGCCGGCTTGACGATCACCGTGTTCCCCGCTGCCAGCGCGTAGGCGGCCTTGGCCGAGAACGTCGAGATGGGGGAGTTCCACGGAATGACACAGACGGCCACCCCGTACGGCTCCCGCCGCGTCAGGCCGAGCTGGTCCGGCCCCAGGATCACCGTGTCGCCCTTGACCGCGTCCAGGCACTGGCCCGCCGCGATCTCCCACAGGTACGTCATGCCGGGCAGGTCCTTCTTCAGGGTGTCGCGCAGGATCCTGCCGTTGTCCCTGGTCTCCAGCCTGGCGAGCTCCTCGGCGTGCTCGGCGAAGACCTGCGCCACCTTGCGCAGGAAGCGCGCCCTGCCCAGCGCGGGCATCGCCGCCCAGCCGGGGAACGCCCGCCGCGCCGCCTCGACGGCGGCCTCGGCGTCGGGGCGTCCGCTCGCCGGCACCTGCGTCCACACCTCGCCGGTCGCCGGGTTCACCGAGTCCATGGTCGCGCCGCCGGTCGCGGGGACCAGTTCGCCGCCGATCAGGTTCCTGTAGTCAGCCACGTGACCAAGCATATGCTTGCTTGATGTGCGCGGCCAGGGGCGGGCCCGCCGGCGGCCGGCAGTCCGCCGAGCGGCATAATGTCCAATCGTGCGAACTGAGCTGACCTGGCCGGATACCGCCGACGAAGCCCTGCTGTCCGCCGTGCACCGGGTGATGCACGCCGTCGCCGAGCTCGGCGGAGCCATCGGCTACCTCGAGCCGCCCGGCCGCGAACAGACCGACCCCTGGGTGGAGGAGACGCTGAAAGCCGTCAGGAACGGCGACGCCCGCCTCGCCCTCGCCACGGTGGACGGGGTCGTCGAAGGCATGGGCCTGTGGCGGCGCGAACCGGTGGCCGTGTTCGCCCACTCGGCGGAGGTGGGCAAGATCATGGCCCACCCGTCGGCCCGGGGCCTCGGCCTGGGCGGGCGGATCGTCTCCGCGCTCACCGCCAGCGCCCGCGAGGCCGGCATCGAAACGCTCAGGCTCAGCGTCCGGGGCAACAACCACGGCGCGATCGGGCTGTACGAGGCGCTCGGGTTCAAGGAGTGGGGCCGGCTCCCGAACGTGGTCGAAGTGGGCAGGCGGCGCTTCGACGAGGTGCACATGTTCCTCGACCTCGGCAAGGCGCCGGACGTCATCCTGCACGGCTCCGCCCCCGGCGGCCCCGGCTCGTCCCCCCGCAGACCGGCGGCCGGCTCCCTCTGACCTCCGCGTCCATCGCCTCGCAGGCGGTCCGATGGCTTCAGCCGCCGGCGGGGAGCTTCTGGCCACCGGCGGCCGCGACGACCTCGTGCTGCTGTGGGACATCGGGCGACCACCGGTACCCGCGCTGCCTGGCTTCACACGGGTTCAATCACCCAGCGCGGGCGCCGCGGAGACAGACCAGAAGTCGGCGTAGCGGCCACCGCGGTGCAGCAGTTCGTCGTGGGCGCCATCCTCCGCGATCCGGCCGTCGTCCAGGAAGACGATGCGGTCAGCGCGCCGGACGGTGCGCAGCCGGTGCGCCACCATCACCACCGTCCGGCCCGCCATCAGGCGTTCGATGCCCTCGTGGAGGGCCGCCTCGTTCACCGGGTCGAGCGCGGAGGTGACCTCGTCGAGCAGCACGATGGGCGCGTTCTTCAGCAGCGCTCGCGCGATCGAGACACGCTGGCGCTCACCGCCCGACAGCAGTGCGCCGCCCTCGCCGACGTTGGTCGCCCATCCGCCGGGCAGTCGCTCGATCACCTCGTCCAGCCGCGCCGCGGTCGCCGCCGCCCGTACCTCGGCCTCGGAGGCGTCGGGACGGCCGAGGCGCACGTTCTCCTCGATCGTGCCGTCGAAGAGATAGACGTCCTGGAAGACGATGGCGATCTGCTCCATCAACACCTCGGTGCTGATCGCGCGCACGTCCACACCTCCCATGCGCACTGCGCCCGCGTCCACGTCGTAGAACCGGGCGAGCAACTGCAGCAGGGTGCTCTTGCCCGCCCCCGACGGCCCGACGACGGCCAGCCGCTGCCCCTGCGGCACGGACAGCGACAGGTCGTCGATCACCGTACGGTCGCCGTGCCGGAAGGAGACGGACTCGAACTCCAGGTCATAGCGCTCCGGCCGGATCGGTTCGCGGGGTTCCGGCAGCGGCTCGGTGCGCAACACCTGGTCGAGCCTGTCCAGCTCGGACCGTGCGCTGCGCAGTTTGCCGCCGATGTCAGACAGCGACAGCAGCGGATCGGCGCAGCGGGCGGCGAGCACCAGGATCGTCAGGAGCTCCGCCGCGCCGATGTTCCCGCCGAGCGCGAGGTAGCCGCCCAGGACCAGCAGGGCGGTGAAGATCGCTTGCACCGTGAGCGTCAGGCCCACCATGCCGGGCAGCGTCGCCAGCACGGTACGGCGGGAGGCGCGCTGGACCTCCCGCAGCGAGTCGTCGAGCATCGTGAACCGTTCGCCGGTCCGTCCGCCGGCTCGCAGCACCGGCTGGGCCTGAAGATACTCGATGACCCGCCCGGTGGCTTCCTTGTCGCGTTCGTGCCGCTCGGCATCGGTGGCGGCCACCGAGCGTGCCGTCCAGGCCATGATCGCCGCCACGACGGGTGCGGCCAGCAGCGCGGCCAGCCCCAGTTGCCAGTTGAAGGCGAGCATCACGGCGACGATCGTCACGGGAGTCACGAGGGCGGAGATGAACGGCGCCAGCAGGTGCGCCGCCACGCCCATCGCCTCCAGGAGGCCGCGGCTGGCCATGACGGACACCTCGCCGACCCGCCCGGTGTCGTACCAGCCGATGGGCAGTCGGGCCAGGTGCTCGCCGAGCCGGTGGTACATGCCACGCAGCATGGTGGTCCCCACCCGCATACCGGACAGATCGCTGAAGTAGCGCAGAACGGCGTAGGCCGCGACCGCGGTGCCGAACGCGATCAGCCACGGCCCGGCATCGGCCGGCGTGCTGCCGAGCAGTGCCCGCAGTACCGGGATCAGCAGGGCGTAGGACAGGCCCTCGGCGATGGCGGTCGCCGTCATGAGGGCCACGGTGGCGCGCATGGCCCTGGCGTACTGGTGTCCCAGCACGCGCAGCAGCATTCGGATCATCGGGGCTGGTCTCCTTGGATCGCGGCTTGGTGGGATCGCCAGAGCGCGGCGAACCTGCCGTTCTGTGCCAGCAGGTCGGCGGGGCTGCCGCGCTCGACGATCGACCCGTTGTCCAGCACTACGACGGTGTCGGCGTCGGCGACCGTCTCCAGGCGATGCGCGATGACCAGAAGGGTCCGATCACCCGCCGACTTCGCCAGAGCCCGGCGCACCGCCTGTTCGGTCTGCGGGTCGGCGAAGGAGGTCGCCTCGTCCAACACCAGAACGGGCGCGTCGGCGAGCAGCGCGCGGGCGAGCGAGATGCGCTGTGCCTCGCCACCCGAGAGCCGGGCCTCTTGGCCGATCACCGTGTCGTACCCGCGCGGCAGCTGAAGAATTCGGTCATGAATGTTGGCCTGCCGGGCGGCGCGTACCACGTCGTCACGGTCGGCATGCGGTACGGCCAGCGCGATGTTGTCGGTGACCGAGGCGCGCAGCAGGCGAACGTCCTGGAAGACGAAGGAGACCGTCCGGTAGAGGTCCCGGCTGCCGATCTCGCGCAGGTCGACACCGCCCAGCCGTACCGAGCCGTGGGTCGGGTCGAAGAACCTCGGCAACAACTGGACCAGCGTGGACTTCCCGCTTCCCGACGAGCCGACGAGCGCGGTGACCGTCCCCGGTTCGAGGACCAGGTCGATCCCGCGCAGCACCTCGTGACCGGCCTCGTAGGCGAAGCGGACGCCGCGCAGTTCCACCCGGTGCCCCCGTGGCGCGACCGGGTGCGCGGGCTCCGGCAGCGGCGACACCTGGAGCACGTCGCGGATCCGGCCGACCGCGCGCCGGGCGGCCTGCATGTCGTCGAAGCCGTGGCCGAGGGCCGCCACCGGCGCGGTCAGGCCCAGTCCGAGCAGCAGGAAGGGCAGTAGGTCCGCGGGGGTCAGGGATCCGCGCGTGATCAGAGCCGCGCCGCCGATCAGCACGACCAGCAGCACGAACGGCGGCGACAGCGCCAGCTGCATCCCGGCGGCGACCAGGGACATGCCACGCACCCACCGGGAGAAGACGCTGACGAAATCGTCGGTGGCCTTGAGGAACTTATGGTGCGCGCGCTCGGATCCGCCGAACGCCTTGACCACCGCGATGCCCTGCACGAACTCGACGACCGAACCCGCGATCCGTCCCATGGCCGCGTCGAACTCCTCCTGCTCGCGCTGCCGTGCGGGGAGCATCAGCAGTGGGACCAGCAGTATCGCCATCATCACCGGTATCAGCGTGATCAGCGTGAGCCGCCAGTCGACGGCGAACAGGTAGATCAGCGACACCAGCGGCACCATGAATGCGGAGACGACCTCGCCCGGCGCGTGGGCGATGAACGGGTGCACGGCACTGACGTCCTCACCCACCACCTTGGCCAGTTCGCCTGTCCGGCGCCGGAAGAACCAGCCAATCGGCACCCGCCCCAGCCGCGCGGCCAACTGCCGCCGCAACGACAGCTGCACCCGGCCGTCGAGAAGATGCCCGAGGCCGGACGACGCGGCCGTGAACACCAGCCGGACCAGCAAGCCGACCACACCCCCGATCACCACCGGCCACACATGACCGTGATGGATCGGGCCGGGGGCCAACAGGGCACGACCCAGTTCGACGACCGCCAGCAGCGGCGCCAAACCCGCAAGAGCGCCGATCATCTGCAGGATGACAACGAGCGCGAAAGGCCATCCATACGGACGCAACAGCCGCGTCATGCTCTGTCCCGTCTCGGGGTCGGCATCTGATGGCGGTGGGGACTGTTCTCTGGCCTGGGCGAAGCCGGTGGCGGTCATCGCCCTCCTTTCTTCGTCGAACTCATAGGGAGGGCGCGGATGTCCACGCCGTTCGGTGCGGGGTGTGGGCCTGTCGAGCGTGCCCGTGACCGACAGATGCTGGCGGTGACTGTCGCGGTGTGCGCGGACGGGTGAGGCGCGGAGCGCTCGGGCCGTGACCTACGCGGCCGCGGCGATGGCGGCGGGAACATGGCGGCCATCATGAGCAGCGCGAGCCCGATCGCGGCCCAGGGCGCCAGGGGCGGGACCAGCAGCCCGGCGGAGCCGGCCAGTGTCGATGCCGGCCAGGCCGAGCAGCCGCAAGACGGCAAAACTGCCGATCAGGGCGATGAACGGAACCATCGCTCCTCCAATCTTGTCATCGGATAGATTGGAGGAGAGTCCCTATCTTGTCAACGTCAAGATATGATGAGGGTGGCACCCTCTATCGCGGAAAGGCGGAGGTGAGGCAGATCAAGCGGACCGCCTACCACCACGGCAACCTGCGGCGCGCCATCATCGACGCCGCTCTCCAGGCCATCACGGAATCCGGCCCGGCCGGATGGAGCCTGCGCGAGCTGGCCCGACGCGCGGGCGTCTCGCACGCTGCCCCCGCCCACCACTTCGGCGACAGGGCCGGACTGCTGACGGCCGTGGCTGCCGAGGGATTCGAGGTGTTCGCCGACGCCTTGGAGCGAGCGGCCGATGACGCGCTGGAGGTCGGAGTTACCTATGTCCGTTTCGCCATCAGCCATCGGCCCTACTTCGAGGTGATGTTCCGGCCGGAGTTGTACCGAGTGGATGATCCCAGCGTGGAAACGGCGCGTGAGCGCGCGGCCCATGTGCTCGTCACCAGCGCAGGCAGGCTGTCGCCGGGTCCGGGGCAAGACCGCTTGACCACCATCGCCGGCTGGTCTCTGGCCCACGGCTTTGCCGGCCTTTGGCTGAGCGGCGCCCTGCCCGAAACCGCCCACAGTGATCCAGAGACCCTGGCCCGGTCGGTGATCCGGCTCCTCTTCGGCACGACGCATTGATCAAGGAAATTGAACAGGCCCACGCCGAGTACGCAGCCTTCCGCCAAGGCTCTGACTTCGCCGGCCCGCAGATCAGCCCTCAACGCCGATAACCACAACGGGTCCTTCCGCCTCGGTGTGGAACACCATGTCACGGCAGGTCAGTTGGCTCGCCCTCGGCACCCTGGAGGGCACCTTCCACGTCCTGAGCCTGGACGCCCTCCTGAATCCGGCCGCCGAACAGGCAGGCACGAGCGGCATGTCCCACAACGTGTGGGTAGGCGGGCGTGCCGGCCGAGGCGCCGTTGGGTCCCAGCACGCCCGGCATTGTCCCGGGGCGAGCGGGCAGATCGACCCCGGCCAGAGCGGTGGTGGTCCCGAACCCCTTGACCAGCCCTTCGGTCTGGAACGCGCGTAGTCCTCCATGCGCCTGCCCTCCCTTCTCGTCGATCGTCCCCTCGGTCTCGGAGGGACGATCGACTTTCAGATGGTGTCACCATTCAGATGGTGGCAGTATCTTGAGAGGGTTGCCGAAGGGAGGGAGTGGTGATGTCCCGGCTGACACGGGTCCAGCGGCAGGCATGCACGCGCGCACCGGTGCTGGCGGCGGCCAGGCAGGAGTTCATCGAGCAGGCTTACGCCCTGGCGAAGGTCGACCAGATCGCCGCGACGGGCGCAGCTGACCCGGGGCGGCGGAGGTCATCGACGACGAGCAGAGCCGCACCGTGCCGGCACAGATCGCCCGGCTGGACGCGCTGCTACTGGCCATCGGGCTGGAGAGCTGCGCGCCGAACGGAGTCGCCGGACCTCGCCTTCTGCCTGCGCCGCGTGTTCCCCTCCGAGGTCTGGCGGCACTTCCGGCTGGTCATCGACGACGCAGCCGTAGCGGCGACGGCCGTCGGCCTGACCGATACCAACGACAGGACCGAGGCCGCGGTTCGGATCCAGGACGGGGCGATCGTCGCCCGAGCCCAGGGGCGAGGCGCCGCCCACGCGGCCGCCACCGCCAACACCGCGCACGCGCCACGGTCACGGAAAGCAGGAACATGACTTCGCCTGGACCTTCTTCAATCGACAACGACCTGCTGGTGCTGCACGCCTTGCGCTGCTGCGGCCACACGGGCACCGCACGCCTGGCGGCCGCCACCGGCATGGACGAGTCCGCGGTCGAGTCCGAGCTGATCGACCTCGCGGTCGCCGGGCTCGTCACCTACGAGCCCGGCGCGTTCAGCGCATGGGGGCTGACGGACGCCGGCCGCGTCGCGGACGCCGAGCGCATCGCCCACCAGCTCGAAGCAGCCGGCGCCCGCGCGGCCGTGGCCGGGGCGTACGAGCGGTTCATGGTGCTCAACCCGGAGCTGCTCGACCTTTGCACGGCCTGGCAACTGAAACCCGTCGACGGCGTCATGACCGTCAACGACCACGGCGATCCCTCCTACGACGCCCGGGTTCTCGGCCGATTCACCGACCTGGACCGGCGGGCCGCGGCCGTGTGCGCCGAACTGGCGGCGGCGGTGCCCCGCTTCGGCCTCTACCGGCACCGCCTCGCCGGCGCCCTCACCCGTGCCGCCTCGGGGCAGCTGGAGTACGTGGCCGACCACATCGCGTCGTACCACGCCGTGTGGGCCGAACTGCACGAAGACCTGCTCGCCACCCTCGGGATCCCCCGATGAAGTGGATCCGCCAGATCTCCGCGCAGGTCGAGGAATCCGCCGAGACCCTGGGCGCCAAAGCACACGGACTCGTGGCACTGCACCGTTTGGAACTACCGGTGCCCGCCGCGTTCGTCGTCACCACCGAGGCATGCAGGGCCTTCCTGAGCGAAGGGCGCCTTCCCGCCGGACTCGACGCCGAACTCGCGACCGCGATGAGCGGCCTGGAAGCCGCGACGGGACGACGTTTCGGCGGTACACGGACCCCGCTGACCGTGTCGGTCCGCTCCGGGGCGAGCGTGTCGATGCCCGGCATGATGAACACCATCCTCAACCTCGGTCTCACGAACGAAGCGACGGAGGCACTGGCGGCCGAGACCGGCGACGCGCAGTTCGCCCGCGACTCGCGGCTGCGGTTGCTGTCCGGCTTCGCCTCCGCGCTCGCCGACACCGGCGCCGCCGGGCGCCTCGATGAGGCGATCCAGGCGACCCAGCAGCGACGCGGCGAATCGATTCCGGACGACGTGTCCCGGCAACTGGAGCTGGCGGTCGAGACCGTGTTCTCGTCATGGAACGCGCCGCGCGCGCGAACCTACCGCGAACTCCACGGCATCCCGCACGATCTCGGCACCGCCGTGATCGTGCAGGCCATGGTGTTCGGGAACCGCGACGACCGCAGCGGCACCGGAGTCGCCTTCAGCCGCGACCCCAACACCGGGAAGAACGTCCCGTTCGGCGACGTCCTGTTCGGCCACCAGGGCGAGGACGTCGTCTCGGGCCGGTCATCGGCCCGGCCCCTGCACGAACTCCACTCGCGAGAACCGGCCGTGTGGGCCGCCCTGACCGATGCCCTGGCCCGGCTGGAGCGGCACCACCGCGACGCCTGCTACGTCGAGTTCACCTTCCAGGCCGGCGAGTTGTGGCTGTTGCAGGTCCGGCCCGGCCGGTACGGTGGCGCGGCCGGGGTACGCGTCGCGGCGGACCTGGCCGACGAGCATCTGATCACCCGCCACGAAGCGCTGCGCAGGATCTCACCGCAACACCTCCGGCACGTCCGTACCCCGCGCATCGCAGCGTCCGCGCAGGCCGACGTGCTGGCCCGAGGGGTGGGGGCGTGTCCCGGCGTTGCGGTCGGCAAGGTCGCGACCACGACCGACGCGGCGGTACGGATGGCCGCCGACGGCCCCGTCATCCTGGTACGCCCCGAGACCTCCCCGCACGACATGCGTGGCCTGGCCGCCGCGGCGGGCATCGTCACCGCCCGCGGCGGACCGGCCAGCCACGCGGCGGTCGTCGCGCGGGCGATGAGCAAACCCGCCGTCGTCGGCATCACCGGCCTGGCGATCGACGCCGCCGGCGCCTCGGTGACGGTCGGCGGACGCACCATCGGCGAAGGCACCCTGGTCACCATCGACGGGACCAGCGGGACGGTCGCCGTCGGCAGCCCTCCGATCACCACGGACACGGCCGACGCGCATCTGCGCCGACTGCTCTCATGGGCGGACGAGGTATCGGGCGACCGCACCGAACGCGACGAGGTCCAGCGCCTCAACGCGGCCCGCGCCGCGCTCGGTCACGCGCCCCCAGGGTGACCACGGGGCACCTGCCGCCCCGACCTCATAGCCGGACGCCGGGCCCGAACCCCGTCCAGCGCAGGTCGGGCGGCAAGTGCCCCATGTCGTTGTAGACCAGCACCGTCGGCGCCACACCATCGTGGTACCGGATCGCCGTCAACGCCGCGTTGCCGCAGTCCAACCCCAGCCATCGCGCGGGTGGCGCGTCCAGAGCGTGCCGCACCAACCAGGCCACCGGATACGCATGCGTCACCAGGACCTCGTGGGTCTCGGACTCGGTGGGACGGGCGAACCGTTCGACCAGGGCATCCGCAATGCGAGCGCCCGCCGCAGCCTCCGCGGCGTCGTAGCCGTCGAAGAACCCCGCCCACGCGGGAAGGACCCGGTCCGGCACATGAGGCACGTGATCGACCAGTTCGGCCGCCTCCCGTACCGGAACACCCGGCAGGCGCTCGCCGATGATCCCCGCTGAACGCGCCGCACGCGACAGAGGCGAGTGCCACACAACGTCGACCGGCAGGCGGGCGAGCCGGTCGGCCACCAACTCCGACTGCCGCCGCCCGGCCTCGGTCAACTCCCCGAACGGGTCAGCCGCGCCGTGCCGCACCACGTACAGATGCCGCGTCGCCATCAGCGCTCCCCCTTCAGAGTCTCGGATGTTCGTAACATCCAGATGTTATCATCATCTGCCAGGTCGGTGAGAGTGCTGGGCCCGCAGCAGCTCGGTCACCGGCTCATGCTGGCACACCGCGTCCGGCGCCGGCGGCGCTCGCCGGGCGCGGTGCCCCGCGAACGAGCCCGGCCATCACACCTCGGGCACGCCCAGGTCGGTGGGACGGCCGGAGGCGGGCTTGGCCAGGGCGGGATCGAGCTGTTCCACCAGCCGCCGCACCAGCGCCGCCCTGCGCACCCGCTCCCGCCCGAGTTCCTTCGGGATGACTCCCAGGTGCCTGCCCGAGGGGTAGATGTTCGGGGCGTTGCGCAGCCCCATCTTCAGATAGACCGGCGCCGCCGCCCGGACGATCTCCACCGCCTCGTAGAACCGTACGAACCCGCCCTGATCATCCGGCACCTCCAGGTAGAGGTCGATCGGCAGGCTGGTGGCGGCGCGGATCTCGGCGAGCTGCGGCACCGTCAGGTCGGTGCCGACGTTGAGCGTGCCGGCGCCGAGCCGCTCGAAGATGGCCGCCGTCGGGCCGTTCGTGAGCGGCATCAGGACGGAGGTCTTCAGCACCAGGTTCGCCGGCAACGTGCCGTCGGCCTTGAGCTGCCACAGCACCTCCAACGTGCCCAGGTCCCCGACGAGCAGGCTGCGGATGCCCAGCGAGCAGGCCCGCTCAGCGTCCGCCACGCACGCCGCCACCATCGAGTTGCCGCGCGCCGCCGCGCCGACCGCCTGCGTCAGCTTGGCCTGGCCGCCGGTGTCCCAGGCGGCGCGGGGGCCGAGGAACAGGTTGACCTCGATGCCCCGCTCGGCGCCGAGCTCCGCCATCGCGGAGATCTCCGCGTCCGACAGCATCATCACGCCGCTGCCCTGCGAGGTGCGCGCCACGGACACGCCCAGCCGGTCCGCCTCCTCGACCACGGCCTCCAGCACCTCCGGTCCCTCCACGCTGGGGATCTCGAACCTGTACGGGGCACCGTCCGCGAAGCGCGCGCCGGAGACCAGGGGAACCTGGATCACCGGGTGGCCGAGCCGGGCCATCAGAGCGTGCAGGTCGGCAAGGCTGGTCATGCGGGGGTCTCCTCGCTGTAGATCATGTCAGTACGGTCGGGCTTCGTCCCACGGTCCCAGCTTCGCCCGCCCGACGCCGGAGGGGTACCCCGCCGGACGCGTGGCGAGGCCGGAGGCGGGTCATAGGATCGGGGCATGGAGCTGGTCCCCGGAGTTCACGTCGCCGTCACCGACCGCCACGGAGGCGTGAGCGCCCCGCCCTACGACACGCGCAACCTGGGCGGGCTCACCGGCGACGACCCCGTCGCCGTGCGGGCGAACCGGGACGGCGTCGCGGCGGAGCTCGGGGTGCGGGCCATCGTGTTCATGCGCCAGGTGCACGGCGCCGAGGTGGCCTACGTCAGCGAGCCGTTCGGCGGCGACGCGCCGCCCGTCGACGGCGTCTTCACCACCGAGCCGGGTCTGGCGCTGGCCTCGCTCGGCGCGGACTGCCCCGCGGTGCTGGTGGCCGATCCGGTGGCGCGCATGGTGGGAGCCGCCCACTCGGGCCGTCCTGGGACGGAGGCGGGCATCGCGGCGGCGCTGGTCGGCGCGATGGCCGACAAGGGCGCGGACCCGCGGCGGATGGTCGCGCTGATCGGGCCGGGAGCGTGCGGCCACTGCTACGAGGTGCCCGCCGAGCTGCGCGACCAGGTGGCGGCCAAGGTGCCGCAGGCGCACTCCACGACCTCCTGGGGCACCCCCGCGCTCGACCTGCGCGCCGGCATCGAGGCCCAGCTCCTCGCGGCAGGGGTCCCCGACGTGCGGCACGACGCCCGGTGCACGATCGAGGCGGCCGAGCTCTACTCGCACCGCCGCCAGGACCCGGGCCGCTTCGCCGGCCTCGTCTGGCTCGCGTAGGCCACTCTTGAAGCGGGTTGATCCGGCGATCTGCCGCATGTCCCGAGATTCGCGTCCACTCCCTGAGGAGCCGTACGACTCGCCGGAGGTCATGGCATCGCGGACAAATCTGCCGCGACTTTTTCGTCGATCACAGCGTCTGCCCGTGCCCCCCGGTGCTGGCAACGTGATCCAGGAGCGCCCTGAAACGGGGTGGCTCCACGGACGAAGGGGGCGTTGATGCGGAGCGAGCTGACGGCGGGTGCCTCGGTCACCGGGCTCGGAGCCACCACGCCGCTGGGCGGGGATGTGGCCTCCACCTGGGCGGGCATGCTGGAAGGGCGCTCCGGCGTCAGCCTGATCGAGGAGGAGTGGGCCGACGGGCTGCCCGCGCGGATCGCCGGGCGGATGCTGGTGGAGCCCGCCGAGGTGCTGGGGCGGGTGCGGGCCAGGCGGCTGGACCGCTGCCAGCAGGCCGCGCTCGTCGCCGCGCGGGAGGCGTGGGCCGACGCCGGAGCCCCCGAGGTCGAACCCGAACGTCTGGCGGTGGTCATCGGCACCGGCGTGGGCGGGATGCTGACCATGCTCGCCCAGGACGACGTCATGGAGGCGTCCGGCCCGCGCAGGATCTCGCCGTACACCGTCCCCATGCTGATGCCGAACGGGGCCGCGGCCGTGGTCAGCATCGAGTTCGGAGCCAGGGCCGGTGCGCACACGCCGGTGAGCGCGTGCGCCTCCGGTGCCGAGGCGATCGCGATGGGGCTGGACCTGATTCGCCTGGGCCGCGCCGACGTGGTGATCGCCGGTGGCGCCGAGGCGTGCCTGCATCCGCTGACTCTCGCCGGGTTCGCACAGGCCAGGGCGCTGTCCACGCGCAACGACGCTCCGCAGGAGGCCTCCAGGCCGTTCGACGCCGGGCGTGACGGGTTCGTGCTCAGCGAGGGGGCCGCCGTGCTGGTGCTGGAGAGGGAGGGGTTCGCCGTGGACCGTGGCGTCAGGACGTACGCCACGCTGGCCGGCGCGGGCACCACCTCCGACGCCCACCACATCACCGCCGCCGACGTGGGCGGCCAGGTGCGCGCGATGCGGCTGGCCCTGGCCGCCGCGGGGCTGGACCCTCTCGACGTCGGGCACGTGAACGCCCACGCCACCTCAACCCCGACCGGCGACCTGACGGAGTGCCGTTCGATCGCCGAGGCGCTGGGCACGCATCCCGCGGTCACCGCCACCAAGTCGATGACCGGCCACCTCTGCGGGGCCGCCGGCGCTCTGGGCGGCGTCGCCGCCATCCTCGCCCTCCGCGACGGCCTGGTCCCCGCCACCAAGAACCTCGACCACGTGGATCCCCAGATCGAGCTCGACATCGTCACGGGTGCCCCTCGCCAGGGCGGGTGGGCGGCCGCGATGACCAACTCCTTCGGCTTCGGCGGCCACAACACCTCCCTGGCCTTCACCACCCCATGAGCTCCGGCCCCGGCCGGCCCCCGCGGATGCGCGGGCGTCCCGGTGACGGAGCCCGGACGGTCGTCGCGCAACCCTCGTCCCGGTGCCCGTGCGCCGTGCCCGTGCGCCGTGCCCGTGCGCCGTGCCCGTGCGCCGTGCCCGTGCGCCGTGCCCGTGCGCCGTGCCCGTGCGACGTGACGGTGACCGTGCGACGCCTGTCGGCCCGCGGCGGTCTTCCCGGAGGCCCCGCCCGTGCGGCGGGTGGGCGCGTGCCTGCGGACCCGTACAAGATGGTGATCTCGGTCTTCAGGTCCTGATCTTCGTACGGGGCGGCCGCGGTGGTGGGTGGAGGCGGGGTCAGCGGGAACGGGGGCTGTTGAACACCACGTTGACCACCACGATGCCGATCCAGACGGCGACAAACGTGCCATTGCTGGCATCGCCGAACAGGGTGAGCAGGACCGTGGCGACCGTGCCGAGGGCCAGCGAGACGATCGCCAGGGCGAGCCGCTGAGCGTCTCGCGTCCTGTCATGCCGGTCCAGGTCCTTCGCCTTCGGAGTGACCGCCGCCAGGCGCTCGTCCACTCGCCGGTCGACCTCCTGCCCCATCTTGTCGAGGAACGACTCGACGACGGCGTCCTCGAATTCGGGGCCGAGGTCGCGGCGTGCGCCCACCGCCGCCCGCAGCTCATCTCCGGTGCTCATATGTCGAGATATAACGTCATTTGCAGCTATCGGGCAAGGATGTCATCGAGGTTGTACGAAACCGGCTGCTCCAGCTGCTCGTACGTGCACGACTCCGGCGTGCGGTCGGGCCGCCAGCGCCGCCACTGGGCGGTGTGCCGGAACCGGTCGCCCTCCATCTGGTCGTAGGCCACCTCGATCACCAGCTCCGGGCGGAGCGGGATGAACGACAGGTCCTTCTTGGCGTTCCAGCGCGAGATCGCGCCCGGCACCCGCTGCCCGCCGGTCGCGGGCCCCGCCGCGGGCTGGCCGATGCCGGCCGCCGCCTGCTCGGCCCAGTGACCCCACGGGTGCTCGCCCAGGTCGGCGGCGTACGGCTGGAGCTCCTCCACCAGCTCGGCCCTGCGCGCCATCGGGAACGAGGCCGCCACGCCCACGTGATGCAGCCTGCCGTCGTCGCCGTAGAGGCCGAGCAGGATCGAGCCCACGATGGGACCCGTCTTGTGCTCGCGGTAGCCGGCGATCACCACGTCGGCGGTGCGCTCGTGCTTGACCTTGAACATGGTCCGCTTGTCCGGGATGTACGGCTGGTCGCCCGGTTTGACGATGATGCCGTCGAGTCCGGCGCCCTCGAACATCTCGAACCACTCGACCGCCTGCTCGTCGTTGGTCGTGACGGGCGTGAGCCGGATGGACTGTCCCTTCTCCGGAAAGATCCCCTCCAGGCGGGCACGGCGCTCCGCGAACGGCGTCTCCATCAGCGACTCGTCCCCGAGCGCCAGCAGGTCGAAGGCCACGAACGAGGCCGGGGTCTGCTCCGACAGCATCTTCACCCGCGAGGCCGCGGGATGGATGCGCTGCTGGAGCGCCTCGAAGTCGAGCTGTGCCCCCCGCGGCAGCACGATCTCGCCGTCGACCACGCACTTGTCTGGCAGCTCCGCCCTGACGGCCTCGACCAGCTCGGGGAAGTAACGGGTGAACGGCCGCTCGTTGCGGCTGCCGAGGTAGACCTCGTCCCCGTCGCGGAACACGATGCACCGGAACCCGTCCCACTTGGGCTCGTAGAGCAGGTTGCCGTCCTGCTTGGGCATCGCCTTGACCGGCTTGGCCAGCATCGGCGACACCGGCGGCCGCACCGGGAGATCGAGATCCGGGATCGGCTCGGGCTCCTTGGCCTTCCTCTTCCCGCGCCCGCTCGCCGCCTCCGGAGGCTCCGCGAGCGGGTCGGGCTCTGCTGCCGGTCCCGTGGTCGGGTCAGTCATCTGATCGACTCCTCGTATAGCTGCAGAAGAGGACGCCCTCCTCCTCCAGCACCTGCCTCAACTCCAGCTTGACCTGCGACGGCTCGCCGTCGAGGATGCGCGCCGCGTCCCCGCCGATCAGCATCGGGCTGACCGACAGGCACAGCTCGTCGCCCAGCCCGGCCGCCGCGAGCTGGGCGTTGATCCTCGGGCCGCCCTCGCAGAGGATCTTGGTCAGGCCGCGCTCGTGCAGCTCGGCGACGGCGGCCCGCAGGTCGACGGCCTCGTCGCCGGCCACGATCACGTCGGCCACTTCGGCCGCGGCCTTGAGCCGGGCGGCCGGCGCGCTCTCGCACGTGACGATGATGGTGCGGCTCACGCCGCCGAAGAGCGGGCCGGTCAGGTCGAGGTCGAGGCCCCGGCTGACGACCGCGAGCGGCGGGGCGGCCGGCCTGCCCGCCCGCATCTCCCGCCACGACTCGCGCGGGTTGACGGCGCCGTAGCCCTCGGCCCGGACGGTGGCGGCTCCCGCCATGATCACGTCGGCCAGCCCGCGCAGCACTCCGAAGACGCGCTTGTCGCCCTTGCTGGACAGGCCGCCGGACAGCCCCTGCAGCCAGGCGCCGCCGTCGGCGCTGGCCACCATGTTGAGGCGCAGCCATGGGCTGTCCCGGGGATAGGCGTAGGCCTGCTCGATGTCCGGGTTGTCTGCTATGTCGGGATGGATCCGGCGCACCCCTCTACCTTGGCACATGCCCCCGACAACCAGCGCGAGTGGTGGTTTTGGCCGGATGGATAGCGCTTTGGTGTATCAAATGACGCCTCGGGGGAGATGTGCATAACGTGGCGGCAGACCTCAGGGAGGGCATGTGGGCCTGGCGACTGCAGTGACGTGGTCATTCGCCGCGCTCGTCGGCATCTACCTGCTCTACCTCTGGCTGGCGGGCGGTGGCCTGCGCAGGCAGACCGCCAAGGTCACCCCGCTGCCGGCGACGTTGATCTTCTCCCATCCGGTGCTGGCCGTGGCGGCGCTGGCCTGCTGGATCGCCCACCTGCTCACCGGCAGCCGCGCACTGGCCTGGGTCGCGTTCGGCGGCCTGGCCGTGGCGGCGCTGCTGGGCTTCGTGATGTTCACCCGATGGCTCGGCTCCGGACGGCACGGTGGCAGGGCGCGCTTCCCGATGGTGGCCGTGATCCTGCATGGAGTGGCCGGACTGGTCACCTTCGTCCTGGTGCTGCTGACGGCGAGCTCCGCGCTGTCCTACTGAACCCGGGGCTGGCGCAGGACCTGCAGGGAGCGCGAGGTGACGGCGACCAGGTCACCGGGCCGCCAGGCATCGTCGACGTAGAGGTTCTCGCAGCTCTCGTCGCTGGTGTTGAGCACGGGCAGCCAGGTGGCGCCGAACGCCTCGCCGGGCAGGGTGAACGTCATGTCCTCGTGATGGGCGTTGATCAGCAGCAGGAACGAGTCGTCCACGATGCGCTCGCCGCGCGGCCCCGGCTCGGTGATGGCCTCGCCGTTCAGATAGACCATCAGCGACTTGGCGTAGCTCACATGCCAGTCACCCGCGGTCATCTCGGTGCCGCCGGGGGTGAGCCAGACCAGGTCGCGCTTGCCGTTGTCGGGATGGCGGCCGTGGAAGAAGCGGCGGCGCTGGAAGACCGGGTGCTCGCGCCGCAGCTGCGACAGCAGGCGGACGAACGCCAGCAGGTCGGACTCGGTGTGCAGCAGCGACCAGTCGATCCAGGCGATCTCGTTGTCCTGGCAGTAGGCGTTGTTGTTGCCCCGCTGGGTGCGGCCGAGCTCGTCGCCGTGGGAGAGCATCGGCACGCCCTGGGAGAGGAAGAGCGTGGCCAGGAAGTTGCGCCGCTGGCGGTGGCGCAGCCCGACGATCTCCGGATCCTCCACGGGGCCCTCGGCGCCGCAGTTCCAGGAGCGGTTGTCGTTGGTGCCGTCGCGGTTGTCCTCGGCGTTGGCCTCGTTGTGCTTGCGGTCGTAGGACACGAGGTCGGTGAGGGTGAAACCGTCATGGCAGGTCACGAAGTTGATCGAGGCCACGGGGCGGCGGCCGGAGGTCTCGTAGAGGTCGGCCGAGCCGGTCAGCCGGGAGGCGAACTCCGGCAGCGCGGAGTGCGTGCCCCGCCAGAAGTCTCGTACGGTGTCGCGGAACTTCCCGTTCCACTCCGTCCACAAAGGCGGGAAATTTCCGACCTGGTAGCCGCCGGGGCCGACGTCCCACGGCTCGGCGATCAGCTTGACCTGCGAGATCACCGGATCCTGCTGGATGAGGTCGAAGAAGGCGCTGAGCCGGTCGACGTCGTGCAGCTCCCTGGCCAGCGCCGCCGCCAGGTCGAAGCGGAACCCGTCGACGTGCATCTCCAGCACCCAGTAGCGCAGCGAGTCCATGATGAGCTGCAGCGCGTGCGGGGAGCGGACGTTGAGTGAGTTGCCGCAGCCGGTGTAGTCGAGGTAATAGCGCCGGTCACCGTCGTGCAGCCGGTAGTAGGCGGCGTTGTCGATGCCACGGAAACCGAGCGTGGGCCCCATGTGGTCGCCCTCGGCGGTGTGGTTGTAGACGACGTCGAGGATCACCTCGATGCCCGCCTCGTGCAGCGCCTTCACCATGGCCTTGAACTCGGTCACCTGCTCGCCGCGGGTGCCGGAGCTGGAGTAGCGGCCGTGGGGGGCCAGATAGGCCATGGTGTTGTAGCCCCAGTAGTTGGTCAGCCCCCGGGCCACCAGGAAGTGCTCGGGCATGTAGTGGTGCACCGGCATCAGCTCGACCGCGGTCACCCCGAGCGAGAGCAGATGGTCGATGATCGCCGGATGGCCGACCCCCGCGTAGCTGCCGCGCAGGTCCTCGGGCACGCCGGGATGGCGCATGGTCAGCCCGCGCACATGCGCCTCGTAGATCACCGTCTCGTGGTACGGAGTCCGGGGGGAGCGGTCGTTGCCCCACTCGAAGAACGGATTGATCACCACGTTCTTCGGCATGAAGGGGGCGCTGTCGGCGGTGTTGATCTTCGACGGATCGGTGAAGTGATAGGGGAACAGCGCCTCGTTCCAGGTCAGATCCCCGTCGACGGCCTTGGCGTAGGGGTCGAGCAGCAACTTGGACGGGTTGCTGCGATGCCCGTGGGCCGGGTTGTGGGGACCGTGCACGCGATAGCCGTAGCGCTGCCCGGGCATGATGCCTGGCAGGTAGCCGTGCCAGACGAACCCATCCACCTCAGGAAGATCGACCCGCTCTTCGGAGCCGTCATCGTGAAAAAGGCATAGCTCGACCCGCTCGGCGACCTCGGAGAACACCGAAAAACTGGTGCCAACGCCATCCCAGGTGCCGCCGAGTGGATAAGGTTCGCCCGGCCAGACTTCGCGCATGTGACCCGATTGTCGCATGCGATCGCGCTCCCGCTAGAGCAGTTCGGCGTTCAAAGTGATCGTCGTGCCCGCCAGAGCCTTGCTGACCGGGCAGTTCGCCTTCGCGGTCTCAGCGGCCTGCTGGAACTGCTCGGCGCTGATGCCGGGCACCTGGCCCTTCACGGTGAGCACGATGCCCGTGATGCCCTCGCCGGGCTGGAAGGTGACGTCCGCACTGGTCTGCAGCGACTCGGGCGGGGTGCCCGCGCCCGCGAGACCGTGCGAGAGCGCCATGGAGAAGCACGAGGAGTGGGCCGCCGCGATGAGCTCCTCGGGCGAGGTCTTGCCGTTGGCGGCCTCGGCCCTGGACGGCCAGGAGACCTCGAAGGTCCCGACACCGGAGGTGTCGAGGGAAACGGTGCCCGAGCCGTCGAGCAGGGCGCCCTTCCACTGGGTGGTGGCAGTGCGGGTGGTGGCCATGCGAGTGCTCCTTCTGCTTAGTGGACTTCCGACATTATCTCGGTCCGACAAAGTGTCGGCGCTCCGACATCCGTCTGCCCTTTTCCGGCGAATAGTGACATGCTCGGGTCGCGGCGCACTCGCCGCCTAGGTCCGGATCACGGGAGTGTGGTGCCAGTGGAGGCACCGTACGACGACCGTCTGCTGCACCAGCGGGTGGTCGGCGGCGACGAGGCCGCGCTCGGAGAGATCTACGATCGGCTCTCCTCGCTGATCTTCGGTCTGTCTTTGCGTGTCACCAGGGACCGTGTGATCGCCGAGGACATAACGCAGGAGGTGTTCCTGGTCTTCTGGGAACGCCCGCTGGCCTACGACCCCGAACGGGGCACGCTGCGGGCCTGGCTCGCCACGATCGCGCACCGGCGCGCGGTCGACCACGTGCGGGCGGAGGAACGCCGGCGTGTCTCGGTGCTGGGGCCCCGGCTCTTCGAGCGGGAGCCTGACAGGCTGGAGGACAAGGTGCTCGCCGCCGACGAGGCGCAGCGGGTGCGGCAGGCCGTCACGGAGCTGCCCGACAGCCTGCGCCAGGTCGTGGAGCTGGCCTATTTCGGGGGCAGGACCTACCGGCAGGTAGGCGAGGAGTTAGGCGTGCCGGAGGGCACGGCCAAGTCGCGCATCCGGCTGGCGTTGCGCCGGCTGGCCGACGCGCTGGCACAGGAAGAGGTGTGATGGACCCGCTCGAGCGTCTGTACCTGGACGCGCTGCTGGACGAACCGGCGGAGCCGAAGCTCTCGCTGCGGCCGCAACTGCTGGCCGGGGCGAGGGCGCGGCGCAGGCCGGCGGCTCCCACGGCCGACTGGGCCCGGCCGTACGCCGGTCGCGTCGCCGCCCTGGACGCGCTGCTGGCCGCTGCCGTCGACGACGACTGGTCCCGGGGCATCGTCGAAGGCTGGACGCTGCAGGAGCTCGTCGCGCACCTGGCCGCCAAGGACGGCCTGCTCGCGGCGTCGGTCGGCGCGCCCGTGCTCGGCCCCGAACTCATCGCCACCGACTCGGCGACCCGCACGGCCGACGTGCAGTCCTACGAGCGGGCGCGCGATCCCGAGCAGACGCGCAGGGACTGGCGGGCCCAGGCGGACGCCCTCTGCCGCCACCTGGCGAACCTGCCCGCCTCCGCCCCCGCCGCCCTCGACGGCCTGAACGCCCCCGTGATGGACCACATCCTGGCCAGGGCCCTGGAGACGTGGATCCACACCGACGACGCCGCTCGCACGGCCCGCCTCCGCCTGCCGCACCCGATCCCCGAGCACATCCATCCCACCGCGGACATGTGCGCCAGGCTGCTGCCGTGGACGATGCTCCTGTCCGGGCACGACGGGTCGGGCCGCACGCTCCTGCTGGAGCTCACGGGCCCGGGCGGCGGCGAATGGCATCTCGCGCTCGGCGTGGAGGACGGCCCGGCCTCAGGCGAGCCGGACGCCCGCATCACGGCGGACGTGGTCGGCTTCTGCTTCCTGCTGGGCGGGCGCGGCGACCCGGAGACGTTCGAGGCCGCCGTGGCGGGCGACCTCGCACTGGCGCGCGACGTCCTCACCACGGCGCCCGCGCTCTCCGGCCCCTGACCGCGGGTCAGGGCTCGGTCACCAGCTCCTTGTCGTAGGGGTCGTCGGACTCCGCCAGGACCCGCTTGGCGCCCTGCTCGGCCCGCGCGTCGCCGCGCCGGGCGAGCCCGCGGGTGGCCTCGGCGACCGTACGCAGGTCGCTGTCGTCGAGCCGGGCGGCGAGCGCCTCCCTGATCTCCGGCGTGTCGGCCTCCAGCCCGGCCAGCCCCGCCGTCGCCCAGTCACGGACCTCGTCCTCGGCGTCGCGCGTCATGTCGACCAGCAGGGCCAGGCCGCCGGCGTGGTCCGGCGGCAGCACGTCCGCCAGTGCGATCGCGTCGGTCATCGTGCGCTTGTGGCCGGGGCGGCCGATGATGTCCAGAACCTGCGGCAGGGCCCGCGCATCGCCCTGGTGGCCGAGCCCGGCCAGGACCGAGCGGAGCACCTGGGGGTTGCCCTCGGTGGTGGTCATCTTCTGCAGCAGCGGGAGCGTGCGGTCGAGGTACGGCTTGTCGTCGTCGGTGAAGCCGAACTGGGCGATGGCGTCCACCCCGAACTCGCGCTCCCTGGCGTCCTCGCTCAGGCACAGCTGGGCCAGGGCCTCGTAGGTCTCGTCGTCGGACCGCTTGGCCAGCGTGTCGGCCACCGCCCACCAGGTCTCGGCGTCCTCGTCGACGTCGCGGTGCGCCAGGGCGCGGGCCACGAGCCGATCGACCGGCGTGAAGACGTCCGTGGCCTCCTCCAGCAGGGTCGCGATCGCGGCGTGGCCGCGCTGGGCCTGCACCTGCTCGCTCTGCGATCCGTCGGCCGAACGGCCCGCCACGGTGACCAGCTCGGTGCCGTCCTTGGCGTACTGCCGGGCCACCACGTACTCCCAGCCGTCCTGCTCGATCTGGTCGAGCAGCGCGCTCTCCAGGTGCACGCCCACCCAGTCGGCCGCGATGTCGAGCGGGGTGTCGCCGTCGCCGTCGTACCGGCGCGGGTCGGCGCCGCCCGCCAGCAGCTCGCGCACGACGCCGAGGGCGCCGCGCCTGGCGGCCAGCGACAGGGGCGTGTCGCCGCCGTCGTTGGCCGCGTCCACGTCGGCCCCGGCCTCGATCAGCAGCCTGGCGGTGTCGGCGTTGCCGTTGGCGGCGGCCCAGAGCAGCGCGGTCCAGCCGCCGCCCTCCCTGCCGTCCACCTCGGCGCCGGCGGCCAGCAGCGCCTCGGCGACCTCGACCCGGTCCGTGGCCGCCGCCGCGCACAGCGGCAGGCCGCCGTCCCCGGTGTCGCCCCCGGTGCCGCCCGCCGCGTCTTCCGCGGCCTCGCTGGCCCGGTTGGGGTCGGCACCCTGGGCGAGCAGCTCGCTCACCGTCTCCGACTCGCCGTTCAACGCCGCCCGGTAGAGCTGTTCCTCATGCATGAAAGGGACCCTAGCCTGGCCCGGCCGCGCCGCGGGACCAGGCTGGGCCCTGTGTCCTGGTACGCGGCGCCTCCCGCAGGGGTTCAATCCGTTCGATTGATGATGATTCCTCCCATAGGAGGAGCAGGTAAGCCGGTAAACGCGATATGTTGCGAGTATGACTGACCCTGGGGAGGTTAGAGCCTCCGACGCCGAGCGCGAGGCCGTCGTGGAGCAGCTCCGCGAGGCCTCGGTGGAAGGCAGGCTCACGCTGGCCGAGCTCACCGACCGCACCGAGGCCGCCTACACCGCCACCACGCACGCCGAGCTCACCCTGCTCACGCAGGACCTGCCCGCGGGAGCGGCCCCCGCGCCGGTCCGGCCGTCCGAGGGCGGCAAGCGGCGCTGGTTCGTGGGCATCATGGGCGACACCAAGCGGCGCGGCACCTGGCGGATCGACCAGGAGCTCGGCGCGGTCGCCGTGATGGGCGACGTGCTGCTGGACCTGCGTGAGGCCGAGGTCCGCACGGACACGATCGAGATCCTGGCCGTCTCGGTCATGGGCGACGTCAAGATCATCGTCCCCGACGGCGTCAACGTCGACCTCGACGGCATGGCGATCATGGGTGACAAGCGCGTCGACGTGCAGGAGGCGGCGCCGGGCACGCAAGCGCCGGTCGTCAGGGTGCGCGCCTACGCGGTGATGGGCGACGTCAAGGTGCTCGGCGACTCGCGCGCCAAGCCGCTCCAGCGCCGTTGGGCGGCCTGGCGGGAGCACTGGCGCGAGCTGCACGGCGAGGACTGGCGCGACAGCGGCCGCTCGATCGAGCGCGGCCACTGACGCGACGGATCCGGGGCGTCCTCGCGGTCGCCCCGGACCCGGGCGTGTTCGACCTGTGCCGGGGCCGGCCGAGCTACGACGCCACCACGCCCGCCGGGCTCATCAGGGCCGCCTCGTAGCGCTCCAGCAGCACCCGGGCGATCTCCGGCGCCGGCCCGAGCACGTCCGCGACCACGTCCGCGCCCGCATCGAGGGTGGTGCGGCGCACCTTGTCGGCGAAGTAGCCGGGAGCCAGCAGGTAGGGGGCGACTGCCACCCGCGGCGCGCCGGCCCGCCTGAGCCGGGCGACCGCCTGCTCGGGCGTGGGAGCCGCGGCGGAGGCGTAGGCGGCCGTCACCGCCCACCACCCGCGCCCGCCCAGCGTGGCCCCGCGGAGGCCGACCGGCAGGGACCGGCCCGCCGCGGGGGCGCGGCGGCTCCAGGAGCGAGCCATGTCGGTGATCACCGCGTTCGCGCGGGCGTCGCTGGAGCCGGCCGCGACCAGGACGACCGCGGTGTCCGGATCACCCGGCGTGACGCCCGCCTCGGCCAGCCGCCGCGTCAGGGTGGCCGTCAGCAACGGGTGCGGGCCGAGCGTCGCGCCGTAGCGCACGCGCAGCCGCGGCTCGCGCGCCCTGGCCTCGTTGAGCGCCGCGGGCAGGTCCACCCTGCTGTGGTACGCCTCAGTCAGCAGCAGCGGCAGCACCACGGCCTCCTCCAGGCCGTTCAGCGCCTGGGCGAGCGTCGGCGTCGAGTGGTCGAGGTAGGCGGTGCGCACCTCAAGCCACGGGCGGGCGCGCCGTACCTCGTCCAGCAGCGCCTCCACGGTCGCGGCGGCGCGCGGATCGCGAGACCCGTGAGCCACCGCCACCAGCGGAACTCGGCCCTGGCCCGCCCCGTCTGCCAACGGGGCGGGCCACCGGCTGGGAGTTACAGGTGAATGCCGCATTCGACCTTCCCCAGCCCCGCCCAGCGTCCGCTGCGCGGATCCTCGCCCTCGGCGACCTGGCGGGTGCAGGGACCGCAGCCGATCGAGGGATAGTTGTCGTAGTGCAACGGGTTGATCAGCACGCCGTTGTCGGCCATGTAGTTGTCGACGTCGTCCTGGGTCCACGCGGCGATCGGGTTGACCTTGACCATCTGCCGCTTGGCGTCCCACTCCACGACCTTGGTGCCGGTGCGGCTGGAGGACTCGTCGCGGCGGATGCCGGAGATCCACGCCAGGTAGGGCTCCAGGGCCCGGTTGAGCGGCTCCACCTTGCGCAGGAAGCAGCACAGGTCCGGGTTGCGGCCGAACAGGCGCGGGCCGAGCTCGCGGTCCTGCTCCTCGACCGTGCGCGACGGCTTGACGTTGATCACATTGACGTCGTAGACCTGCTGGACCGCGTCACGCGTGCCGACCGTCTCGGCGAAGTGATAGCCGGTGTCGATGAACAGCACGTCCACGCCCGGCTTGACCCGGCTGACCAGATCGATGAGCAGCGCGTCGCTCATCGAGGAGGTCAGGCAGAGCCGATCGCCGAAAGTGGCCGCGGCCCAGCGGATGATCTCGCGGGCGGAGGCGTCCTCAAGGAAGATCGCGGCAGACTCGACGATGTCCTGCAGGTCGAGCGTGCTCCGCTGCTGCCCCAATCCGACCTCGATGTCGACGAGCGTCATATGTTCACTCCGATTCCGAGAAATTTCAGCTTGAAGGCGCGAGCGCAGGACCGGCAGTACCAGCCGCCGTCGCCCTCGTAAGGCTCCAGATCCTCGTCTCCGCAGTAGGGGCAGTGGAACGGGACGGCCCGGGTGGTCATTTCAGGTCCGCCTCGTCCGCGCGCTGCACCCAGTCGGCGAAGCTCTCGCCTTCCTTCTTCTGGTCGTCGTAGTGCGTCACGACGCGCTCCACGTAATCGGGCAGCGCCTCGGCGGTGGTCTTGAGGCCGCGCACCTTCCTGCCGAAGCCCGAGTTGACGCCGAGGGAGCCGCCCAGGTGGATCTGGAAGCCCTCGACCTGCTTGCCGTTCTCGTCCAGGACGAGCTGGCCCTTGAGACCGATGTCGGCGGTCTGGATGCGGGCGCAGGAGTTGGGGCAGCCGTTGACGTTGATGGTGAGCGGCTCGTCGAACGTCGGCAGCCGCCTCTCCAGCTCGTCGATGAGGTCGGAGGCGGTGGCCTTGGTCTCGACGATGGCCAGCTTGCAGAACTCGATGCCGGTGCAGGCCATCGTCTGGCGGCGGAACGTGGACGGCTTGACCCTCAGGTCGGCGGCCTCCAGCTCGGCCACGAGCGAGTCGACCTGATCGGCGGCGACGTCCAGGATGACCATCTTCTGCTCGACCGTGGTGCGGACCCGGCCGGAGCCGTGCCGCTCGGCGATGTCGGCGATCGCGTGCAGCTTGTCGCCGTCGAGGCGGCCGACTCTGGGCGCGAAGCCCACGTAGAAGTCGCCGTCCTTCTGCGGGTAGACGCCGACGTGGTCGCGGCGGCTGCCGCGCGGCAGCTCGGGCGCCGGGCCGTCGGGCAGCGCCTCCTTGAGGTATTCGGTCTCCAGCACCTCGCGGAACTTCTCCGCGCCCCAGTCGTTGACCAGGAACTTCAGCCGCGCCCTGTGCCGCAGCCGGCGGTAGCCGTAGTCGCGGAAGATCCCGATCACCCCGGCCCAGACGTCACTCGCCTGCTCGGGCCGGACGAACACGCCCAGGCGCTTGGCCAGCATCGGGTTGGTCGACAGCCCGCCGCCGACCCAGAGGTCGTAGCCCTGCTCGCCCCGCTCGTTCGTCACGCCCACGAACGCCACGTCGTTGATCTCGTGCACGGTGCAGTGCGCCGGGCAGCCGCTGACCGCGGTCTTGAACTTGCGCGGCAGGTTGGAGAAGGCCGGGTCGCCGATGAACCGCTCGTTGATCTCGGTGATCTCGGCGCTGCCGTCGAACACCTCCTCGGCGTCGATCCCGGCCAGCGGGCAGCCCAGGATCACCCGCGGGGTGTCGCCGCACGCCTCGGTCGTCGACAGGCCCACGGCCTCCAGCCGCTCCCAGATGTCGGGCACCGACTCGATCTCGATCCAGTGCAGCTGCACGTTCTGCCGGTCGGTCAGGTCGGCGGTGCCCCTGGCGTAGTCGTTGGCGATGCCGGCGATCGTCCGGAGCTGGCGCAGGTCGAGTTGCCCGCCGTCGATGCGCACCCGCAGCATGAAGTAGCGGTCGTCGAGCTCCTCCGGCTCCAGGATCGCCGTCTTGCCGCCGTCGATGCCGGGCTTGCGCTGCGTGTAGAGGCCGTACCAGCGCATCCTGCCCCGGAGGTCGGCGGGGTCGATCGAGTCGAAGCCCTGCTTGGAGTAGACGTCGATGATCCGCTGGCGGACGTTGAGCCCGTCGTCGTTCTTCTTGTTCTCTTCGTTCTTGTTGAGCGGCTCCCGGTAACCGAGAGCCCACTGACCTTCGCCGCGCGGGCGCTTGTGATGCCGGCTGGCAGGGGTGCTCATTGCGCGTCCTTCTGATTCATGGGCGCGCGCAGCGTTCCTCCTGCCTCGTCATCGAGTGCAGGGAACAGAGAGATGCGACGCGCTCAGCGGTAAAGATTGGCGGTTAGCGGGCGTCGCAACAGATGGCACTGCGGACACGCAGAAGGTCGACGTGGCGTCGACCTACGAGCATGGGGTCCGCTGGCATACCTCGAAGATACTCCGGCGATCCGGTATGTCCAAGACCGGGTCCACAGTCTGGGACGGATCACCCCTGGCGCGGCCAATCCAGCTCGGACTCCTTCGGCTGCTCAGGGGGCTGATGCTGGCAGTCGCACCAGGAGCCGCCCCGGCACTCCTCGTGGCGTCGTTCCTTGCAGCTCTCACAGATCACACCTGCATTATTCTCCTGGAACAATGTTCGGGTTAGGCTTTCGGCCGTGGATCTCATGGCCGAACTCCTCGACGACGTGCGTGCCGAAACCGCCTCGTTCGAGACCCTCCTGGCCCCGCTTCGCCCCGAGGACTGGGAGTTGCCCACGCCCGCCGAGGGGTGGGCCGTCCGCGACCAGGTGAGCCATCTGGCCTGGTTCGACGACGCCGCCTGCACGGCGGTGACGGACCCGGCCGCCTTCCAGGCCATCCTGGCCGGCGTCACGTCCGTCGACGAGCTGGCCATGCAGGCGAGGGGGCTGTCGCCGGGAGAGTTGCGCGACTGGTTCGGAACCGCGCGGGCCCGGTTCGTCGACACGCTCACCCCGCTCGACCCCCGCACCCGGCTGCCCTGGTACGGGACCGAGATGTCGGCGGCCTCCTTCGTCACCGCCCGGCTGATGGAGACCTGGGCGCACGGACAGGACGTCGCCGACGCGACCGGCGTCACCAGGAAGCCCACCGACCGGCTGCGGCACGTGGCGCGCATCGGGTTAATGGCCATGCCCTACTCCTTCGCCGTGCGCGGCCTGCCGGCCCCGGACCGGCCGGTGCGGGCCGAGCTCGCCATGCCCGGCGGCGGGAAGTGGACGGCGGGCCCGCCGGACGCCGCCGACGTGGTGCGCGGCCCGATGCTCGACTTCTGCCTCGCCGTCACGCAGCGGATCAACGTGGCCGACACCGCCCTGGAGATCACCGGGGAGACGGCGCGCGACTGGATGCGGATCGCGCAGGCGTTCGCCGGTCCGCCGGGACAGGGCCGGGCGCCACGATCCGGGTGATCCCTGATGATCGACGGCGCCGGGTGGTGACATGCTGTGAGCATGCGCACCCTGCTGAACGTCATCTGGCTCGTCTTCGCCGGGATCTGGCTGGCCATCGGCTATGCCCTGGCGGGCGTGATCTGCTGCATCCTGATCATCACGATCCCGTTCGGGGTCGCCTCGTTCCGCATCGCCGCCTACGCGCTGTGGCCGTTCGGCAGGACCGTGGTGCGCGACCCGGACGCCGGGGTGTTCTCGCTGCTGGGCAACATCATCTGGTGCGTCGTGGCCGGCATCTGGCTGGCCATCGGGCACGTGGTCACGTCCATCCCGCTGTTCATCTCGATCATCGGCATCCCGATGGGCGTGGCCAACATCAAGATGATCCCCGTGTCGCTGCTGCCGCTCGGCGCACGCATCGTCGACAACGACCAGGGCAGGACATCAGGGACGTAAGCTGTCCCGGAGAGTCACTGCGAAAACGTTGGGTGCCATGACGTCCACGGATGCGCCTAACCGGTCCAAGAGGCGAATCGTCTCTCACGCCCGGCACGGGCTGAGCTGGGTGCGCGACACGAAGCTGTGGGCGACGATCCGCGCGACCACGAACGCCGGGGTGGCCTACCGGGTCACCGGCCTGGCGGGGGAGGCGGCGTTCTTCGCGCTGCTGTCGCTGCCGCCGTTCGTGCTGGGGCTGATCGGCGTGCTGGCCAAACTCGGCACCTGGCTCGGCAGGCAGCAGGTGCGCGAGGTCGAGCTCTGGGTCATCGACCGCGCCGGCCTGCTCTTCACCGAGGACACGATCACCGGCGTGGTCCGGCCCCTCCTGACCGACGTGCTGAGGGACGACGCCGGCAAGGTGTCGATCATCTCGCTCGGCTTCCTGCTGTCGCTCTGGTCGGGCTCGCGGGCGCTGTACGTCTACGTCGACCTCATCTCCGTCGCCTACGGGCTGGGCGAGGAGCGCGGCATCATCCGCACCCGGCTGATGTCCTTCGGCCTGTACGTGATCGGCCTGGTCATCGGCATCATCGTGATGCCCATCCTGGTCATCGGCCCGACCCTGCTCAAGGGCGTGGTGCCGGAGCAGTACAGCCCCCTGATCGAGCTGCTCTACTGGCCGGTCGTGATCGTCGGCTCGGTGCTCTTCCTGACCGTGCTCTACCACGTGAGCGTGCCGCTGCGGACCAAGTGGTGGCGGGAGCTGCCCGGCGCCGTCCTGGCCCTGTTCCTGTGGATCCTCTGCGCCGCCGTGCTGCGGGCCGTGCTGGCCGCCTGGTTCTCGCCCGTCTCGGTCTACGGCTCGCTGGCCGCGCCCATCGCGGTGCTCCTGTGGCTCTACATCACCGCCCTGGCCGTGCTCATCGGCGCGATACTCAACGCCGAGGTCGACCGGCTCTGGGGCGGCGTGGGGCGTGCGCAACTCTAGCCGTCCCGCATGGCCGTCGCCGAGCGGAGCGGGGCCGCACTTCCGATATCGTCAATGACGTCGCGACTGGCGCATTGGGTGGGATCGACCACCGGGGAGCGAAAGGAGCGGAGGCCGTGCGCCTGGGTCTTCGCAGGACGTCAATGATGACAGGAGAGTCATGAGTTCTCTCGCTAGCGTCGACCCGCAGATCGCCGAGCTCATCCAGGCGGAGGAGCGCCGCCAGGCCGACACCGTCAAGCTGATCGCCTCGGAGAACTACGTCTCCAAGGCCGTGCTCGAAGCCACCGGCACCGTCCTGACCAACAAATACTCCGAGGGCTACGCCGGCAAGCGCTACTACGAGGGCCAGCAGGTCATCGACCAGATCGAGACCGTCGCCATCGACCGGGCCAAGGCGCTGTTCGGCGTCAACCACGCCAACGTGCAGCCCTACTCCGGCTCGCCCGCCAACCTGGCCATCTACATGGCGTTCCTGCAGCCCGGCGACACCGTGCTGGGCATGGGCCTGCCGTTCGGCGGCCACCTCACGCACGGCTGGTCGGTCTCGGCCACCGGCAAGTGGTTCAACCCGGTCCGCTACGGCGTCCGCCAGGACACCGGCCGGATCGACCTCGACCAGGTCAGGGAGCTCGCCCTGGAGCACCGGCCGAAGCTCATCTTCTGCGGCGGCACCGCCATCCCGCGGACCATCGACTTCGAGGGCTTCGCCGCCATCGCCCGCGAGGTGGGCGCCGTCCTGGCCGCCGACATCGCGCACATCGCCGGCCTCGTCGCCGGGGGCGCGCACCCCTCGCCCGTGGGGCACGCCGACGTCATCTCCACCACCACCCACAAGACGCTGCGCGGCCCGCGCGGCGCGATGCTCATGGCCACCAGCGACGAGCACGCCACAGCGCTCAACAAGGCCGTCTTCCCCGGCCTGCAGGGCGGCCCGCACAACCACACCACCGCGGCCATCGCCGTGGCGCTGCGCGAGGCCTCGACCGAGGAGTTCAAGGCCTACGCCCACCAGGTGGTGGCCAACGCCAAGGCGCTGGCCGAGGAGCTCTCCTCGCGCGGCTTCGACCTGGTCTCCGGCGGCACCGACAACCACCTGATCCTGCTCGACCTCACGCCCAAGGGCATCGGCGGCAAGCCCGCCGCCAAGGCGCTCGACCGGGCCGGCCTGGAGACCAACTACAACACCGTCCCGTTCGACACCCGCAAGCCGTTCGACCCGTCGGGCATCCGCATCGGCACCCCGTCCGTCACCTCGCGCGGCATGCGGGAGGCGGAGATGCGGCAGATCGGCGCCTGGATGGACGAGGTCGTCACGGCCCTGTCCAAGGGCGACGCCGAGGACGTCATCGCGCGCGTCCACCACGAGGTCAGCGAGCTGACCGCGCAGTTCCCGGCGCCGGGTCTGTAAGCACCCGTCGCGCGATCCTCAACGCTACGCCCCGCCGCACGGGCTCTATGTGCGGCGGGGCGTCGTCGCGTCCGGAGTGGGCCGGATACCCCGGGGCGACGGTGACCGGCATGTCCCCTGCCATGCCGGTCACGTACCGGAGGGGTTCTAGCAAGCCGTACGGGGGCCGGGTCGCGCGGGGTTCAATCCGCGGCCAAGATTCTTTGTCGCCCAGCTCCGAGGCCGTACGAGGTGCCGTGATCGCCTTTGTCGTTCGAGGCCGCCGACGCCCGCGCGTCACACCCGCAGGTGCCGACGATGCCTGGGGCTTCGACTACGCGTGAAAGGCGGGAGCGTTGGCCCGGCTGACGGCTGACGGCTGACGGCTGATGACGGGTACGAGGTCACCGCCGCCCGACGGAGAGCCGGACGGGAGCGCCGCGCGCGGCAGGTCGTTCGGGGGCGCCTGCAAGGAGTCCATCTGCCGGCGCCCGAGACCTGCCTGCGGTGGCAGGTGGACGCCGGGCCGGTGGCGGATCCGGTGGCAGACCCCATGGCTGACCCGGTGGTCCTCCCACCACCGGGTGGGAGGACTCGACGTCACACGTCGACGGTGAGCAGGTTGCGGCCCGCCGTGGTGAGGACCTCGAAGCGGTCGATCCGGTCGATCGGCAGGGCCGCCGCGCCGTGCATGTAGAGCGGGCCGGGGGAGCCGGGGACGCCGTAGCCCGGGGTCGGGACGGCCCAGCCCATCATGACGCGGCGCTCGCCGTTCCTGCCGACCGCCACCAGCTCGCACTCGAGCGGGCCCGCGACACCCGACAGTTTGAGCGCCGCGTGGGTGCCCCAGGCCTTCGACTCCAGCACCAGCCCGCCGCTCACCCCGTCGGCGCCGACGCCGGCCACGGGCGTGCCCATCTCGTAGAACTGCTCGGCGGGTCCGAGCTGCGTGCCGTGCGCCATCGCCGGCGGCGCCGCGCTCTGGCCGCCGAGCTGGGTGCCGATCGTGAGCCCGCCCGCCACCAGCGTGACCGCGGCCGCGACGCCGATCAGGAACGTGTTCCTTCGCGTGCGCCGGTCGACGGCCTGCTTGCGGCGAAGCAGATCGATCACCTCGGCCGGCTCCTCGTGAAGAGGGGGATCGTCCTCCACGGGCCCGATCCCGGTCAGCGCGCTGGCGACCCCCGCCAGCTCCGACAGCTCCACCGCGCAGGACCGGCAGTGGGAGAGATGCGCCTCGAAGGCTCGCCTGTCGTCGTCCTCCAGCAGGCCCAGGGCGTAGGCGCCCACGTCGGTGTGTTCCACTCTCGAGGTCACGCCGTCACCCCCCTCTCCTCCAGCGCGACCCGCAGGGCGCGGACCGCGTAGTAGACCCGGGACTTCACGGTGCCCACGGGAATGCCCAGCGCCTCGGCGGCGTCGTTGACCGACCGGTCCCGCAGGATCGTCTCGTTGAGGATCTCGCGGTGGGCCGGTGACAGCGCCTTGAGCGCCTCGGACACGACCACCTGGTGCAGGAGCCCCTCCATCTCGTCGGGCACGGGCAGGCTCTCCAGCGGCCCGTCACCCAGCTCCTGAGGGCGGGCTTCCCGTCGCCGCCGGTCATCGATCACGATACGTCTGGCGACCGTCGCGAGCCAGGGCATGAGCGAGTTCGCGTCCGGGTCGAGCCGCTCGGCGCTGCGCCAGGCCCGGATCATGGTCTCCTGTACGACGTCTTCCGCCCACTGCCGATCACCCGCGGTGAGGCGGATCACGAAGGAGAGCAGGGGCCGGTGGTACTGCCGGTAGAGCGCCGACACGACCACTTCGGGGTCGGGTCGTACGCGCCTCATCCAGTGCCGTAACCGCGGCTTGCCCATGGGGGCTGCTCCCTCGGCCGAGGGTGGGGGATACGTGCTCAGTCGCATCATTCCCCTTTCTCGAGTCCGTCGGCAGGAAGTACGGCCGGCGTCCCCGTCAGGGTTCAACCGGCCGGGCGGAAGAGGACCGAAAAACCGGATTGCGTCCCCCCGGACAGGTGCGTAGAGTCGCGGAAGCGAACGGATCGAGGAGGTGGGGACCATGCGGACTGTCGTGTTCGGCGTGCCGTCCATCAACCTCCGGGTGCTCACCTAGACCACCCGGGTTCCTTCTCAACCCAAGGGTGTAACTCCGTTGCTTTACGATCTCTCTCTACTCGGCTGGACCGCTTCTCGCGCCGCCGAGCTGCCTGACGGCACCATCCCGGCCCGGGTCTCCCGCGTCGACCGCGGGGCGGCCGAAGTCATCACCGAGGACGGCCAGCACCGCGTGAAGTACGGCGCCAGGGTGCGCCGGGCGTCGGCGGACGATCCGGTCGCACTGCCCTGCGTGGGCGACTGGGCCGCGCTGAAAGAGCTGCCCGAGGGCCGCTACGAGCTCGACGAGGTGCTGCCCAGGCACACGGCGTTCGTCCGGGGCGGCGTGAGCCGCGACTCCCGCGGCGGGCTGTCGGGCGACGGCCAGGGCCAGGTGCTCGCCGCCAACGTCGACATCGTCTTCGTCGCCGAGCCGTCCATGCACTCCACCGACTACGCCGACCTGGGCCGCATCGAGCGGCTGGTGGCGCTGGCCTGGGAGTCCGGCGGCACGCCGGTCGTCCTCATCACCAAGTCCGACCTGTTCGAGCAGGGCCTGGACGAGCTGCTCGCCGACGTGCGCACCGCGGCGCCCGGGGTGGCCGTGCACGCGGTGTCCTCGGTGCTCGGCGAGGGCGTCGAGCTGGCACGGGGCTATCTGGAGGGCGCCCGGACGGCCGTGGTGCTCGGCCCGTCGGGCGCCGGCAAGTCCACCCTCGTCAACGCGCTGGCGGGCGACGCCGTGATGGAGACCCAGCACGTGCGCGCCGGTGACGGGCGGGGCCGCCACACCACCGTGCACAGGGAGCTCATCCCGCTGCCCGGCGGCGGGCTCGTCATCGACACGCCCGGCATCCGCAGGGTCGGGCTCTACGAGATGAGCCAGGGCGTCGACATGGTGTTCGCCGACATCGAGACGCTGGCGGGCAGCTGCCGATTCCACGACTGCGGGCACGACAGCGAGCCGGGCTGTGCCGTACGCGCGGCGGTGGAGAGCGGCGAGCTGCCGGAGCGGCGGCTGCAGAGCTGGCGCAAGCTCCAGCGCGAGGCTACGTGGATGGCCGCGCGCACGGACGCGCGGCTCCGCAAGGACCTGCAGAGCAAGTGGAAGATCATCCACAAGGAGATGCGCCGCTCAGGCCGGAACCGCCCGTAGCCCGCACCAGGGGAGACGCTCCGTCCGCTCCGGCTGTCCGTGCGAAGCCGGAGCGAGCGGGTACGTCCAGGTGCATGGAGCGCGTGTTCGTCGACCGTTCAGAGGCCGGAGCGCTGCTCGCCGAGCGGCTGCTCGACATCCGCGACCCGGTGGTGCTCGCGCTGCCGCGTGGCGGGGTGGAGGTGGCCGAGCCCATCGTCACCAGGCTGGGCGGCGTGCTCGACGTGCTCGTCACCAGGAAGATCGGCTATCCGCCGTCGCCCGAGCTGGGCGTCGGCGCGATAGCCGAAGGCGGCGAGCCGGTGTTCGACCTGGCGCTGCTGGCCAGGCTCGGCCTCACACCCGAGTCCCTGGTGGGGGTGGTGGCCGCGGAGCGGCGGGAGCTGGCCCGCAGGGTGCGGGTCTACCGGGGCGAACGGCCGCTGCCCGACCTGGAGGGGCGCCAGGTGATCGTGGCCGACGACGGGCTCGCCACCGGCGCGACCGCGCGGGCGGCGCTGCGGGCGGTCGCCGCCGCCAAGCCCGCCCGGGTGACGCTGGCGGCGCCGGTCGGGGCCAGGGACACCGTCGAGGCCATGAGCCGGGAGGCCGACGAGGTGGTGGTGCTGTGCGCCCCGGCGGACTTCAGGGCCGTGGGCCAGTGGTACGAGCGCTTCGACCAGCTCACCGACCGCGACGTGCTCGACGTGCTGGCCAGGCACTAGCCCGGCAGCACGGCCCAGACGAGCTTGCGCGGGCCATTGGGGGTGAGCCAGCCCCAGCCGGTGCAGAGCGCGTCCACCAGCCGGAGCCCGCGGCCGTACTCGGCGAAGACGTCCACCACCGTGGCGATCGGAGCCTGCCGGTTGTGGTCGGCGACCACGCAGGCGAGCTCGGCGTCCTGGCGCAGCAGCCGCAGCTGGGTCGCCCCGCCGCCGTGCCGCATCGCGTTGGTCACCAGCTCCGAGGCCACCAGCGACGCGTCGAACGCCGCGCGCTCGGCCCCCCACGAGCCGAGCGTCTGGTCGACGAACCGCCTGGCCATGGCCACGCAGCCAGGGTCGGACGTGCCGAGATCGGGGAACAGGAAGATCGCGTCGCGGTCGCTCGGGCCGCCGTCGATCAGGACGGCGGACAGCCATCCTGGCGGCCGGGTGCCGCTGGCGGCTTGCGGCCGGGCGTCGAAAGTCGTCATTCTGGCCCCCGAAGCGCGGTCTAGGTGATCCAAAGCCCATCTTTACGGGGAGTGCTTACCGATGCAAGACTTTTCGTGGTTTACCGATGCAAATCGCATCTGCACGTGCAGATGACCTGGGAGAGATGACGTTGAGCGCACAGAGCGCGGAGAGCGTGGGGAGCACCATCCTGAAGCACGCGCCGGGAAGCCCGACCGTGCTGCGGATCCTGCTCGGCACGCAGCTGCGCAGGCTCCGCACCGAGCGGGGCATCACGCGCGAGGACGCCGGTTACTCCATCCGGGCCTCCCACGCGAAGATCAGCAGGCTGGAGCTGGGCCAGGTCAGCTTCAAGGAGCGTGACGTGGCCGACCTGTTGACCCTCTACGGCGTCACCGACCCCGTCGAGCGGGCCCCGCTGCTCGCCCTGGCCAAGCAGGCCAACGCCCCCGGCTGGTGGCACAAGTACGGTGACCTGCTGCCCGGCTGGTTCGAGGTCTACATCGGGCTGGAGGGCGCCGCCTCGATCATCCGCACCTACGAGAACCAGTTCGTGCCCGGCCTGCTGCAGACGCCCGGCTACGCCAGGGCGGTGATCCAGCTGGCCCACGAGCGGGCCCCCGGGGCCGAGATCGACCGCCGGGTCCGCCTGCGCATGACGCGGCAGGGGAGGCTGTCGGGGGAGAACGCGCTCACGCTCTGGGCGGTGATCGACGAGGCGGTGGTGCGGCGCCTGCTCGGCGGCCCCGAGATCATGCGGGAGCAGATCGAGCACCTGCTGGCGATGACGTCCGAGCCGAACATCACCCTGCAGGTCATGCCGTTCGAGCGGGGCGGTCACGCGGCGGCCGGCGGGCCGTTCAGCATCCTGCGCTTCCCCGAGCGCGAACTGCCCGACGTGGTCTACATGGAGCAACTCACCAGCGCCCTCTATCTGGACAAGACCGCCGAATCCGAGCACTACATCAGGGTCATGGACCGGCTGAGCATCCAGGCGGAGCAGCCCCAGCAGACCAGGCGATTCCTGGAACGGCTCCTCAACGGCTGAAATGTCGCCCGAACTCCTGTGACCCACGGCATAGGGGGATTTTTGGTCATCCCGTATATGGCGATCGGCGCGTCACCGTATCCTCTGGCCGTAAGCACAGATGCACGTGCATCTGTAAGGCCAAGGAGTCGCACCCATGCCTGAGTTCCGGAACGGAACGCCCGCCCGCCGCCTTCCCGTCGTCTGGCGCAAAAGTGCGCGGAGCAATCCCAACGGCAACTGCGTCGAGGTGGCACCCCTGCCGACAGGCGAGGTGGCGATGCGCAACTCACGCTTTCCCGACGGCCCAGCCCTGGTCTACACGCAAGCCGAGATCACCGCGTTCGTGCTGGGAGCCAAGGACGGGGAGTTCGACGACCTGCTCAACTAGTGCGCGGGCATGCGAAAGCCGCCGTCCGAATGGACGGCGGCTTTTTGGTGCGCGGGCTGAGGTTCGCCTGATCAGGCAGTTGTCCCGACCGGGTTCGCCGGGGCCTGGGCTTGGCTGGCCAGGCTCCGGTTCATCGGGACAACTACGGGATCACGCGATGCTCTGCGATTGCTGCCGGGCGGGTCAGGCGGCGGAGATGCCGGCGCTGGCCGCGCGGCGCATGCGACGGCGACGCTCGGAGGCGCGCTCGTCCTCGTTGAGGCCGCCCCACGTGCCGTACTTCTCCGGACGGGACAGAGCGTAGTCAAGGCACTCGTTGCGGACAGGACACCCGCCGCAGATCGCCTTGGCCTTGCGCTCGCGTACATCGCGCTCGGGCTGCCGCTCTCCGTCAGGGCCGAAGAAGAGCACGAGGTCCTCACCCCGGCACGCGGCATCATCCTGCCAACCCCAGCTGGGGCGCGGGCGGGCGAGCTGCCGACGTACCTGAGACATGAGAAAACCACCTTCGTGAGAGGTATTTCGGTAATTGAGCCGCATTGGACGTTTTGGCGTCACTGTTCCAACGCAATCCAGGACCGTGATGTTCCCTTGGTCAGCTGAGGGCCGGCGTGGTGTACAGCACAGGCGCGAGCCTGTCCAGCGAAACCAGCCGGTAGGTGGTGATCTTCTCGGCGCAAACCGTGCCACACGGCGCTTGGAACGCCGATGGCTCAACCACAACCTGGAACCGGACGTCTCCGCAGCGCACGATGGCTTCGGTGACGTCGCCGTCCGACCTTGAGGATTCCACGGCCACCGCGCCGACGGAGCACTCTCCCGTATGGGCTCGGGCAAAGTGTTCGACGGCTTGCAATGGCTCAGGGATGCCTGCGCGCCCCCGGTAACGGTCGAGAATGACCTCGCCCAACCGGTACGCGTTAGCCGCTGCGATCGCAGCAGCCTGAGACATGCTGCCGTAGAAAATTCCGTGTGGCAAGCACACGAGGTTGGCGGCGTACCGATCGCCGCCAACGTGTGACGTTTCCCACACTCTGTCCGGCAGAAAATTTGCCAGCGTACGAGCGAGGGGCAATCCAATGCGGGCGCAGCACGCATTGCGCTTGGCGTGCGTGCAGACCAGAAATACCGGCTCGTCTTCAAGTATGCAGGACTCGGGGACCACTCCGGCCACCAGCGCGTCCAGGTCAAGATCGTCAGGACCTGCGACGACACCCCCGGCCAGCCAGGGAGCGTCGCCCACGGCGTAGCCCAGTAGCACACGGATGCCCTGCTGTCGCGGGCGGGTGCGCTTTCCGGGGCGGCGGATCAGCTGGGGCCGGATGCCGCGTTCGAGCGCCCGCGCGACCAGTTTGGCGATGTTGTCAGGAAGCTTGGAGTTTTCCAGGTGTGACGGCCACGGGCCCTCGTGTTCGATGAGCAGCCAGAGCCGTGCACCCACCGTGGCGCTGGCCAGGGTGGGTATGCCACCTGTGTGGCAGCCCTCCGCGTGTTCACAGCCTTTCGCCACAGTCCCCTCTTTCCGTTAATTAGGTAAGACTAACCTAACGGAAAGGTTTGATCTCAGCGGAACGCCGACTCCGCCACCCGGGCCGCCCGCTCGCGGTCCCCGGCGACCAGGCCGATCCGGGTCCTGCGGTCGAGCAGATCGGCCACGTCGAGCGCGCCCTCGTGCCTGACCGACCAGATGAGGTCGCCCGCGGTCAGCCCGAGCCCGGCCTCCTCAGGGTGGGCCTGGACCAGCCGCTGGACGGCGCCCGCCTCGGCGCCGTAGCGGCGGACCAGCCTCGGGGGAGCCCCGGCAGGCGCGGGTCCGGCTCCCACCAGCGGGAGGGCGGCCGTACGGCTCGGGCCGGCGCGCAGGCCGCGGACGGCGACCGCCCGGTCGACGGCGTCCTCGGCCATCCGCCGGTAGGTCGTCAGCTTGCCGCCCACCACCGTGACGACCCCGCCGCGCGTCAGCACCGCGTGCCTGCGCGACAGGTCCGCGGTCCGGCCCTCGGCGGCCAGGAGCGGCCTGAGACCCGCGTAGGCGCCCGCGACGTCCCCGCGTGTCAGCTCGGTCTCCAGCACCGTGTTCAGCACGCTCAGGAGGGTCCTGATGTCCTCCTCCGGCGCCTCGGGGACGTCAGAGACGGGACCGTCCACGGCGACGTCCGTCAGCCCCACGTGGACGAGCCCGCCGGATTGAGGCAGTACGAGCGCGAACCGGTTGCTCTCTCCGGGAATGGGCACGTGCAGCCCGGTCCGCAACCCCGGCAGCGCGTCCGCCCGCAGGACGAGGTGCGTGCCGCGGGAGGGGCGCAGCCGTACCCGGGGGTCCAGCGTGCCCGCCCACACGCCGGCCGCGTTGATCACCGCTCTGGCCCGGATCGCGAACTCCGTGCCGGTCATCTCGTCACGCACCCTGGCGCCCGTCTCCGACAGCTCCAGGGCGCGGCATCGGGTCAGGATCTTCGCGCCGTGCCCGGCCGCCGTCCTGGCCAGGGCCACGACCAGCCGGGCGTCGTCCAGCAGTCGCCCGTCCCAGGACAGCAGCGCGCCGCGGAGGCCGTACCCGCTCAGAGCGGGCGCCAGCGAGCGCGCCCGGGACGCCCCGAGCCGTGAGGGGCCGGGCAGCAGGCGGCGCGGGGTGCGCGCGGCGGCCCGCAGGCCGTCGCCGAGCCGGTAGCCGGACATCACCAGCGCCGCCTGTCCCCGGGAGACGCCCGGCGTGAGCGGCAGCAGGTAGGGAAAGGCCTTGACCAGGTGCGGGGCGGTGCGGGTGAGCAGGATGCCGCGTTCGACCGCGCTCTCGTAGGCCACGTCCACCTGCCCCTTGGCGAGGTAGCGCAGGCCGCCGTGGATCATCTTGGAGCTCCACCTCGACGTGCCGAACGCCAGGTCGTGGGCGTCGATCGCGGCCACGCTCAGGCCGCGGGAGGCCGCGTCCAGCGCCGCTCCCGCGCCGGTCGCGCCCAGCCCCACGACCAGCACGTCGACCGTCTCCTCGGCGGCCTGTGCCAGCTCCCCGGCCCTCCTGTCGGCGTTGAGCGAGCTATCCAAGGTAGGCCTCCAGCAACGTGGCGAGTTCGGTGTCGAGGTCGTCGAGCGTCATCGGGCCGAGCATGGTCGGTCCCGACAGCAGGAACGACTGGGCGACCAGGAGCACGGCCCTGGCCTTGCGGGCGCCTCCGAGAGCGGGCTCCAGCAGGCCCAGCACGGCCTCCTGGCTCGCTCCCCGCCGATCCAGCAGGTAGGGCAGCAGCAGCTCCGGGTCCGCGTCCACGATCTTGCGCCAGAGCGGGTGCTCCCGCATCGTGCGCACTCCCGCCACCACAGCCCGCACCGGGTCGGACAGGTCGAGATCGGTGAGGACCGCCACGAACTCGCGGGTCATGAGGTCGGCGACCAGCGTGCGCACGTCCGGCCAGTGGCGGTAGATCGTCATCCGCGACACCCCTGCCCGGCGTGCCACGTCGGTGAGCGTGGTGCGCCGCACCCCGTAGGCGAGCACGCAGTCCCGGGCGGCGTCCAGCACACCCTCATTGTGACGAATCGACGGCATATGTCACAGTGTATGCGTGCCTTCCGAACCGATGCTCTGGTCGGGCTGGGGCGACCCCGCCAAGGCCCGCGAGCTCCCCGAACAGGTCCGCCGCCTCCTGCACGACCTCCTGGGCGTGCGCGAGCCGACGGCTCCCGCCGCAGCCCTGGAGTCGGTACGCCTGCCGCCGGTCGCGCTGGAGCCCGGGCAGGTCCGGGCGTTCGCGGACCTGGTCGGCGCCCGGCATGTCCTGACCTCCGATGAGGCGCGGGTCCGGCACACCCGCGGCAAGTCCACGCCCGACCTGCTCCGGATGCGCGCCGGCGACGGCACGGACGCGCCGGACGCCGTCGTGCTGCCCGGCACCCACGACGAGGTGCTGGAGGTGCTGCGCCTGTGCGCCGCCGAGCGCGTGGCCGCCGTCCCGTTCGGCGGCGGTACCTCGGTCGTCGGCGGCCTGGCGGCCTCCCGCGCCGGCTTCGCCGCGGTGGTCTGCCTGGACCTGAGCCGGCTGGACCGGCTGCTCGACGTGGACACCGAGTCGATGATCGCCACCTTCGAGCCGGGCGTGCGCGCGCCAGAAGCCGAACGCCTGCTCGCCGCGCATGGCCTCACGCTCGGCCACTTCCCGCAGTCCTTCGAGTACGCCACGCTGGGCGGCTTCGCGGCGGCCCGCTCCAGCGGCCAGGCCTCGGCGGGCTACGGCCGCTTCGACGACATGGTCGTCGGCCTCACCGTGGCCACCCCGGCCGGCTCCCTGGACCTCGGCCGGGCGCCCAGGTCCGCCGCCGGCCCCGACCTGCGCCAGCTCGTCCTCGGCTCCGAAGGAGCCTTCGGCGTCATCACCCGGCTCCGCCTGCGCGTGCGCCGGTTGCCCGCCGAGCGCCTCTACGAGGGCTGGCGCTTCCCCGACTTCCAGGGGGGCGCCGCGGCACTGCGCGCCCTCGCCCAGGACGGCCCGCTCCCCACCGTCCTGCGCCTGTCCGACGAGACCGAGACCATGATCGGCCTGGCCCGGCCGGACGCCATCGGCGGCGGCGACTCCGGCTGCCTGGTGATCGCCGGCTACGAGGGCTCGCAGGTGAGCGAGCGCCGCTCGGCCGCCGCCGCCGTCCTGACCGGCCTCGGCGGCGAGCCGCTCGGCACCGAGCCGGGGGAGGCGTGGGCGCACGGCCGTTACTCCGCCCCGTACCTGCGCGACTCCCTGCTCGCCGCCGGGGCCACCGTCGAGACGCTGGAGACCGCGGGCTTCTGGGCCGGCCTGCCGCGCCTGTACGACGCGGTCCGGCTGGCGATGCTGGGCTCCCTGGGATCGCCGCTGGTCATGTGCCACATCTCGCACGTGTACGAGACCGGCGCGTCGCTGTACTTCACCGTCGTGACGGCCCAGGAGGCCGACCCGGTGGCGCAGTGGGACCGGGCGAAGGCCGCGGCGAGCGAGGCCATCGTGCGGGGCGGCGGCACCATCTCGCACCACCACGGGGTGGGCCGCGACCACCGCGACGCCTACGCCGCCGAGATCGGTCCCCTGGGCGCGGCGATCCTGCGCGCCGTGAAGCGGGAAGTGGACCCGGCGGGCATCCTGAACCCGGGCGTCCTCATCCCCTGACGTGCCGTGCCCGGCGCACCTGTCAGTCCGGTGGCGGGAGCAGTTCGTCCACCTCGGACAGCAGGGCCGCGGCGTCGCCGTAGCGCTGGAGCGCCTCGTAGGTCTCGGCCAGCGTGCGAAGGGACGCCAGCAGCAGGCCGCCGCCCGGCTTCCTGGCCAGGTCGACGGCCTCCTCGGCGAGCGGGAGGGCGTCGGCGGGGCGCCTGCGCCCGAGGTGGACGCGGGCCCCGGTGCGGAGCGCGCGGGCCAGGAGGGGCAGGTGCTCGGGAGCCTCCGCCGCCAGGGCCCGGCTCATGGCGATCGCCCGGTCAGCGCTCCTGATCGCGCCCCGCCCCCAGCGGCGCTGGGTCTGCGCGTAGGCGAGCAGACCCTCGACGGCCTGCACCGCCGTGGAGCTCCGCCGGAGCGCGTCATCGGAACCGTTCCGCGCCATGGAAGCCCTCCTTGGCGACGACAACCGCTTGCTTGGGGCGTCGAGGTTACACCATCATGAACCATCTGTGTCGGCAACGACACTCTCCGTTCCGGATGCGCTTCCGGGGCGACATTGGCAAAGATGTGTTCATGGTGGATATTGCGGCGGAGCGGGGGAAGCGGGCGTCGTCCCGGGTGTCGGAGGAGGGCGCCGGCTGGTCCTGCCAGCAGATCGGCACGTTCGCCGGGCTGCGGCCCAACGGGCACGGCTTCAGCTGGCTGAACTTACGGACGCTGTGGCGCTCCAGGAACGAGATCCTCGCGGGCCTGCTCGGGGACCCTTCGGGGGAGGTGCGCGGCAGATGGGTCGCCACGCAGGAGGCGCGGGGGGTTGACGGAGAGTTCCGGATCAGGCCCGGCCTCGGGGACAGCTTCGACTTCCTGCTGCTCGGCGACACCGGTGAGGGCGACGCCTCCCAGTACGCCGTGGTGCCGGGGATGCTGAAGGCGGGCGAGGGGACCGCCTTCGCCGTGATCGCCAGCGACGTGATCTATCCGGCCGGATCGGGAAACGAGTACGGCGACAAGTTCTTCCGGCCGTACCAGGAGTACGACGCGCCGATCTACGCCATCCCCGGCAACCATGACTGGTACGACGGGCTGGGCGGTTTCATGCGGGTGTTCTGCGACGCGCCGCCGCTGAAGCCCAAGCCGGACCGGGGGCTGCGCGGGCTGCTGTGGCGCAAGCCGGAGACCATCGACGAGCGGGTCCTCGCCGACGCCCGCGAGCTGCGGAGCAGGCCGTCGCAGCAGCTGGCGGGACAGGCCGCGCAGCCGGGACCGTACTGGGTGATCGAGAGCCCGAGCCTGCTCGTCGTCGGCGTCGACACCGGCATCAGGGGGACGATCGACCGCAAGCAGACCGAGTGGCTGCGCCGCGTCTCGCTCGACCCCCGCCCGAAGATCCTCGTCACCGGCAAGCCGATCTACACCCGCAACGAGTACAAACCGTCCAAGCTGGAGGACGGCGGCACCATCGACGACATCGTCACCGACCCCCGGCACAACTACGTGGCGGCCATCGGCGGCGACGTGCACAACTACCAGCGCTACCCGGTCCAGGTCGGCGACCGGGTGATCCAGTACATCGTCTCGGGCGGCGGCGGCGCCTTCATGCACGCCACCCACACCATCCGCCGCGTGGACGTGGCCGGGGTGCACGAGGACGACTACCGGTGCTACCCGCTGCGCGGCGACTCGCTGTCGTTCTACAGCCAGCTCTACGCCAAGCGGCTGCGGATGAAGTGGATCTGCCTCACTCCCGACGAGGCGGCCTGCATCATGTCGGAGCAGATCAAGAACACCCCGGTCAGGCCCATGGACGGGCCGGTGACGGTGACGGCGCGGATGAGGTGGGCGGCCCGGCTGCTCGGATCGTGGCCGTGGCCGTTCCGGCTGCCGGTGGACAAGGTCTTCCACCGCTATCTGTCCGAACTGTCGGACTGGGACACCCCGCCGTTCTTCAAGCAGTTCCTGCGCGTGTCGGTCACCCCCGACCGGCTCACCCTGCGCTGCTTCGCCGCGACCGGATGCCTGCAGCAGGAGCTGGAGCCGCCCGTCGAGGACGAGGTCGTCATCGGTTTGTCGTAGCCGCCTGGCACCCTTGGAGACGTGTACACGGTGCTGGCAGGAGAGACGATCCTCCCTCTCGGGGGGACGGCCCGGCTTGCCGGCGCCCCGCGGGCGGCCGCCCGCGAGGCCGGCCCGGCGGGCTTGGCGCAGGCCGTGCGCGGGCTCGACGCCGGGCCGACGCGGTGGGTGTGGGCCGACACCCGCGAGACCTACCCCGATCTGCTGCGGGCCGGCGTCCGGGTGGGACGCTGCCACGACGTCACGCTCACCGAGGGGCTGCTGCTGGCGCACGAGGGTCGCTACGGCGAGCCCCGCTCGGCCAGGGCCGCCCACGCCCGGCTGCACGGGCTGCCCGTGCCGGACGAGCAGCCCAGCGCGCCCGGCACCCTGTTCGCGCCCGAGCCGCTGGGCGCCGAGGCGGTGGCCGAGGTGCTGGCCGGGCAGCTCCGCAGGATCGAGGCCCTGCCCGATCCCGGGCGGTTCCGGCTGCTGGTGGCGGCCGAGTCGGCAGGCGCTCTGATCGCCGCCGAGATGGGGCACGACGGCATGCCCTGGCGCAGGGACCTGCATGACACGCTGCTCACCGAGCTGCTCGGGCCGCGCCCGGTGCACGGCATGCGACCGGCCAAGCTGCAGGCGCTGGCCGACGAGGTGTCGGCCGCCTTCGGCCACCCGGTCAACCCCGACTCGGTGCAGCAGCTCGTCAAGGCGTTCAAGGGCGCCGGCGTGGCGCTGAAGTCCACGCGCTCCTGGGAGCTCAAGAGGATCGACCACCCCGCGGTCGCGCCGTTGCTCGCCTACAAGGAGCTGGCCAGGCTCTTCAGCTTCCACGGCTGGACCTGGGCCGACCAGTGGGTGCGCGGGGGGCGGTTCCGAGCCGAGTACGTGGTCGGCGGCGTGGTGTCGGGGCGCTGGGCCACCAGCGGCGGCGGCGCGCTGCAGATCCCCAAGGTGATGCGGCGGGTGGTGATGGCCGACGACGGGTGGACCCTGATCGTCGCCGACGCCGCCCAGCTGGAGCCGCGGGTGCTGGCCGCGATGGCCGGTGACGCGGGGCTGGCCGCCGCGGCCGGCGAGATCGACCTCTACTCGGCGCTGGCCAAGTCCTTCGGCGGCGAGCGTGACAACGCCAAGATCGCGATGCTGTCCGCCATGTACGGCGGCACCAGCGGCGACGCCGCCAAGCTGCTCGCGGTGATGCGCCAGCGCTTCCCCGAGGCCTACCGGTTCGTCGAGGACGCGGCCAAGGCGGGCGAGGAGGGGCGGCTGGTGCGCTCGTGGCTCGGCCGCACCAGCCCGCCGCCGTCGGAGCGGTGGAAGGAGCTGGTGTCCGGCCCCGAGGGCGGCAGGGCGGCGCGTGACCGGGGCAGGTTCACCCGCAACTTCGTGGTGCAGGCCACGGCCGCCGAATGGGCGCTGTCCCTCATGGCGGTCCTGCGCGGGATGCTGCCCGATCCCGCCAGGCTGGTGTTCTTCCAGCACGACGAGGTCATGGTGCACTGCCCGCTGGAGCAGGCCGAGGAGGTGATGGCCGGCGTCTCCGCGGCGGCGGCCGAGGCCAGCAGGCTGCTGTTCGGGCGGACGCCGGTCCGCTTCCCGATGGAGGCGGTCGCGGTCAGCTGCTACGCCGACGCCAAGTGAGGGGCAGCCGCTACGCCGGCGCCACAGTGAGGGTCAGGTCCTACGCCGACGCCACGTGAGGGTCAGGTGCCCGAGCGTCGCCACGTGGCGGCCAGCCAGAGCCCTGCCGCCGTCACCATGACGCCGACGACCAGGCCGAGCACGCCGTAGGACAGGCCGCCCACGATCGCGCCCGCGATGATCGTGCCGGTGGCGCCGCAGACGTTCATCAGCAGGTCCGACAGGCCCTGGACCGCGGGCCGCTCCTCGATCGCCACCGACTCGCTGACCAGTGCCGAGCCGGCCACCAGGCCGCACGACCAGCCCAGGCCGAGCAGGAACAGCGCCACGGTGACCTGCCAGACACGGTGATCGGCCGTGCCCGCCAGGATGGCCGCGCCGAGCAGCAGCGCCATGCCGAGCAGCAGCACCGGCACCCGGCCGGCCTTGTCCGCCAGCCAGCCCACCACCGGTGACATCACGTACATGCCGGCGATGTGCAGGCTGATCACGATGCCGATGACGTCCAGGGTCGAGCCGTCGTGGTGGAGCTTAACCGGGGTCATCGACATGATCGACACCATCGCGGTGTGGCTGACCGCGATCATCACCAGCGCGCTGCGTGCCATCGGGGTGGTGCGCAGGGTGAGCCAGGCGGTCCTGACCGTCCGGGTCCTGCCCCTGGCGGTGGGCGGGGTGCCGTCGAGCTCGCGGGCCAGCTTGAGCGGATCGGGACGCAGGCCTGCCAGGACGATCAGCAGCGCCCCCGCGAACGCCAGCGCGGCGAAGGCGAACGGCCCGGCCTTCTCCACCAGCCCGGCGTCCATGCCGATCCGGTCGGCGGGCTCGGCCAGGTTGGGCCCGGCGACCGAGCCGATCGTGGCCGCCCAGACGACCAGCGACAGGTGCCTGGCGGCGTGGCCCGGCGGTGACAGGTCGGTGGCGGAGTAGCGGGCGGCGAGGTTGCCGGCGCTGCCACCGCCCACCAGCACCAGTCCGGCCAGCAGCAGCGGCCAGTTCCCCATGCCGATGGCCGCGACCGAGATCGCGCAGCCCAGCAGCGCCGCCAGGTAGGCCAGGGCCAGCCCGGCCCGGCGCCCGCCCCGCCCGGCGGCCTTGGCGATCGGCAGGGCGAGGAGCGCGGCGCCGAGCACGGTGGCGGTCCCGGCGAACCCGCTGATCACCGTCGAGCCCGACAGCTCGTCCACGACCACCGAGCTGAGGGCAAGCCCGACGGCGACTCCCACCCCGCCCACGATCTGGGCGCCCGACAGGACCATCAAGGTACGGCGCTGAATGTGACGGATCTGGTCGGAAGGTGATTTAGCGGGCTTTGTGGGGGCGCTGGTCACCTGTGAAGTCTCGCATAGCCCACGAGATCCCCCCAAAGAGGACAGTTGTCCTTCCCGATGGGGGGAGGTGAGACCTCTCAGAGCACGGTGACCGGGTCGCCCTTGGCGATCCGGCCGGTGGTGTCGGGGATGAGGTTCAGGCCGAACCAGGTCTTGCCGTCCCATTTGCGGTGCCTGGCCAGCGTGCGGAGGGGCTCCCTGCCCTTGGTGAAGGTCTCCGGATCGACAGTGGTCAGCGCGCACCGGTCGCAGAGCTTGGTCGCCCGGAAGTCCACCTCGCCGATCCGTACGCGCTCCCACTTGTCCTCGGCGAACGGGACGTCCACGCCGTCCACCACGACGCTCGGCCGGAACCTGCGCATCGACAGCGGTTCCGGCGCCTCCTCGCCGAGCTCGGCAGCCGTCCGCGCCGTCCACTCGTCGAGCTGCGCCAGCGAGGCCGTCGAGGTCAGCAGGAGCGGGTAGGCGTCGGCCAGGCTGACCCGGTCGTCCGGCCTGCCGTAGGCGGGATCGACGGGACGCCGGGTCGGATCGTCCAGCCAGGCGAGCCTGCCCGGCCGTCCGATCAGCGCGGACATCCAGGCGGCGGCGTCGTCGCCGCAGTCGGTGACCTCCACCGGCGTGCCCCAGACGTCGGCCGTGAACCGGCGGGAGGAGGGGGTGACGCGCAGCGGCGCGGCGTGCGGGCCGGTGAGCGTGATGGTGTCGCCGTCGGGCTCGGCCACACAGGCCAGCATGACGGGGCGATCCCGGGCGGTCAGCGGCTCGCCGTGCTCGTCGACTACCAGGTAGCGCCGGTCACCGGCCAGCCCCCACGGCTGCACCTCGCACTCGCGCACCTCGTGCCCGCCCGTGGACTTCACCGGGTAGAAGTGGATACTCGCCAGCTCCATGCGGCCGACCGTACAGCAGGAGATCAACGCGCGGGGACGGCGGCCGCGAGCAGGGTGAGGGCGGCCTCGCGGGCGTGGCGGGCGGCGGGCTCGCTGCCGGGGTGCAGGTCGGCCGCGGTGGTGCTGCCGGAGACGAGCATCAGGAGCTGGCGGGCCAGCACGCCGGGATCGCGGGCGCCGGCCAGGGTGGCGATGTCCTCCAGCAGGGCCAGCCGGCGGTCGAGATGCCGGGCGGCCACGGCGCGGGCCGGCCCCTCGTGGTGCTGGGTGGCGGCGTTGACCAGCGCGCAGCCGCGGAAGCCCGGCTCGCCGTGCCAGCCGGCGAGCGCGTCGAAGACGGCGGCGAGCCGGTCGGCCGGGTCCGGGCCCGCTGAGTCGGCCGCCGCCCGGAGCCACCGGGTGACCTTGTCGCTGCGCGCCTCCAGCACGGCCTCGATGAGGCCCTGCTTGGAGCCGAAATGCCGGTAGAGGGTCTCCTTCGACACACCGGTGCGGGAGCACAGGTTCGCGACGCCCACGCCGTCGAGGCCGTGGTCGTAGAAGGCGGCCGTGGCGGCCTCCAGGATCGCGGCGCGGGTGCGGGCGGGGTCGAGCGAGGTTCCCTTGGCTACCGGCATGCCAGAGATGGTACCGTGCGGTTCGCACACACATGGTACTGATCGGTTCGATGAGGTGATGGGTATGAGAGCCGCCACGCCCGCGGTGACGTTCGACAGCGACGGTGTCCAGTTGCTCGGGGTCCTGCACGTGCCGGAGGGAGCGGGGCCGCATCCCGTCGCCGTCCTGTTCCACGGCTTCCCGGGCAACGAGCGCAACTTCGACCTCGCGCAGTCGCTGCGCCAGGCCGGATACGCGAGCCTGGTCTTCCACTACCGCGGGTCCTGGGGCGTGGGCGGGGACTGGTCATGGGCGAACGGGCTGGACGACGCCGCGCGCGTGCTGCGCGCGGTGCGGGACGAGGAGTTCGCGGCGGCCCACCGCCTCGACCCCGGACGGGTTGCGGTCGTCGGGCATAGTTTCGGCGGGTTCGTGGCGCTGATGAGCGCCGCGGACGATCCGGGCATCGCCGCCACCGTGTCGGTGTCCGGCTTCGACTTCGGTACGGTCACGCGCGGGCTCGACCCCGCCGGGCGGCGCGCGACCGTGGAGGCGTTCGACGGAGAGCTGCTCCCGCTGCGGGGCACCAGCGGCGAGGCGCTGGTCGCCGAGATGGAGGCGGCGGGGGAGCGGTGGAGCCTGGCGGTGCTGGCGCCGCGGTTCGCCGGGCGCAACGTGCTGCTCATCGGCACCGGGCTCGACCCGGTCACGCCGGCCGAGGTGCACCACCGGCCGCTGGTCGGCGCCTACGCCTCGGCCAGGCTGGAGCATCGCGAATGGCCCACCGACCATGCCCTGTCCGACCACCGGGCCGAGCTGGCCGGCACGGTCCGCGACTTCCTCGACCGCGCGATCGGCGGCGCGCCTCGCTAGGGTCCCGCAGGAGCGTCAGGTGCTCTGGCGGAAGGTGTCCAGGAAGACCTTGCGCGTCTCCGCCTGGTCGTCCCAGGTCAGCTCCGGCAGGTCGAACGTGATCTTGAAGGCGGCGCTGTCGTCGATCGTGACGAACCTGGTCAGGGCGTGCATCGGGACGCCGTTCTCGGTGGTGTAGGTGTACTCCCAGTCGGCCGCCTTCCAGCCGCGGTAGCGCACCGCCTGGAGCTGCACCTGGATGTAGCCGTCCACGCCGCCGTCGGCCTCCTGGCGGCTCAGCTCCGACAGGCCGCCGTCGGGCTGTGGCGTCACGTCCTCGACCACGATCCGCATGTTCGAGTCCTTCGGGCCCGTGAACGTGGCCTCGCCGCCAGACGCCGCCAGCTTCCAGGTCGGCGGCACCGCGACGCTGAACCCGGCCGGCGTCTGCTCCTCGTAACCCTCGGGCACCGGCGAGGCCTCCGCCTTGGTGTCCGCCTTGGTGTCCGCCTCGGTGTCTGCCTTGGTGCCCGGATCGGGATCGGCGGCGTCGGCCGCGGGCGCGCTGCTCGCCACGGGCGCCGGCGCGCCGCTGCCGGAGGCGATGAACATCAGCGCCGCCACCACGGCGAGCACGGACGCGACGGCCGTGATGATCAGGACCGGCGTCGGCCGGCCGTCCCGCACCCAGGCGTTGCCCGTCTCCTCGGGCCTGCGCCTGCTCTTGGTGTTGCGGTGCGCCACGCCGGGCAGGGTCGCCAGGCGGCTGTGCGGGACCTCCCGCGACAAGCCCCTGGACTGGTCGCGCAGGTCGTCGGCGGAGGCCAGCGGCCAGGGGGCGGGGCGGCCGCCGGTCCGGCTGTCGCTGGTCAGAGGGAGTATCGGCGGCGCCGACGGCTCGTCGGGATCCGGCAACTGCCCGCGCAGGCTCGAATAGGGCTCCGGGGCGCCGAAGGGCGGCTGCGGGCTCGACGGGCTGTCCAGCAGGCCGCGCGACACGAACGGCGCGTCCGGCGCGTCCGGCGTGCGGCGCGGGCCGGTCCCCGGCATGGGGTACGCGCCCGACCCGCCCGGCGCGCTGCCCGGCGGCATGGGGTGCGCGCCCGACGCGCCCGGCGGCATGGGGTGCGCGCCCGACGCGCCCGGCGGCATGGGGCGGGCCGCGTTCTCCGGCATCCGCTGCGGGCCCGAGTGGCTGGTGAACGCGTCGAACCTGTCCGGCCGCGGCGGTGACGGCAACTGGTCGGTGCGGTGGCTGCCCGACGGGCTCGACATCCCCTCGAACGGCATCGAGTAGCCGCCGGAGGGGCTGTTCAGCGGGTCGTACGGCACCCGTACAGGACCGGAGGGCGTCTCCACGATCCGTGAGGGCAGCGGGCCCGACGACGAGTCCAGCCCGATGGGCTCGGCCTGCGGCGGCAGCGGTGGCGGCGGCTCGGGGGCGCGCGGCCGCACCGCGCCGTGGGCGCCCAGCACCCGCTCCAGCAGCTCCTCGACCTGCGCGGCGGTGAGCCGCTCAGCCGGGTTCTTGCGCAGCAGCCCCTCGATGACGGGCCCCAGCGCGCCGGACCGCTGGGCCGGGTTCGGCTCCTGCGTGAGCACCGCGCCGAGCACCGCGATCGCGTCGGGCCCCTCGTACGGCGGCCGCCCCTCGACGGCCGCGTACAGCGTCGCCCCGAACGACCACAGGTCGGCCGCCTGGGTGATGTGCTGCCCGGACAGCCGCTCCGGCGGGATGTAGGCGGGCGAGCCCATGAGCAGCCCGGTCTGCGTGATCGTCACATCGCCCTCGATCGCGGCGATGCCGAAGTCCGTCAGCACCACCCGGTCCGAGGTGAGCAGCACGTTGCCGGGCTTGATGTCGCGGTGCAGGATCCCGGCGGCGTGCGCGTGCCTGAGCGCGTCGAGCACCCGGATGCCGATCTCGGCCGCCTGGATCACCGGGAGCGGGCCGCTCTGCCGCACTGCCTGCTCCAGGGACCAGGCCCGGACCAGCTCCATGACGATCCAGGGCCGGCCGTCCTCCTCGACCACGTCGTGCACGGTGACGATGCCCGGGTGGGTCAGCCGCGCGGCCGACCTGGCCTCGCGCAGCATCCGCCGGTGGGCCACCTGCTTGCCCGCGTGGTCGAGCCCGAAGGGCAGGATGAGTTCCTTGACCGCCACGTCACGGGCGAGGAGCACGTCGTGGGCGTGCCACACCATGCCCATGCCGCCCCTGCCGACCGGTGACATCAGCCGGTATCGCCTGCCGATCAGGCGGCCCTGGCTCTGCGGAGCGCCTCCTTCAGCGCCGGGGCCGCTGAGCACGCGGTCCGCTGCCATGTCCAGCCCCCATCTTCAGCCTCATCCGCCACACGCATCGCGTGATGGTTCCAAGTTATGAGGTTCGCCACGATATAGGCACGTCAATCAGAGCGAAAGCCGAAACGTCATTACAAGGCATCTGACGTGCTGATATGTCCGTTGAAAGATGGATCATTAGCGGAATCCGCCAGAGCCGTGAGCGCGCTGGTGAACGCCTCCGCCGGCGGGCTCACCAGCCCGGCCCCGACCTGCCCGGTGCCCGCCACCCGCCCGGCGATCCCGGTGTTGACGACGGGCAGCACCCCGGTCCTGGCCACCAGCGTGACGTCGATCCCCACCGGCGTGCCACGGAAGCCCAGCCCCGGAATCTGATAGACGGGATGCTCGGCCAGCGTGATCTCGTACATGGACCGGGTCGCCGCCACCGCGTCCGCCACCTCGCCGCCCACGAACCGCACGATGGCGGGGGCCGCCGCCATCGCGAACCCGCCCAGGCCCGACGTCTCGGTGATCGTGGAGTCGCCGATGTCCGGATTGGCGTCGGCGGGACCGTACGCGCCCAGATAGAGCCCGTCCGGCACGCCCGCGGGCCCGGTGAACCAGCGCCGCCCGAGCCCCGAGACCTGCACGCCGAAGTCGGTGCCGTTGCGCGCCATGGCCACCACCAGCGACGAGCCGGGGACGTCGCGGGCGGCGTCGGTGCTCACCTTGGCCGCGGCCATGCCCGCGTTGAGGAAGAAGTGGTCGTTGCCGGCGATGAAGCGCAGCACGTCCGAGGCGCTGCCCGGGGCGGCGTCGGCCACGGCCGGGGCGAGCTCGCGCAGCAGCAGCGAGGTCGCCGCCCGGTTGCGGTTGTGCAGCTCGTCGCCCATCTGCAGTGCCTGCGCGATCAGCGCCCGCAGGTCGATCGGCCCGGCCAGCTCCACCGCCGCCGACAGCACCGGCCCGAGCACGCTGTCCATCCAGCTCAGCCGTTCGAGCACCTCGTGCCCGAACGCGCCGTAGCGCAGCACCTTGCCCAGGCCCTCGTTGAGCGAGCAGTAGGCGGTGCCGCCGTGCTCGGCGTCACGCACCTCGAACATCCACATCGACGGGCTCACCACGCCCGCCATCGGACCCACGGTCGCGTGCTGGTGGCACGGCTCCAGCGTGACGTCCCCCGCGGCCAGGGCGGTCGTGGCCGCGTCCTCGTCGCGGGCGTACCCCTCCAGCAGCATCGCGCCGATCAGCGCCCCCCGCATCGGGCCGGAAGCCCGCTGCCAGGTGATGGGCGGGCCCGCGTGCAGGAACATCCGCCCGGGCAGCCGCAGCAGCTCCGACGCCCGCCGCACCCCCACCAGGTACGGGCGGGCGCTGGTGAGCCTGCGCACGGCCAGCTCGTTGGCGGCCTTCGTGCGCGGATCGGCCAGCACCCTGGCCAGGGCGCCGGACGTGCCGGCGAGAGGCGGGCGCCAGGCCACCGGCGTGATGGCGGCGGCCTGCTCGCGCAGCGACTCCGCCAGGAGGTCCGCGCCGGCCGTGATCACCCGGGGCGGGCCGTCGAGCAGTGTCATCGAATCTCCTTGGAAGGCCCGGCAAGAGCTGTGCCGCCCGCACGGCGAGGGCGTTCCGGGCGGCGACCGGCGGTGGGACGGCGACCCTCGCGAGGGGTGGCGGTCACAGCAGGCCCCTGGCGTGGCGGGCGGCCTGGGCGTTGGAGGCGAAGACGGTGGCGCCCGCCCGGCGGAACGCGTCGGCTTGCCGGCGCAGGCCCTGCGGGTCGGCCTCGGTGCCGATGAGCGCGACCACGACGGTGGCCCGGGCGCTCGCGACGGCGGGTGCCAAGGTGGCGGCCGGATCGGGGTCCGCGGCGTGGCCAAGCACGACGTCCATGAGCACCACGTCCCCTGGCCGCACCCGTCGCAGCGCCTCCAGCCGGAGCGTCGGGTCGATCATGGGGTGGGCGCGGCCCCGGGTGTAGGCGTCGTCGCCGTAGTCGGTGAACTCCCCCTCCCCGGCGATCAGCGCCGCTTCCGCGCACAGGGTGCCGCCCGAATAGATGCCGACCAGCGTGCCGGGCTCGTCCGGGCGGTCACGTGGCTGGGGCGCCGCCGGCTCGCCGGGGCGGCACGGCCACTGCGGCACCGGCCGGCCGAGGGCCCGCAGGGCCTTCTCCGTCGCGCTCGTCAGGTCCTCGCCCTGACCGAGCAGCGCCGTCACGACCGGCGTGCGCAGCGCCGCCACCGCTTGTCGTACGGCGTCCGCCACTTCGGGGGAGGGCGGTTTGGAGATCAGCATGATGAGTTCGGTGGCGGGGTCGTCGTCGAGCATGCGCAGCGCCCGCAGGGTGGAACGGCCGCCGATCGGCCCCGACAGGTCCCTGCCGCCGACGCCGAGCACGTGGCTGACGCCCACCTCGGCCAGGTCGAGCAGGCAGGTGACCTGCTGCGCGCCGGTGCCGGAGGCGGCCACCACGCCGACGGGACCGGGCCTGAGCACGTTGGCGAACCCGAGGCCGACGCCGCCGATGACGGCAGTGCCGCAGTCGGGGCCCATGACCAGGACGCCGCGCTCGTCGGCCAGCTCCTTCAGCAGGCGCTCCCGCGCGACGGGCACCCCGTCACTGAAGATCATCACTGGGAGTCCGGCCTCGACGGCGTCGAGCGCCTCGCAGAAGGCGTGCTCGCCCGGCACCGACACCAGGACCAGATCCGCCGGTGACCTGGCCGCCGAGCGGGTGGTGAGCGGCGGCTGGTCGGCCGCTTGCGCCGCCCGCGTGGTCGACAGCGAGGCGAGCCGGCGATCCAGCTCCGCGACCGCCGGTTCGGTGTCCGGCCCGCGCAGCGCCACGAGCAGGTCTCCCGGCTCCGCGTCGGGCAGCTCGAAGCCCAGCTCGCGGGCGAGGTCGAGGTTGAGCTCGGTCGCCATCGCGACGATGGCCACCTCGACGCCGGGCAGCTCCGCCAGCGCGCCGCTGACCCGCATGAGCGTCACCGAGTCGTGGTAGGCGCCCTGACGCACGAACACCGCGTCGCTCAACGGTGACCGCCCAGTGCGAGGACCGCTCCGAGGCCGATGGCGATCCCCTGCGCCAGGTCGGCGCCGGAGGTGTGGCCGAGGCCGTGCAGCCGTTGCAGCGCCGGTTCGAGCGCCTGGCACCCGGCGAGCCCGCGCAGCACGGCGATCACCTCGGGGCACGCCTCCCCCCTGGCGGCGCAGTGCAGCAGCGTCGCCGAGATGGGCGTCGTCCGGGTGCGGGCGTCGTAGGTGACGGTCGCCGCCAGCCAGCCGGCGAGCCGCACCGCCGGCTCGACCCCGGTCGCGACGCCCAGGTGCCTCAGCGTCACCAGCAGCCCGGCCAGCACGTCGTCCCCGCTCGGAGTGAGACCGGGGCCGAGGCCCACCAGCCGCTCCGCCGCCGTCACCGCCCCCAGCAGCCAGCCGGAGGCGCAACTGGTGGCCAGGAGCTCGACCATGTCGTTCCCCGCCAGCCCCGGAGTCCCCTGCTCGGCGTGGAAGCCCGGATCCGCGCAGGGCGGGGGCCTACCCATGGACGCCCGCGCCAGCAGCGCCGGATCCACCTCGCCCAGCGGCGGCGCCGGATCCCACCAGCGGCGGGCACGCAGGCTCAGCCGCCCCAGCTCCACCGACCCGTCGCCGACGAACGCCTCGTCACCCACCGTGACGTGCGGCAGCTCGGTCGCCAGCAGCATCGAGTTGGGCAGCCGGGTCGCCTCGCCGGTGATCACCGCGATCACCGAGGGCTCCAGATCCGTCCTGACCTCCAGATAGATCCCGGCCGGGAACGCGGCCAGCACCCTGGCCGGGCGCCGGGACGCCTCAAGAACCGGGCGTACGGCCGCGCTGGCGGCGCCCGTGACATGGACACGTACTCGCCGAGCGTGAGTACCGACGGTCACCTGACCTCCCTACCGACCCTGGACCTGACCGTAGAACGGCCCGGCAACCCTCCGTACGGAGAAATTTGCCAACAGTCAGCGGGAAGGTTGGCTCTTCCTGACAGACGCTTGTGGGGTCACAATCACCACATGGAGCCCCCGGTCCGTCTCGCCAGCACCGGAACGATCATTCACGGCGTGTCCGTGGGGGAGGTGCTGGGAGTGTCGACGCTCGCCGACGCCCGGCTGATAGCCGGGGAGAGCGGGCTGGGCCGCATCGTGCAGCGCCTCAACGTCATGGAGGTGCCCGACGTCCTGGCCTGGGTGAAGCCGCACGAGCTGCTGCTCACCACCGGCTACCCGCTGCGCAACACCCCGCAGTCGCTGGGCCGCCTGGTCGCGGACCTGGACGAGCGCGGGCTGGCGGCACTGGCCATCAAGCTCGGCCGCTACGTCGACGAGCTGCCCGACGAGATGGTCGAGCAGGCCGACAGGCTCGGCTTCCCGCTCATCCTGCTGCCGAACGACGTCGGCTTCGACGACATCCTCAACCAGGTGCTGACGGACATACTCAACCGCCAGGCGGCCGTGCTCGTCCGCGCCGAGGAGGCGCACCGGGCGCTGGTCCAGGTGGTGCTGGCCGGAGGCGGGCTCGACGAGGTCACGGCCGAGGTCGCCACCCTGCTCGACGTGTCGGTGGCGGCGGTGGACGGCGGCGGCAGGGTGCTGGCCGTCGCCGGGCCGCCCGCCCACGTCTCGGTCCTGCGCGAGTCGATCGTCCGCGAGGGCCCGCCGGCGCCGCCCGCCGGCGCGACCGGCTCCGCGGTCAGCCTGCCGCCCACCTCCACCTCGGCCGGCACGACGGGCCCGGTGCCCGCGCGCGACCGCACGCTGGCCTCGGTGCCGGTGATCGCGGGCGGGCACCACCACGGGCGCATCGTCGCCTACAGCCCCGCGGGAACGATCCGCGACAGCGACGTCGGCATCCTGGAACGCGCCGCCACCGTCGCCGCGCTCGCCGTCACCCGGCAGGAGGCGGTCAACGCCGTAGAGAGCAAATACCGCGCCGATTTCCTGCGCGACGTGCTCACCGGCAGGGCGGGCACGGCCGAGCGGGTCACCACCAGGGCGCGGGCCTTCGGGTGGGACCTGGAGCGGCCGGTCACCGTGCTGGTGGCCGAGCTCGACCCCGAAGGCGACGAGCGCACCGCCCAGGACCGCCTCGTCACCTGCTGGACCGCCGCGATGCGCCGCCACGACCCCAGAGGCGCGGTCGCCGGCTTCTCCCACGAGGTGGTGGCCGTGGTGGACGCCGCCGTGGACGCGGCCAGGGTGGCCAAGGACGCCGCCTTCGCCTTCGCCGACCCGCCCCCTGCAACGTTCTCGACCGGCACCTCCCGGCCCAGCCGCGGCGCGGAGACCCTGCCGGAGGCGTACTCGCAGGCGCTCAAGGCGGCCAGGGTCGGCCGGCAGCTGCACGGCCCAGGCGCGGTCGCCCACTTCGACCAGCTCGGCGTCTACCGCCTGCTCTCCCTGGTCAACGACACCGAAGAGCTGCACGCCTTCGTCCGCGAGACCCTGGGCCCGCTGGCCTCCGACGCCGACGCCGAGAACCCCGACCTGAGGCGCACCCTGCAGGTGCTGCTGGAGACGAACCTGAACGTCGCCGAGACGGCCAGGCGCCTGCACTTCCACTACAACACGCTCCGCTACCGGATCGGCAAGCTGGAGCGCCTCCTCGGCAACTTCACCGACGACCCGCACCTGCGCCTCAACCTGACGCTGGCCCTGCACGTGCTGCGGATGCGCGGCATCTAGTCTTGTCACCCGTGGACTTCGAACTGCGCTCCGACTACATCCCGCTGTGCGACCTGCTGAAATACTGCGGCGTCACCGAGACGGGCGGCATGGCCAAGCACCTGATAGCCGAGGGCATGGTGCTGGTGGACGGCCAGGTGGAGCTCAGGAAGACCTGCAAGATCCGCGCCGGCCAGGTCGTCAGCGGCGACGGCTTCACCATCAACGTCGCCTAGCCCCCGGCGGCGCCGTCCGTCACCCGGCGCACCGGAAGTGCCGGCCCACCCCTTATTGTGCTCTCCGACACGATGTCGGAGGCATACCCGCTGGTCATGCGGGTGATGGTGGATGGGATGGGCGGATGGCGCTCGGGTGGAAGCTGCACGGCGACGGGAAGAGCCTGACGCCGGGTGAGGTGGTCAAGCCGGACGAGCGGCTGTCGTGGCCGCGGATGGTGGGGTTCGGCGCCCAGCACGTGATCGCGATGTTCGGCGCGACCTTCGTGTTCCCGCTGGTCATGGGGTTGGACGCGAACCTGGCCGTGATGATGTCCGGGGTCGCGACGATCATCTTCCTGCTCATCGTGCAGGGCAAGGTGCCCAGCTACGTCGGGTCCAGCGCCTCGTTCGTGGGAGCCGTCGTGGCGATCAGGGCCGGCGGCGGAGACAGCGCGACCGTCACCGGGGCGCTGCTCGCCGTGGGCGTGGTGCTGGCCGTGGTCGGACTGGCGATCCACCTGCTGGGGGTGCGGATCCTGCACCGGGTGTTCCCGCCCGTGGTCACCGGCGGGGTGGTGATGCTGATCGGGTTCGGGATGGCGTACGTGGCGGCGGACGTCTACTGGCCGCAGGACCCGTGGGTGGCGCTGCTGACGATGGCCGCGACGCTGGTGTTCATCGGGGTGCTCCGCGGCTTCCTCGGCCGGATCGGGGTGCTGCTGGGGCTGGTCTTCGGGTTCCTGCTCTCGTGGGGGTGGGACGCGGTCGGCGGGATGATCACCGCGCCCGACGCCGGCGGCAAGGTGAGCGAGCACTTCCGCGTCAACCTGGACGCCGTGGCGCAGGCGGACTGGATCGGGCTGCCGGCGCTGCACGGCCCGGTGTTCGAGGCCTCGGCCGTGGTCCTGGTGCTGCCCGTGGTGATCGCGCTGATCGCCGAGAACGTCGGGCACGTGAAGGCCGTCGGCGAGATGACGGGCGCCGACGTCGACGCGTACATGGGCAAGGCCGTCCTGGCCGACGGCGTCGGCACCGTGGTCGCCACGTCCGTCGGCGGGCCGGCGACCACCACCTACGCCGAGAACATCGGCGTCATGGCCGCGACCCGCGTCTACTCCACGGCCGCCTACTACATCGCGGCCGTCATCGCGATCCTGTTCGGGCTCTGCCCGAAGTTCGGCGCGCTGATCGCGGCCACGCCCGGCGGCGTGCTGGGCGGGGTCACCACCATCCTCTACGGCATGATCGGGCTGCTCGGCGCGAAGATCTGGCTGGAGAACAGGGTCGACCTCGCCAACCCGGTCAACCTGCTGCCCACCGGCGCGGGCATCATCTGCGCCATCGGGCCGGTCGCCTTCCCGATCACCGACACCTTCGCGCTCAGCGGCATCGCGCTCGGCACCATCGTGCTGCTGCTCGGCTACCACCTGCTGCGCCTGGCCCGCCGGGAGCGCCCCGCGCACGAGTGATCACCGGGCCCAGCGGAAGGGCGTGCGCAAGGCGACCTCTGGTCAGGGGGTCAGATTTGGCAGATCATGCCCGTGTACGAGCACGCCAGCGGGCCTAATGTGCCCGCAACGCAAGCCGGGCGAAAAGGGGCGCACATGGCTCTGGGGTGGACCAAACACGGAGACGGCAAGCACCTGGCCCCCGGCGAGGTGGTCAGGCCGGACGAGCGGCTGACCTGGCCCCGGATGTTCGGGTTCGGCGCACAGCACGTGGTGGCGATGTTCGGGGCGACGTTCGTCTTCCCGCTGGTGATGGGGCTCGACCCCAATGTCGCGATCATGATGTCGGGCGTCGCGACCATCCTGTTCCTGCTCATCGTCAAGGGGAAGGTGCCCAGCTATCTGGGCACCAGCGCCTCGTTCGTGGGCGGCGTGCTGGCCATCAGGGCGCTGTTCGGCGGCGACACGGCGGGCGCCGACGCGATCGTGACCGGGGCGATCCTGGTCGCCGGGCTGGTGCTGGCGCTGGCGGGCGTGGCCGTGCACTTCCTCGGCGTACAGGTGATCAACCGGATCTTCCCGCCGGTGGTCACCGGCGCCGTGGTCATGCTGATCGGGTTCGGGCTGGCGTACGTGGTGGCGGACGTCTACTGGCCGCAGGACCAGTGGATGGCGCTGGTCACGATGCTGGTGACGTTCGTGATCGTGGTGGCGTTCAAGGGGTTCATCGGCCGGATCGGCATCCTCGTCGGGCTGGTCGTCGGCTTCCTGCTCTCCCTGGCCGCCGACCGGATCTTCGGCATGGTGCCCGCCTACAGCGACGGCGTCACGAACATCGCCGCCCACTTCCGGGTGGACCTCGCCCCCGTCGGCGAGGCCGAATGGTTCGGCTGGCCGAGCATGCACCTGCCGGACTTCGAGACCTCCGCCGTGCTGCTCGTGCTACCCGCCGTCATCGCGCTGGTCGCCGAGAACATCGGCCATGTCAAGGCCGTGGGCGAGATGACGGAGACCGACGTCGACCCGTACGTGGGCCGCGCGATCGCCGCCGACGGCGTCGCCACCGTGGTCACCAGCGCGGTCGGCGGCTCGCCCACCACCACCTACGCCGAGAACATCGGCGTCATGGCCGCCACCAAGGTCTACTCCACCGCCGCCTACTACATCGCCGGCGTCATCGCGATCGCGTTCGGGCTGGTGCCCAAGTTCGGCGCGCTGGTGTCCGCCACGCCGTCCGGCGTGCTCGGCGGCGTCACCGTCATCCTGTACGGCATGATCGGTCTTCTCGGAGCGAAGATCTGGATCGAGAACCGGGTGGATTTCGCGGACCCGGTGAACATGGTCCCGATCGGCGCGGGCATCATCCTGGCGATCGGACCGGTGAAGCACTTGATCAGCGGGGACTTCAGGCTTGAGGGCATCGCGCTCGGCACCATCGTGGTGGTGGGCGGCTGGCATCTGCTGCGCGTCATCGCCGGGCGGACCCCCGAGCCGATCAGGAGCGACGCCGGGTGAAGCCGCCGCCGTTCGAGTACCACGCTCCCCGCGACCTCGGCGAGACCCTGGAGGTCCTGGCCACCGCGGGGGCGCACGGCAAGGTGCTCGCCGGCGGGCAGAGCCTGATCCCCATGCTCAACATGCGGCTGGCGGCGCCCGCGCACCTGATCGACATCAACCGGCTGGAGTCCCTGGCCGTGATCGACGTGACGCCCGCGGGCGTCACCGTGGGCGCGCTGGCCAGGCACGCCGAGGTGGAGCGGGCCGGCGCGCACCCGCTGATCGGCAAGGCGCTCAGGCTGGTCGCCCATCCGGTGATCCGCAACCGGGGCACGGTCGTCGGCAGCCTCGTGCACGCCGACCCGGCCGCCGAGCTGCCCGCGGTGCTGGCCGTCCTGGGCGGCTCCGTACGGCTGGCCCGCCGGGGTGACGGCGGCGAGCCGGCGCGCGGCGGCCAGGTGGTGACGCTGCCCGCCGGGACGGCGGAGCGGGAGGTGCCGGCGCGGGAGTTCTTCGCCGGGCCGATGGAGTCGGCGATCGAACCGGGCGAGCTGGCCGTGTCCGCGCACTTCCCCGCGCTGGGCGAGAGGTCGGGGACGGCGTTCGTGGAGGTGGCGAGGAGACACGGCGACTACGCGCTGGCCGGGGTCTGCGCCGTGGTGGGACTGGACGAGGATTTGCACATCGAGTCGGCCAGGGTGGCCTGCGTCGGCGTCGGGCCGGTGCCGGTGGTGGTGGACGTGAGCGGCGCGTGCGAGCGCCGTCCCGCCGTGAGCGTCGACTGGCCCGCGGTGGCCGCGGCGGTGCGGGAGCGCACCGACCCGGAGGGCGACGTGCACGCCTCGGCCGCCTACCGCCTGCACCTGGTGGGCGTGCTGGCCGAGCGGGCCCTGCGGGAAGCGGCGAGAGAGGCGGCGGCATGACGGCCGAGCACGAGATCACCCTGGTGGTGAACGGCACCGCCCGCCGGGTGCGGGTGCCCGGGCGCCTGCTGCTGTCGGACTGCCTGCGCCACGAGCTCGGCCTGACCGGCACGCACGTGGGCTGCGAGCACGGCGTGTGCGGCTGCTGCACGGTGCTGCTGGACGGGCGGCCGGTGCGCTCGTGCCTGACGTTCGCGGTCACCGTGGACGGCCGCGAGATCACCACGGTGGAGGGGCTGGCCGGGCCGGACGGGCTCTCGCCGGTGCAGCGGGCGTTCGCCGAGTGCCACGCCCTGCAGTGCGGCTTCTGCACGCCGGGCTTCCTGTGCACGGTGACCGCGCTGCTGAAGGAGAATCCGGCGCCCACGGACGAGCAGGTGCTGGAGGGCATCTCCGGCAACCTGTGCCGCTGCACCGGCTACCAGAACATCGCCAAGGCCGTCCACCGCGCGGCCGAGCTGCTGGCCGAAGAGTCGTGACCGCGAGGAGGCGAGGCCCGTGACCACCAGGCTGTTCGGGGAGCCGGTGCAGCGCCGGGAGGATCCCAGGCTGCTCGCCGGCCTCGGCCGCTACCTCGACGACCTGGGCTCCGGTGCGCTCGCCGCCGCGTTCGTGCGCTCGCCGCACGCGCACGCCCGCATCCGCGACATCGACGTGACGGCCGCCCTGGACGTCGACGGGCTGGTGGCGATCTACACCTGGGAGGACCTGCCCGAGCGGGTCGGCCGCCCGCTGCCGCTGCTGATCCCGCACCCGGCGCTCACCCACGGCCGCACCGCCTACCCCCTGGCCAGGGACGTCGTCAGGCACGTGGGCGAGCCCGTGGTCATGGTGGTGGCCACCGACCGCTATCTGGCTGAGGACGCCTGCGCGCTGATCGAGGTGGACTACGAGCCGCTCAAGCCGGTCGTCGGGCTGGAGGAGGCGGCGCACGGGGCCGCGCTGGTGCACGAGGACGTGCCAGGGAACGTGGGCGCGCACCTGGTCCAGGAGGTGCCCTCGACCACCGGGCGCGGCGCGGCCGAGGCCATCGAGGCGGCCCCCCACACGCTGGCCTTCAGGCTCGACATCGAGCGCAGCGCCAGCATGCCGCTCGAAGGCCGCGGCGTGTACGCCCGCTGGGACGGCACCGACCTGCGCGTCTACTCCAGCACCCAGACCTCCACCAGCGTCCGCATGGCCATCGCCGCCGCGCTCGGCCTGCCGCTGCCGCACGTCGAGGTGATCGCCCCCGACGTGGGCGGCGGGTTCGGCGTGAAGATCGTGCACCCGTGGCCGGAGGAGGTGCTGGTGCCGTGGGCGGCCATGCTGCTCGGCCGCGAGATCAAGTGGACCGAAGACCGGCGCGAGCACTTCATCTCCTCCGCGCACGAGCGCGGCCAGGTGCAGCACGTGCGGGTCGGCTTCGACGACGATGGACGGGTGCTCGGGCTGGACGTGTCGATCCTGCACGACCACGGCGCCTACACGCCGTACGGGATCATCGTGCCGATCGTCACCTCGACGCAGTTGCTCGGGCCGTACCGGATCGGTGCCTACCGGGTCGAGTTCACCGCCGTCTACACCAACACCGTGCAGGTCACGCCCTACAGGGGGGCGGGACGGCCGCAGGGCGTCTTCTGCATGGAACGGACCATGGACAAGATCGCCCGCCATCTGGGCAAGGACCGTACCGAGGTGCGGGAGGTCAACTTCATCCGGCCGGACGAGTTCCCGTACGACCAGGGAATGATCTTCCAGGACGGGCGGCCGCTCATCTACGACAGCGGCGACTACCCGCGGATGCTGCGCATGGTGAAGGAACTGATCGGTTGGGACGACTTCCGGCCCGAGCCCGGCAGGGGCATCGGCATCGGCTGCTACGTCGAGGGGACCGGCGTCGGGCCCTACGAGGGCGGGCACGTGCAGATCACCTCCGACGGCCGGGTGCACGTCTCGACCGGGCTCACCTCGCAGGGGCAGGGCCACGAGACCGTGTTCGCCCAGATCGCCGCGACCGAGCTCGGCGTGCCCATCGAGCGGATCTCCGTCGTCACCGGCGACACGCGGCGCTTCGGCTACGCCGTGGGCACGTTCGCCTCCCGCGCGGCCGTGATGAGCGGGAACGCGATCGCGCTGGCCTGCGCCAAGGTGCGCGAGAAGGCGTTGCGGATCGCCGCCGGCGCGCTCGAGGCCGACCCGGCCGATCTGACCATCAGCGAGGGGCTGGTGCACGTGGTGGGCGCGCCGTCCGCCTCCATCCCGCTGTCCACGGTCGCGGTGCTGGCCAACCCGCTGCGCTACGCCTTCGACGAGGAGACGGCCAGGGCCACCCAGTTCTCCGGCGCCGCCGCGACCGACCGGCCGCCCGTCGTCGAGGGGGAGGAGCCGGGGCTGGAGGGGCGCGACTACTACTCGCCGATCAGGTCCACGTTCGCCGCCGGCATGCACGCGGCGATCGTGGAGACCGACCCGCTGACCGCCGAGATCAAGGTGGTGCGCTACGCCGTCGTGCACGACTGCGGCAGGCTGATCAACCCGATGATCGTGGAGGGGCAGATCCACGGGGGAGTGGCGCAGGGCATCGGCGGCGCACTCTACGAGCGGATGGTCTACGACGCGGACGGGCAGCTGCTCAACGCCTCCTTCATGGACTTCCTCATGCCGTACGCCACCGAGGTCCCGCACATCGAGACCGGCCATCTGGAGACGCCGTCACCGCTGAACCCGCTGGGGATCAAGGGCGCGGGGGAGGCCGGGGTGATCCCGGTCTCCGCGGTGATCGCCTCGGCCATCGAGGACGCGGAGGGCATCGAGATCGACCGGATGCCGATCTCCCCGTCGGAGCTGTTCGACCTCCGGGGCTGACCGGAGGGGCCGCCCGGCACGCGGGCGGATCTCGCTGTGGCAGGATCGGCGGCATGGCCGATCGGCGGCCTGGGCGCCCTGCGCGAGCTGCATCTGCGGGGCAACGCGCTGACCGGGCTGCCCGCCTCCGTGGCCGCGCTGGGCGAGCTGCGCGTGCTGGACCTGCGCGACAACCGGCTCCGCGCGCTGCCGGAGTCGCTGGCGCGGCTGCCCCGGCTGACCCACCTCGACCTGCGCAACAACCGCCTGCGGGAGCTGCCCGCCGAGCTGCCCGCGCTGGAGAAGCTCGACCTGCGCTGGACCAAGCTCGACGGCGACCCGCCGGTCCTGCGCCGCCTGGCCGAACGCGGCTGCGTCATCCTGCGCTGACGTCAGCGCCGTTCTCAGAAGACCTGGGCATGAGCTGAACCCGGGCAGAGAAGGCTGCGTATCTCCGCACATGACGACTTATTCACGTCTGACCGCTTTCGCGCTGCTGGTCGGGCTCGTCGCAGCGTGCTCGCCCGGAGGCGAAGACGGCGGGAGCGGCGGCGGCTACGTCGCGGCCGGGAACCAGGACACCGTCGTGCCTCTCACCGTGGAGGAGCTCTCCGCCCAGGTGGACTGCGAGCCCCGCATGCAGGTCGACGCGAGCGACATCCGCACCGGCTACTGCAAGACCGACGCCGGAGAGTTCTTCGTGAGCACCTTCATCAGCGAGGACGGCAAGAACGCCTGGATGGACCAGGCGCCCGAGTACAAGCCGCACCTGGTGGGGCCGCTGTGGACGGTGCTGGGCGACCTCAAGACGCTCAAGGCGCTGCAGGGGCCGCTCAAGGGCGACCTGCACCTGAAGGACCACCGCGTCAGCCCGACTCCGGTCAGCGGCTGACGCCAGGCCGGCGAGGCGGTCAGGGCGCCGGAGCGGTGGACGCCCTGACCACCAGCTCGTGCGTGGTGCGGCGGCGGCGTGGCCGGGAGGCGGGCGGTTTGAGCGCCAGCTCCAGCGCCTGCCGGCCCATCTCGATCATGGGCAACCTGATCGTGGTGAGCGCCGGGAAGACATCGGCCGCCACCGGCACGTCGTCGAACCCGGCGACGGAGATCTCCGCCGGCACCCGGCGCCCGCTGGTGAGCAGCCAGGACAGCGCGCCGACCGCCATCGGGTCGTTCAGCGCGACCACGGCGGTCAGCTGAGGGTGGGCGCCGACGAGCCGGGCGGCCGCCGCGGCGCCGCCCTCGCGGGTGAAGTCGCCGTGCGCCACCGGGATCGCCGCCCAGTCCAGCCCGGCGGCCTCGACGGCCGCGCGCAGCCCCGCGAGCCGGTCCTCGACGGTGGTGAGGTTCGCCGGCCCGCCGACCACGCCGACGCGGCGGTGGCCCAGCTCCAGCAGGTGCCGCATGAGGGTGACGCCGCCGTTGACGTTGTCGGGCAGCACCGCGTCGACCGGCAGGTGATGGCGGCCGATCACGGTCACCCGGCCGCCCGCGGCGGTGAACGAGCGCACCTCGGCGGCGGTGCCCGCTTCGCCGCTCGCCTCGACGTAACCCGAGCCGGCCAGCACGATCGAGGTCACCCGGTGCGCGCGCAGCGCCCGGATCCTGGCCAGCTCGGCTCCGGGGTCGCGCTCGGTCTGGCTGATGAGCGCGAGATAGCCGCGGCGGTCGGTCTCGCGCAGCACGCCCCTGGCGATCTCCCCGAAGTACGGATCGCCCACGTCGTGCACGATCAGCCCGACCATCGACGCCTGACCGCCGGCCAGCGCCCTGGCATGGCTGTTGGGCACGTACCCGACCTGGGACGCGACCGCCTGCACGTGCGCGGCGACCTCGGAGCTGACGCCGGCGCTGCCGGTCATGGCGCGTGAGGCCGTCGCGAGCGAGACCCCGGCGGCCCTGGCCACATCGATCAGCCGGGGCGGGGAAGGCACTCCAGCCATCGCACTCTCCCCCTTGTCTGGCGGTGAATCGCGTGTAATCGTGACCGAAAGCGCTTGCGAAAGCGCTTACGCACTACCTCTTCTCACGGAGGCGCCCCCCATGGCAAGAGTTCTCAAGGTCCTGGCGATGACCACGATAGTGAGCTTGGGACTGGCGGCCTGCGCCAAGACCGACGAGCCCGGGGCGGCGGCGTCCCCCGGGCAGGGACCAGTCAGGATCGGCATCTCACTCCCGCTGACCGGCGACTTCTCCGAGCCCGGCAAGGGCATCCAGGAGGGCTACCAGGTCTGGGCCGACCGGGTGAACGCCAGGGGCGGCCTGCTCGGCAGGAAGGTCGAGCTGATCTTCCGCGACGACGCCTCCGACCCCAACAGGGTCAGCTCCGACTACGAGTCCCTGATCACCCAGGACAAGGTCGACCTGGTCTTCGGGCCGTTCTCCTCCCGCCTGGTGATCCCGGCCGCCAAGGTCGCCGAGTCCTACGACATGCTGTTCGTCGAGCCCGCCGGCGCCGCCAAGGAGGTCTTCGAGCAGGGCTTCAAGCGGTTGTTCTACGCCGCACCCGCCATCGCCGACGACCACTACGACTACCTGGCCGACTACCTCGTCAAGTTACCCGCCGGCGAGCGGCCCAAGACCGCGGCGTACGCCAGCCTGGACGACCCGTTCGCGCAGGGCACCGCCTACGGGCTCAGGGACAAGCTGGCCGCGGCCGGCATCGAGACGGTGGTGGACGAGGTCTACCCGCCGGAGACCACCGACTTCGCCCCCATCGCCGCGAAGATCGCCGCAGCCAAGCCGGACATCGTGGTGGGCGGCACGCAGTTCGAGGACTCCGTGGGCCTGGTGCGCGCCCTGCAGGAGCTGAAGGTGCAGCCCAAGCTGGCAGCCTTCTCCACCGGGCCGACCCTGTCGGAGTTCCCCGCCGCGGTGAAGGGCGCCGCCGAGCACATCCTGTCGCCTGTCGGCTGGTCGGCCCGCTCCGGCTTCACCGGCAACGACGAGTTGGTCAAGCGCTACCAGGAGATGTTCGACGGCGAGGCCAACGAGGACGCGGCCAACGGCTACACCGTCGGCCAGGTCGTCGAGGCGGCCGTCAACGCCGTCAAGTGCGTCGCCCCCACCAAGGAGTGCCAGGACAAGCTGACCGGGCACCTGCGCCGGTCCACCTTCGACACCGTCGTCGGCCCGCTCTCCTTCGACGACCAGGGCAGGCCCGAGCAGGCGCACATGATCCAGCAGTACGTGGACGGCAAGGTCGAGATCGTGCTGCCCGAGGGCTCGCAGGCCCAGACGACCAAGCTGGTCTACCCGAAGAAGCAGTGGTGAGCCTGCTCCTGCAGGGGCTGGCCCTGGGCGTGCTGACGGGCGGGCTCTACGCCCTGCTCGCCTCGGGGCTGTCGCTGTACTTCGGCGTCATGCGGGTGGTGATGGTGGCGCATCCGGCCTTCCTGTTCCTGGCCGCCTACCTGGCCTACACGCTGCACACCGCGCTCGGCGTGGACCCGTTCCTGACGCTGCCGCTGACCGTCCCGGTCTTCTTCGCGCTCGGCGTCGCGGTGCAGCGGCTGCTCATCGCCAGGCTGGACCCCGGCAACGTGGCCATGATGTCGGTCCTGCTCACCTTCGGCCTCGCGCTCACCATCGAAGGGCTCCTCGGCACCGTCTACAGCGGGTCCTACAAGTCGATCAGCATGGAGTACGCCACCAGGTCGCTGTCGGTCGGCGGGGTGCACCTGCCGTACGACAAGATCATCGCTTTCGGGGTCGCGGCCGTCACGCTCGGCGTGCTGTTCGCCGTGCTGATCAGGAGCAGGTTCGGCCGGTCGCTGCGCGCCACCATCCAGCACCGGGAGGCGGCCAGGCTGGTCGGCATCCACACCGAGCGGGTCGCCGGCTATGGCTTCGGGCTGGGGCTGGCGACCGCCGCCGTCGGCGGCACGGTGCTGGCGCTGATCACGCCGTTCTTCCCCGCCTCGCACTGGGTGTGGATCGGCAAGCTAATGGCCATCATCGTGGTCGGCGGCCTCGGCAGCGTCCTCGGCGCGGCGCTCGCGGCGGTGATGCTCGGCGTGGTCGAAGGCGTCGTGCTGGTGACGGTCGACGCGACCTGGGCGACGATGATGTTCTACGTCTTCCTCTTCCTCACCCTGCTGGTGCGCCCCCAGGGGTTCTTCGGAGGCCGCCTTGCGCATCGCTTCTAGAGGGCTCCTGCTGCTCGGCGCCGCGCTGGCGATCGGCTACCCGTGGCTGGTGCCGAACTACTACCTGGTCTACGCCGGGGTGCTCACCGTGATGTACGCGGCGATGGCCACCTCGTGGAACCTCCTCGGCGGCTTCACCGGCTACGTCTCGCTCGGCCACTCGGCGTTCTTCGGGCTCGGCGCGTACGGCACCGGCCTGCTGGTGACCCGGCTGGACGTGCCGTGGGTAGCCGCCCTGCTCGCCTCGGCGCTGCTGGTCACGGTGTTCGCCGTGCTGGTGGGGATCGCGGCCGTCCGGGTGCGCGGCGCGTCGTTCGTGATCGTCTCGATCGCGCTGGTGTCGATGATGAACCTGCTCGTGCAGGGGTGGCGCTCGCTCACCGGCGGTTCGACCGGCCTGCAGGTGCCCTCGCCCTTCCCGGGCCTGCACCGGGGCGAGACGCATCTGGTGTTCTTCTACCTCTTCCTGCTGCTGCTCGCCCTGGCGCTGGCGAGCTGGTGGTTCATCGGCCGCTCCCGCTTCGGCGCGGGGCTGCGGGCGATCAGGGAGGACGAGGACAAGGCCGAGTCCCTCGGCGTGCCGACCGCCGCCTACAAGGTCGCAGCCTTCGCCCTGTCCGCGCTGTTCGTGGCCCTGGCCGGAGGCCTGTACGCGCTCTGGTTCGGCAGCCTCGACCCGATCTTCGTCTTCTCCATCCTGATCGGCTCCTCCATGGTGCTGATGAGCCTGCTCGGCGGGGCCAGGCACCTGCTCGGGCCGCTGCTCGGCGCGCTCATCGTGGCCCCGGCGGGCGAGTACTTCCTGGTCGCGCTGGGCGAGACGCAGATCCACCTGACCGCGACCGGGCTGCTGCTCATCCTGGTCGTCCTCTTCATGCCGGAGGGCATCATCGCCAGGTTCGCCGGGAACAGGGACACGGCCTCCATCCCGGAGCAGAGCGCCGGGCAGCGGCTGGAAGGGGCGGCCCGATGACCTCGCTGCGCACGCACGGGCTGACCAAGGCCTTCGGCGGGGTGCTGGCCGTGGACGGGGCCGGCGTCGAGCTCCGCGACGGCGAGATCAACGCCCTGATCGGCCCGAACGGCTGCGGCAAGACCACCTTCTTCAACCTGATCACCGGAATGATCAGGCCCGACTCCGGCCGCGTGACCTACCGCGGGCGCGACATCACCGGCCATTCGCCGCACCGCGTCGCGCACGCCGGCATCGGCCGCACCTTCCAGCTCTGCCGGGTCTTCCCCCGCCTGACCGTGCTGGAGAACATGCTCGTCGCCGTCCGCCGCACCCGCCTGCGCGAGCTGCTGGCCGGGCTGCACGACAAGGGCGAGGTGGAGCGGGCCCGCCACTGGCTGGGCCGGATGGGCATCGACCACCTGGAGCGGGCCGAGGCCCGCCACCTGTCCTACGGCCAGCAGAAGCTGCTGGAGCTGGCCGCCGTCCTCATGGCCGAGCCGGACCTGGTGCTGCTCGACGAGCCGGCGGGCGGCGTCAACCCGGCGCTCATCGACCGCATCGTCACCCTGGTGCGCGACCTCAACGCCGAGGGCCGCACGTTCCTGGTGGTCGAGCACAACATGGACATGGTCATGGGCATGAGCGACCACGTGATCGTCTTCGACCGGGGCAGGCCGATCGCGGCAGGGCCGCCCGCGACGGTGCGTAACGACCCCCGCGTGCTGGAGGCGTACCTAGGTGTCTGAGGTCGTGCTGTCCCTGGAAGAGGTCGTGGCCGGCTACGGCGCCGCGGCGCCGGTGCTGCGCGGCCTGTCCGTGACGGTCAGAGCCGGCGAGGTCGTCTGCCTGGTCGGCCCCAACGGCGCGGGCAAGTCCACCGCGCTCAGGGTCGCCAGCGGGCTGCTCGCGCCCAGGTCGGGCCGGGTGACGCTGGCGGGCCGCGACGTCACCGGCCACTCGCCGCAGAAGCTGCTCGGCCTGGGGCTGGCCCACGTGCTGCAGGGGCACAGCGTCTTCCGCGAGATGACGGTGGCCGAGAACGTGCGCCTCGGCGGCTACACCGTCCGCGACGCGGCCAGGCTGGACCGCCGGATCGAGGCGGTCAAGGAGCTGTTCCCGGTCGTCGCCGAGCGGTGGGGGAGCATGGCAGGGCTGCTGTCGGGCGGGCAGCAGAAGCAGGTCGAGTTCGCCCGCGCGCTCATGCTCGAACCCGCCGTGGTGCTGCTCGACGAGCCGTCGATGGGGCTCGACCCGCGCACCACCCAGACCGTCTTCGACCAGATCGACCTGATGCGCCGCGCCGGCGTCGCCGTGCTGCTGGTGGAGCAGAACGCGCGCAGGGCGCTGGAGACCGCAGACGTCGGCTGCGTGCTCGACCTCGGCCGGGTGCACATCTCCGGTCCCGCGCGCGAGCTCGCTGCCGACCCGCGGCTCGGCAGGCTCTACCTCGGCGGCACCGTCGCCACCTGAACCCGATGGTGTGTCCGCGCATCGGATGAGGGACATCTCTTGGAAAGCCATGCCGGGCAGGAGGGCGCGTGCGCATTGCGATCAGCGGACACCGCGATCTCAGCAGGGAGACTGCGGAAATGGTCCGGTCGGCGATTCGAGAAATCCTGCGGCCCCTCGCCGATTGCCTGGTTGGAGTGTCGTGTCTAGCCCCAGGCGCCGACCAGATCTTCGCCGATGTGGTGCTGGAACAGGGCGGTCGCCTCGAGGTGGTTGTGCCGGCGAGGCAGTACGGGGTCGAGCTGTCGGAATCACTCCGGCGTGCCTACGACCGATGGCTCGGACTCGCCACGATTGTGCGCGAGCTGCCATTCGAGCTACCGTCGCCGGAGGCGTACGCATCGGCCAACGGACTACTGCTGAAAGGCGCTGACGTGCTGCTCGCCGTCTGGGACGGTCGGCCGGCCAAGGGGGTGGGAGGTACGGCCGACGTGGTCCGAGAAGCCAGATCGCGGGCCATCGAGGTGCAGATAATCTGGCCCCTAGGTGCCCACCGCGAGGCTTGACGTGCCGGTGGAGTCAAGGTCCTCTCGGAATCATGGATGACGCCCACTATCCTGAGCTGTTCCGTACCGCAGACGGCAACGCGGCTGTCGGACAACGCAAGTTCCTTGTCTCGACGATATTGCGCCTGGCTTCCCTCGTGACAGCCGCGGTGTTCGGCACTTTCAGTATTGACCACGGGCAGGTGAACATCGCCGCCCTGATCACCGGCTCGGCGTTGGCGGTGGCGCTGGTGGTAGAGGTCTACCTGCTCACGGCCCGGCCCGACAGGCACTGGTACGAGGCCAGGGCGGCTGCGGAGTCCACCAAATCGCTGGCCTGGCGTTACATCGTCGGCGGGCAGCCGTTCGCCTTGGAAGGTGGGCCGGGCGACGCCGATTCGCTGCTGCTGAAAAGGATGATGCATATTGTCGCTCACCTGCGAGGATTTACGCCTGTGCCGCCCCCCGAGGACGGCGAGGCGGTGACTGCGGAGATGCGGAGGATTCGCGGGCTCTCCCTGAAGGACAGGCAGGCTTTCTACCGCCGCGGACGCATCCAGGATCAGCGAGGGTGGTATCGGAGCAGGACGCTGAGGAACGAGCGGTCGGCGGTCGGCTGGTCCGTCCTGCTGGCGTCAATCGAGGCGGTCGGCCTGATCGCGGCCGTACTCGGGGCCGCTCAGATCATCGAGCTTGACGTCCCGGGCATCGTGGGGGCGTTGGCAGTGGCAGGGATCGCGTGGACTCAGACTAAGCAGTATCGCCAGGTCGCACAGTCGTACGCGGTGACTGCCTTCGAGCTTGGGACGATCGCCGTCGAAGAACGTTGGCCGACATCCGAGCCAGAATGGGCGCATTTCGTGGACGAAACCGAAGAGACCATATCGAAGGAGCACATGCTGTGGGCCGCTTCACACAGTCTCGAGGTGACGGGCCCTTGACCTCACCGATAGTTTTCTGTCACCTTTTTCGGGCGACAACTGCTTTGCAATTCGTCGACCAGGACTGACGGTGATAGGCCTGTCCGCAGCACGCAGCCATTAGACTCGACGGCGGACGGCAGCCTTTGCTGGTCTTGGTCGGCGGCTGGCTGTCCCCTTAGCTCTCATTTTACACCAAGAAGGATGGGGAATCATGGCGACGACCGGCCAGTTGCGAGATGGTTTCATCTCGGACCTAGCGGATTTCGCTGATCTGCCGCTTTCTGAGATGGAGGCTGTCGGTGCAGGCGAGTTGGCTCTCGCTCTGAGCCGTATCATGCCCGAATCCGGGAAGAGTCGTCGAGTGCCTGTTGCTGCCTTCAGCTCGTCCATCTAAAACGGACAGGGCGGGCCATGAGTGATAAAATCGCCCCTTTTTCTCAATTTGTTATCAAAGTCCACAGTCGCTGTGATCTCGCTTGTGACCACTGTTACGTGTACAAAAAGGCCGATCAGACATGGAGGGCGCGCCCAAGGGTGATCTCTGACGCGACCGTCCGTCAAGCGGCCGGTCGCATCGCCGAGCATGCTCGGTCGCACGCCTTGGAGAAGGTTCACCTCGTGTTGCACGGCGGCGAGCCGCTACTTGCCGGCCCTGCGCGGCTTGGTCGGATTCTAAGCATCCTGCGGTCCACTCTCGCGCCGATTTCCGCGCTGGACATTCGGATTCACACCAATGGCATCCTCTTGGATCAGCGGTTTTGTGATCTGTTCGTCGAGCATGACGTGAGCGTGGGCGTGTCGCTCGACGGTGACCGGCAGGCGAATGATCTCCACAGGAGGTACGCCGATGGGCGTAGCAGCTACGATCAGGTCGTTCGGGCGGTGCAGTTGCTGCGGCGTAGACCGGAGCTCTACGGCGGCATCTTGTGCACCATTGACCTGGATAATGATCCCGTGGCCGTCTACCGTGCACTTCTGCCACTCGACCCGCCGCGCATTGATTTCTTGCTCCCACACGCGACTTGGGATTCCCCGCCCGAGCGCCTGGAAAGTCAGCCGACGGCATATGCCGACTGGCTCCTGTCAATCTTTCGCTGTTGGGAGGCGGACGGGCGGCCAGTGGGCATCCGCATCTTCGAGTCGATCATCCGCACAACATTGGGATTGTCCAGCCTGACCGAAGCGATCGGACTGGAGCCCAGCACACTGGTGGTCATCGAAACCGACGGCGCGTATGAGCAGGTGGACTCGCTGAAGGTCGCCTATGAGGGCGCCCCTGAGACCGGAATGGATGTTTTCCGCCATAATTTGGACGCGGTTGCTCGGCACCCTGGGGTGATCACGCGCCAGACAGGCTTGGCCGGGCTTAGTCAGACCTGTCGGGAGTGCGCCGTAGTCAAGAGCTGCGGAGGCGGTCTCTACCCGCATCGGTACCGGAGTGGGACGGGGTTCGCCAACCCTAGTGTTTATTGTGCAGACCTGTACAAGCTAATCACCGAGGTCCAGGGAACGATCAAGGTGCATCGGCATGTCCTTCCTGAACGCACCCTTGACGAACTTGCACGTGGGCTGGGCCGCGACCGCGATGTCCAATGGCTCGCTGCGTCCCAGCGAAGCGTGCAGCGTGTCCTGATGACCAGTGTGCGCAATCAAGAAGACGCCCGAGCGGGCTGGGACGTGCTCGTCGGGCTGGAGTCTCGCGCGCCGGAGGCGACACGCCGGGTGCTTGCCCATCCTTACATCCGCGTCTGGGCCGTGCTTTGCGTGCGGGGGGAGGCGCCGGCCCGCTACCTGGCGAACATCGCCGCTGCCGCTGCGGTGCGCGCCCGGGTCGAGGTCGAGTTGGAAGTCCACGTACATGGTGGCGCGGTCTACCTACCGACCGTGGCAACGTTTGGGCCGGTTCAAGGTGACACGGCCACGCTGACCGCGGCCCCAGACGGTGTGCTTATCAACGGGCGCGAGGTGGTCCCCCGCCCGGCCCGCACCATGCAATCGGGCGGTTTTGAGATCTTGCTAGAAGACTCAGACCCGTACCGCGATTGTCATCAATGGCCTGCGGCTCCCCCCTTGTCCGACGTGCAAGCCGTTGTTTGGCAGACGGCGTTTGACGCCGCATGGCGGCTAATTGAGCGCGAGTATCCCCGATATGCCGAAGGCATCCGTGCCGGCCTGTCTACGGTGACGGTCCTTGCTCCGGCACCCTCGGGACGTGAGGCCAGTTCGACCGCCAGACAGGCCTTCGGGGCGGTGGCCGCGGCCTTGCCGGATGACCCCGCGACATTGGCCCTGCTGCTGATGCACGAGTTCCAGCACGTCAAGCTGGGTGGCGTGCTGGATCTGTTCGATCTATACGACGAGAGCGACCAGCGGCTCTTCCCGGCGCCGTGGCGTGATGATCCGCGCCCTCTCGAAGGCCTGCTGCAAGGTACATACGCCCACTTGGCGGTCACAGACTTCTGGCGTGTATACGAGCCGGACGGTGAGCGGTTCCTGCGCTGGGGGCGCCACACCGCGCGGGCGATCGAGGTGCTTGCAGAGTCCGGCTCGCTCACGCCACTCGGCTACCGGTTCGTGGCTCGTATGCGTGAGGGTGTCGGCCCGATGCTCACCGAAACAGACCTCACGTGAGCCGACTCGCGGACGAACTGCGCGCACTGGGGGTGCGAACAGGTCAGGTGTTGCTGGTACACGCGTCCATGCGGCAGTTGGCGTTAGGTTGTGCGGCCGCCGCCGTAGTGGCTGAGCTACGCGAGCTACTGGGGCCTAGGGGCACGCTGGTGGTACCCGCGGGTACAGCGGGCAACTCCGACACCTCTCCGCTCTATCACCAGGCCATCGACGGTATGACTCCGGCTGAAATTCTCGGCTACAGAGAGCAGATGCCTGCTTTCGACCCCGCGACGTCACCTTCCCAGGGGATGGGATGTCTCGCTGAGACTGTGCGTACCTTGCCAGAAGCGGTTCGGAGTGCTCATCCGCAGACGTCGTTCGCCGCTGTGGGACCGCTCGCGGCTCGACTCATGGATGGACACGATCCCCAATGTCACCTGGGCGAAAGCTCTCCACTGGCCAAGCTGTACGAAGTGAACGCCGACATCCTGCTCCTCGGGGTTGGTTACGATCGGTGCACCGCCTTGCATCTAGCCGAATACCGCTACTGTGCCAGCCCTCCTCGCCGTCGCTACCGCTGCGTGGTTGATTTCGGCCACGGGCGGCAATGGTGGGAATACGAGGATGTTGACCTCGATTCCGGTGATATGGTCCGACTCGGCGCGGATTATGAAATATCCCAAAATGTCGCTATCGGTCGGGTTGGCCAGGCTCGATGCCGAATGATCTCTATGCGGAGTGCGGTTGATTTTGCCACCCTCTGGTACGCGCAATGGAGAAAGGTGTAGTAAGTACCACAGCGAAGGGGGGCAGATGTCAGTCGGCCGTAGGGGTCCATACTTCTTCCTGAGCTACGCGCGGCTGCCTCAGCAGCGCTTCAACCCAGACGTCAACCTGAACGAACCGATCTTCAAGCTGTTCCGAAACCTCTGCAAGCACATCCTTCACATGACCAGCTGCACCGATGTGGAGGCCGGTTTCATGGACCAGAAACTGGATTCGGGGGACCGCTGGACGGACCAGCTCGCGGAGGCCTTGGCCACGTGCCAGATATTCGTGCCGGTGTATTCTCCCCGGTATTTCAGCAGTGAGGAGTGCGGAAAAGAATGGGCGGCCTTCCTGCATCGTGTCCACATGCAGCGCGACAGCGAAGGCAGGGAACCTCAGGCGATCGTTCCCCTGGTCTGGCATCCCGTTCCTCCCGACGAGTTGCCCACCGTGGCCAAACCGATCCAGTACTCGCTGAAGAATATGAACGAGCGCTACCTGCGTGACGGCTTCTACGGATTCACTGAGTTACCCGGGCTCCGGAGCCACCTTCGGCAGGCGACCTTCGATCTCGCCAAGCGCATCGTGTCAGTCGCCGCGGCCACAAACGTCGCCCCATGCGATCCGCTGCCGTATGACAGTCTCGCCAGCGTCTTCGACGACTATGGGATGCGGCACCCTCTCAAGGTGACTGTCGTTGCCTCCGTCACCGAGACGCTTCCCGGAGGTCGTGACTCGTATTACTACGGACATGTGCCCGCTGAGTGGAATCCCTTCCGTGTCCCGGGCAATACCAAGCCGCTTGCGGAATGCGCCCGCGAATTGGCGGAGGCGCAGGGATACCAGGCCGAGATCGTCAGCTTCGAGCAGCACTCGGAGCAGCTGCTCGGCACCGAGCAGCCGGAAGGGCCGGCCGTGATGCTCTTGGACGCCTGGGAGACGGCGCACGCTCGTCGACGAGAGGAACTCCTCCGCCTCGACCAGCGCGGCCGCCAGTGGATCAGCGTCATCGTTCCTTGGAACAGCGCGGACCTGCAGACTGAGCACGCCAAGGAGAGACTCAAGGACGGCTTGCGTGAGGCGCTGCCGACCAAGTACGGCAGCCCGGAGTCCTGGGACGTCGCGTCAATGGAGGCGTTCCGTCTTGCCTTTCCCGAAACCGTCGCCAGGGCAGCTGGCCACTTCTTCAGGACAGTCAGAACGTTCCCCCCGAGCGGGCAGACAGGGCGTAAGCCGAGGTTGATGGAGGATCCATGACGGACAGTGAGTACGAGGGCCAGGTCATCACGTTCTACTCCTACAAGGGTGGCGCGGGCCGGACGATGGCTCTGGCCAACACGGCGTGGCTGCTCGCGAGCAGCGGCCTGCGTGTGCTGGTAGTCGACTGGGACTTGGAGTCGCCCGGCCTGTACAAGTACTTTCATCCGTTCCTCGACAGCCGTCTGGTCGGGTCGAGCCAAGGTGTCATTGACATTGTCAGCAACTACTCATGGGCTGCCACGCGCGAACACGAGAGTGACGATTGGTACCGCGACTACGCCCGCGTTTCGCCACACGCCGTGCCGATCGAGTGGGATTTCCCCGGTGAGGGTGTGCTGTACTTCCTTTCCGCGGGCCAGCAGAATCGCGATTACTCTTCGATCGTCACCACTTTCGACTGGGACAACTTCTATGGCCGGGTCGGCGGAGGGTCCTTCCTGGACGCTTTACGCGCCGACATGAAGGCCAAGTACGACTACACCCTGATCGACAGCCGGACTGGGCTGAGTGACATCGCCGACATCTGTACGATGCAGATGCCCGACGTCCTCGTGGATTGCTTCACGATGGCTGACCAGAGCATCGAAGGAGCGGCCAAGGTCGCCCGTTACATCGACGAACGGTACGCCGACCGCAATATCCGCATCCTCCCCGTCCCGACTAGAATCGACGACGGTGAGAAAGAGAAACTCGACGCGGGCCGTGCACTCGCACGCAGCAAGTTCGAAAATCTGCCCAAAGGCATGAGCTCGGAGGAGACGAGCCAGTACTGGGGCATGGTGGAAATCCCGTACAAACGATTTTACGCATTCGAGGAGACGCTGGCGGTCTTCGGTGATCTACCAGGGTCACCTACATCTCTGCTCGCGGCGTTCGAGCGGCTCACAGGGGCGATCACTAAGGGCCGGGTGACCTCCTTCCCGGGCATGGACGAGGGCCTGCGTTCCAGGTTCTTGGAGGTATACACCAGGAAACAGCCTGCGCAGCAGGTCGACATCCTGCTCAGCTACGTGCCCGAGGATCGGATGTGGGCGGATTGGGTGTCCGGGCTCCTCACCCGCGCTGGCTTCAGGGTGGTTCCCCAAGTCGCCGGTATGAGTCTCCCTGAGGGAGAAAGCCGTGTCCTTCTGCTCTTGTCCGGTGCGTACGCCCGCGTCGCCCGTTCCACTCAGGTCCCACATCCGCTCGTCGGCACGGATGCCTTCGGCGTCCGGCCAGTGGTTCCGTTTCTAGTCAGCGAGTACCGGGGGGCGGTCCCCTTTACCGAGGCTCCGGCGATCGACCTGACTTCTCTGGGCGCCGAGCAGGCAGCCGAAACCCTATTACGTGCGGTGGGCAAGCCGGACCAGGTGTCCGGTTACGACGTGCCAGCAGTGTCGCCGGCGTCAAGGTTTCCCCTGAACGCGCCGGATGTCTGGAGCGTGCCGACCAGGAATGCCGCGTTCACCGGCCGGAGCACCCTCCTTGAGCTTCTGCGCGACCGGCTGGTCGACGGCGACCACACGGGCGTCCGACCGCAGGCTCTGTTCGGCCTGGGCGGAGTCGGCAAGACACAGATCGCCCTCGAATACACGCACCGGTTCAAGGCGGACTACGACCTGGTGTGGTGGGTACCCAGCGACGACGCAGGCGAGATCAACCGCTCACTCGCTGCGCTGGCCGTGCGACTGGGCATTCGGTTTGGTGACAGCATCGCGGATGGCGCCAAGGCGGCGCTCGAGGCATTGCGGCGCGGTGAGCCGTACACTCGCTGGCTGCTCGTCTTCGACAACTCGGATGACGCCGACATGTTGCGTCCGTTTCTGCCTGGTGGCACGGGCCACGTGCTGATCACCTCTCGCAGTCAGGCGTGGTCCAGCGTGGCGGTCACGCTGGAGATCGACGTGTTCAGCCGCGAGGAAAGCGTTGAGCACCTGCGGCGACGGGTGCGCAGCCTGGATCCTGCTGACGCCTTGCGCATCGCGGACGCTCTGGGTTACCTGCCCCTGGCGATCGAGCAGGCGGCCGCCTGGCTGCAAGAGACCCGCATGCCGGCCCCGATGTACGTGATAGAGCTGGAGACACAGACTCTCAGCACGCTCGACCTCAATCCGCCTGACGACTATCCGCACTCGGTAGCGGCTACTTGGGAGATTTCCTTCAATCAGCTCAACGTGCGTTCCCCCGCTGCCGGGCGTCTGCTCCAACTCTGCGCGTTCTTCGCGCCCGAGTCGATCTCCCAGTCGCTGATTTACAGCGATGAGATGCTGGAACTGTTGAGGGCGTTCGACAGCTCTCTACGTGACAAGCTCGTGCTGGGCCGGATCATCAGGGATATCGGCAGATACGCGCTGGCCAAGGTGGACCAGGGCAACAACACCATCCAAGTGCACCGCCTGGTACAGAAGGTCATCCGCTCGCGCATGCCAGTGGAGGAGGCGCTCAAGGCAGGGCACGAAGTGCACGGCATCCTGGTCGGAGCCCGGCCGCGGCAAGGAGAAGTGGATGACCCAGAGAACTGGCCCAGGTATGAGCTCATTTGGCCTCATCTGAGCCCGTCCGGTGCTATTACGTGCACCGAGGACCAGGTGCGCCTGCTACTCACGGAGTACGTGCGCTACCTGTACAAGCGCGGCGACTTCGAGAACGCGCTAGCTCGTGGTCAGGAACTGGCTGAGATCTGGGCAGTGGAGTTTGGCCCCACGGATGGGCAGCGGCTGCACCTGCAGTTCCAGATCGCCAACGTGTTGCGCTCCTTAGGGCGCTTCGAGCAGGCCCGTGAACTGGATGAGGCGGTGCGCGAGGCTCAGCTAGACCTGTACGGGGACAGTCACTACTACACGATGCTGACCTCTGGTTCATTGGCAGCCGATCTACGTGCCCTCGGCCGGTTCGACGAGGCGCTGCGGATGGACAGGGAGACCTACGACCGATGGAAGGACACCTACGGCGAGGACTACCCTCGTTCGCTCACCGCCGCCAACAACCTGGCCGTCTCCTACCGCCTGGTTGGTGACTGCTACAGCGCCATGGAACTGGACCAGGAGACTCGCCGGCGGATGCAAGCCAGCTCCGTGATGGGACCGTCGCACCCAGACACCCTCAACACCACGCAGAATCTGGCCCGCGACATGCGGGAGGCGGGTGAGTACCATTCGTCGATCGAGTTACTCAAGGGAGCGCTGGCGCTGTACCGGGATGTTCTGGGAGAGAACTACCTCCACACCTTGCGGGCCGCCAAGAGCCTGGCCGTCTCGTTGCGCAAGATCGGTCAATACAAAGAGGCGCTGGCCCTGGTGCAGGACACCTACCAGCGTTATCAGCGGCTGCACCCCTCCGCCCCAGAGACAAAGGCCGCCGCCCTGGAGGTGGCCGCCTGCATGTCCGTTATAGGCCACAAGGAGAGCGCCCGCGACATGACAGCAAAAGTGGTCGAGGAGTACACGGAGTTGCTCGGGGCCGACCACCCCTACACGCTAGTGGCTGGGAACAATTTGATGGTCCTCCGCCGGGCTGTCGGCGACGTGGACCTGGCCTACAGAGAGGGCGGGCAGGTACTCACCGCATTCCGCCACCGGCTCGGCGAGACCCATCCCTTCACCTTGGCGTGCACGGTGAACCTGGCCAACTGTGCTGGCCATCTGGGTGACATCGAACGGGCAGCATCACTCGAGCGGCATGCACTCGACGGGCTGCGTCAGTGCTTCCGTCCCGGCCACCCCGACACCGTGGCATGCCAGGCCAACATGGCGATCACCTTACGTGATGCTGGCGACCAGGTCGAGGCCGAACGATTGCATGGGGAAGCCTTGGCGGCGCTGTGCATCGTGCTGGGGGAGAGCCACCCTAGCGTCACGGCTGTGCGCGAGTGGGAGCGGCTCAATCGAGATCTGGAGCCTCAGCCGACCTGAGCCACAGCAGCACCTCCGGCAGCACGTCCAATGCGCCGAAGTGCGCAGCGTCTCGCTGAATCCGAACAAGCGCCCCGGGAATGCGGCTGCCGAGCCAGTTTGTGTGGCCGACAGGGGAGAACACGTCGTCCTCACCGTGCCAGAGGAGGGTCGGTACGGAGATGATGGCGGGGTCGAATCCCCACGCGTTATTGAGCGCGAGCACATCGTCCACCCAACCATCCGCGGAGTGGCGCAGGCCCTCGGCGAAGTTGCGTACCAGCATCCGTCGGATGCCGTCGTCGGCCACCACCCTGCGGTCTGACTCGGGTACCTGCTGGTAGAGCCGGAGGACCTTGCTGAACGGATCGGCACGGATCTGTTCGGCGGCCACAGCCAGCCGGGCCGCCACGGCAGTCTGGCCCGCTCGTGCCACGCTGTACTCCACAACATTCGACTCGTGCATACCGTCGAACCACCGCAACCCCTCCGCCTCTGGCGGGGCGAGCCCTACCAGAGCGGCGGCCCTAGTAATCAGGTGTGGGAGTAGCGCCGCACAGGCAAGCGCGTGCGGTGCCCCTCCTGAGCGCCCGACTACAGCGAGCCTGTCGAGGCAGAGCGCCTTCGCAATAGCTTCCACGTCCGATGCCACATCTGACACGGAGCGGCCGGGCATCCGATCCGAGTAGCCGTATCCTGGGCGATCGTAGCTTATCAACCGGATGCCCAACCGATACAGAACCCCGGCTCTGGGAGACGGTCCAAACCTGCTGCCCGGAGTGCCGTGCAGCAGTAAGATGGGCGAGCCGTCCGGATTCCCCCTCTGTTCGACTGCGAGCTTTCTCCTGTCCGATGTGACCATCTCGATGGTCAAGGAGCACCTCCCGCGGCGTAACGCTCACAGTTGGTTTTCCCAGGATTACGACTGCGGTCACGCGGATCGTAGGAGATGGCATTCAGGAGACGAGCGTCACCCGCTTCCTGAACACCCAGTACGTCCAGCCCTGATAGCCGAGCACGAACGGCAGCGCGATCAGCCCGATCCAGCTCAGCATCGTCAGCGTGTAGGGGCCCGAGGCCGCCTCGGCCAGCGTCAGGCCGGGCAGCGGGGCGCCCCTGAGCTCGATGAAGACCGCCGCGGAGACCAGCGCGATGGCCGTGGCCATGGCGGTGAACGCCCAGCCCTCCCTGCGCCGCCAGACCAGCGCCGTGGCCGCCGCCAGCGCCGCCATGGCGACCAGCGCCGGCAGCGAGCCCATGCTGGACAGTGCTACCACGGCCACCGGGAGCACCACGACGCTCGCGGCCAGCGCGGCGGTCCGGGCGCGCCGCCGGACCGGTCCCTCGGTCCGCAGCGCCAGGAACACCGCGCCGTGCAGCAGGCACACGGCGAGCGTGAACGCCCCGCCGAGCAGGGCCGCCCCGGCGCTCCCGTACAGCAGGTCGGCGAAGACCGTGCCCCAGACGAACGCCGGCAGCGCGCTGCCGATCACGATCCCCAGGTCGCACCAGACCGGGTTGGCCACCTTCCCGCGCCACTCCAGGCTGACGCCGCGCACGATCAGGCCCACCAGGACCAGCACGACGGGCAGGTAGAAGCCGCTGAACATGCCGGCGTACCAGGCGGGGAAGGCGGCGAACATGGCGCCGACGGCGGTGATCAGCCAGACCTCGTTGCCGTCCCAGACCGGGCCGATCGTCTGCAGGCTCTGCCGCTGCTCCTCGCCGTTCGCGCTGACGAACGGCGCCAGCAGCCCCACGCCGAAGTCGAAGCCCTCCAGGACGAAATAGCCGGTCCAGAGGAAGGCGATGATGACGAACCACAGGTCGATCACTGTCTGCACCTCAATACATGAGCGACGGCTCGAGCTTCTCGGCCGCGGGGACGGGCTCGGACTCCTCGGGGCCCTTGCGGACATGCCTGGTCAGCAGTACGGCCTCCGCCACCGCGAGCGCGCCGTACAGCAGGGTGAAGACGGTCAGCGAGATGGCGACCTCGGCCAGGCTCACGCCGGGGGAGACGCTGGAGGCGGTCAGCAACTCGCCCGCCACCGTCCACGGCTGGCGGCCCACCTCGCTCAGCAGCCAGCCGGCGGTCACCGCGAGCAGCGGCAGCGGCAGTGCCAGCACCAGCAGCCGCGCCATCCAGCCGGGCATCGGCCGCCTGCGCCGGGTCAGCCACAGGCCGAGCACCGACAGGCCGACCGTGGCCATCCCGAAGTAGATCATGACCCGGAACGACCAGAACACGACCGTCTGGTCAGGCCGGTAGTCGCCGGGGCCGAACCGCTCCTCGAACCGCGCCTGCAGATCCTCGGTGCCCTGCACGGTGGCGTCGAAGTCGTTGGTGGACAGGAAGCTGAGCACCTTGGGGATCTCGATGCCCGGCGCCACGGTGAACGCCGCGCCCGCGGTGTCGCGTTCGAGTCCTTCGGCCGCGGCCAGCTTCATCGGCTGCTGCTCGTACATCAGCTTGGCCGACGTGTCGCCCGTGCCGGCGACGACCGCCCCCGCGATCGCCGTCATGACCAGCGCCGCCCGCGCGGCGCCGCGCCACATGTCCGCGCGCGTCCGCAGCAGCCAGTAGCCGCACACCGCCAGGATGAACCCGCCCGCCACCACGAACGCCGCGCCGACCACGTGCGGCACCTGGGCCAGGGCGGTCGAGTTGGTGAGCACCGCCCACAGGTCGGTCATCCGGGCCTTGCCGTCGACGACCTCGTAGCCGACGGGGTGCTTCATCCACGCGTTGGCCGCCAGGATGAAGTACGCGGAGATGTTGGAGCCGATCGCCGCGGCCCAGATGCACGCCAGGTGCACCCTTTTCGGCAGGCGGTCCCAGCCGAAGATCCACAACCCGAGGAACGTGGACTCCATGAAGAACGCCAGCAGCGCCTCCAGGGCCAGCGGCGCACCGAAGACGTCACCCACGAACGTGGAGTATTCAGACCAGTTCATCCCGAACTGGAACTCCTGCACGATGCCGGTGACCACGCCCATCGCGAAGTTGATCAGGAAGAGCTTGCCGAAGAACTTCGTCAGCCGCAGGTAGTGCTCCTTCCCGGTGCGGTGCCAGGCGGTCTGCAGTCCGGCCACGAAGACGCCCAGGCCGATCGTCAGCGGCACGAACAGGAAGTGATAGACGGTGGTCACCCCGAACTGCCACCTTGCAAGATCAAGTGCGTCCATTTCCCCTCACCGGACTTTGAGCTCTACAGGCTGTAGTACGTCTACTTGAAGTAGTACTACAGCTTGTAGAGTAATGCGATGCGACCTTGGTCACACAGGCCTCCATCGGTCACTCAACGATGCCGCTCGCGGGCCCTCCGGCGCGTCACCCGCACGGCTGACCGGCGCCTACGCCCCGCGGCGGACCGGGCTCTCCGCGGCCTACTGCGCGGGGGTGGTCGCGGCTTCCAGGTATGCCTGGAGGTTGCCCAGCTCGAAGCCCCGGCGCTTGATCTTGTCGACCAGGATGCGGAAGTCTCTGGCCAGGTTGGGGCGGAAGTGCAGGAGCAGGATGTCGCCCGGGCGCAGCTTCTTGTCCGGCACCTGGTAGGCGATCTTGCCGCCGGGCTGGACGGTGGCCGTCCAGAGCAGCACCGAGGTCAGGCCGCAGCTCTTGGCCGCGCGGAGGGTGTCGGTGTTGTACGAGCCGAACGGCGGTCTGAAGAGGGTGGGCCGGGCGCCGGTCCGCTGGGCGATGAGCCTGGAAGCGCCGCAGATCTCCCGCCGCTGAGCGGCGTGACCGAGCAGGCGGAGGTCGGGGTGGGTGAGGGTGTGGTTCTCGATCGGTACGCCCGCGTCCCTGAGTGACCGGAAATATCCCCACTTGCCGGCGCCTATGTAGCGCCCCTGCCCGCCCGCCTGGTCCGGGATGCCCTTGGCTTCCACCGCGTCCCGCATCGCGAACGCCGTGATCGGGATGCGCTCGTCACGGATCTGCCGGACGAAGCCCGGGTCCTGCTCCCAGCCGTCGTCGATGGTGAGGAAGACCACCTTGCGGCCGGTGGGGATCGAGCTGATCACCGGCGGCAGGCCGCCCGAGGCGCGCACCCTGCGCACCTCGCCCTCGCGCGGCATCGCACCAGGCGGTCCCTGCGGGGTGGGCTCGGAGGTGGGCTCGGAGGCGGGCGCGGGGGTCGCCGTCGCGGCGGGCGCGGTGGCCGTGACCTGCGACGGTGGGCTCGCGGAGCAGGCGGTGGCCAGCCCCGCCACCAACGCCGTGACAGCGCGGAAGGACGCGGTCGCTCGCGCTGATCTCCCGGCCGACCTCGCCCCGCTCACCCTCGATGCTCCCGTCGCCCCCGATACGATGCCGCCCCATCCTGCCAGCCCTTGATCGCGGGCACGGAATCGGAGCCCGCACGTTGGGCAGGTGTTGCCCTTATCCGGGAGCGAGATCGTTTCCTAGAGTGGTCGGTGTGAAAGTCGCAGGCAGTGCCGTGATCGGCGTCGAAAGAGACCGCGTATGGGCCGCGCTGCAGGATCCGGCGGTGCTGGTACGCACCATCCCCGGCTGCGAGCGCCTTGAGGAGTGCGGGCCGGACACCTACCGGATGACCGTCAACGCCGGGGTCGCGTCCTTGAAGGGCGTCTACCAGGGGGAGGTGGCGCTGGCCGAGCCGTCGGCGCCGGAGAGCTTCGTGCTCAGGGCGCGGGGCCAGGGCGCGCCGGGGACGGTGAACGCCACCGTGCAGGTACGGCTGAGCGAGACCGACGGCGGCACCCGGGTGGACTACGACGCCGACGCGGTGATCGGCGGCATGATCGGCGGGGTGGGGCAGCGCATGCTCGGGTCGGTGGCCAGAAAGACGGCCGGAGAGTTCTTCGCGGCGGTCGAGGAACATCTCCAGGCGCCCGAGGCCGAGGCCGGGGCCGTCGCACCCGTCGCCGGCGAGGAGCCTGGCCGGCCGGCAGGCGGCCCGGCCGTGACGGTCCCCGCCACGGCCGGCCCCGCCGTCTACGAGCGTCCGCCGAAGCGTCACACCGAGACGCGCCCGTGGGTGATGCTCGCCGCGTTCGGCATGGGCGCCGGCGTGGCGCTGACCGGCGCGGCCGTGGGATGGCTGCTGGGCCGCGGCCGGCGCTAGCCGGACGGTGGACTGCCCGACACCGCCTGCGGGCACGTCGGGTCGACGTCGGGTCGACGTCGGGCCGGCGTGCCGGTCCCGCGCCGCACAGTGCGGCATCGTGCTCTTCCCCGAGCCCGACGGCCCCATCACCGCCCCCCGCCCCCGCGCCGGAGGCGTCCAGTACCCGGCGATGAACAGCGATGCGGGAGCGGTCCAGGTCGGGCTCTCGCGGAAAAGGATCTCCAGGCGTAGCGTGGCGGTATGCGGCAGGCACACGCTGAAGACGCCCGGACCGAGGCCAGACGAGTTGTCCGCAACCTGCTCGGCGAGGAGCAGCCGACCGCCGACGCGCTGATCGCCGATGCGCGCCCGGTGATCGGTGACGATCGCGTCGAGCGCTGCGTCGGCCTGGCGCTCGGCGCTTCGCTCACCCGGCGGTCCGCCGAGCTCGCCGCCATCGCCGCGCTGCTCGTCGGCACCCGGGAGCTGAGCGGCGATTGGTGGACGCGGCCCAGGGGCGGCAAGCTGCCCGCCCCCGACGAGGTGCTGCGCACGGCGGTCGCGATCGAGCCCTGGACGGACCTGACCGCGCTGGAGATGCTGGCCGCCTGGGTGTCCGACGACGCGGCCGACGAGCTGTGGGGCAAACCGGTCGCCGAGGTGGACCTCAACTCCTGGCAGGCCGAGGACCGTTTCGCCCTGCCGCCCGGAGTGCGTCCGGGGCAGCGGCTGGTCGTGCACTTCGACGCCGGGGGCCGGCTCGACGCGGTGGTCACGCGGCGGCCCGACGAGGACCTCGGCTCCAACCTGGACTTCCAGTCGTTGCGCTATTCCCGTCCCGCCGAGGCGCAGTGGAGCTGGGGGGTGGCCGCCGGCCTCGGGCCGCACCGGCTGCCGGGCGACGACCCCGATCCGTACGCCAAGCCGGTGGAGGAGGCGGCGGCCGGGATCCTGCGCGACTGGGCGTTGCGCCACGGCGCGACGGCCGAGCAGCTGGGCGAGCGGTGGTCGGACGTCGGCGACGTGGTGGCCGCGATCGAACGGGTGGACTGGATGTGGCGCAGCGGCGAATGGTTCGGCTGGTGGCGCGGGGCGTCGGCCCTCGTGGACGGCTCGGCCTACCTCCCCTACCGGCTGCAGGAGCTGGCCTCGGGCTGAAGGCCGGACGGCCACCGCACAGGGGGCCGGAATGCCGGTGATGAGTCGGCGGTTGTCATGGTTCGTGAAGGTTGAAATCTTTTCCGACGTCGTCTGCCCCTGGTGCTACATCGGCCACGTCCGCTTCGCCCGCGCTGCTGAGGCGTTCCGGGCCAAGGGAGGCGTCCTCGAGGTGACGATGCGCCCGTTCCAGCTCAATCCCGACGCGCCGGACGAGGCTGAGCCGCTGCTCGCCGCGCTGGAGCGCAAGTTCGGCGGCAACGTCGCCCAGATGACCTCCAGGGTCACGGACGTGGCCGCGGAAGAGGGCCTGGACGTGCGCTTCGACAGGGCGGTGAGCGCCAACACGCTGCAGGCGCACCGGCTGGTCGAAGTGGCCGCGGCGCAGGGGCTCGGCTCGGCGATGGCCGAGCGGCTGTTCCGCGCGCACTTCACCGAGGGGCTGCACGTCGGGGACCCGGAGGTGCTGGCCAAGCTTGGTGCCGAGGTGGGCGTGCGCGACACGGGCGAAGGCGCCGAGCAGGTGCGCGAGCACCTCGCCAGGGCCAAGGCGCTGGGGATCAGCGGGGTGCCGCTGTTCCTGTTCGAGGGTCAGTTCGCCGTGTCGGGGGCGCAGCCGGTGGAGACGTTCGCGGCCGCGATCGACGAGGTGGCCGAGCGTACGGGCCAGACGCCGATCACGCAGCTCGCCGCCCCCGCGGACGGATGCGACGACGGCTACTGCGCGGTCTAGACGGGCATGCCCTCGCCGAGCAGCCCCGCACGGTGATGGCGGCGGCAGAGCACCTGATAGCGGACCGGGGAGGCGTCGGTGTCGCCGATGACCACCTGCTCGCCGGTGCGCACCAGCGCACCGCCGACGATCCGGCCGTTGAGCAGCCCGGGCCGCCCGCACCAGCACAGCACCTCGACCTGCAGCCGGCACACCTCGTCGGCGAGCTCGAACAGCCGCTGCGCCGCCGGGAACATCACCGACCTGAAGTCCGAGGCGAGCCCGAAGGCGTAGACGTCGACGCCGTGCTCGTCCACCAGGTCGGCGAGCTGCTCGATCTGCTCCACGGTGTAGAAGCAGGCCTCGTCGCAGATCACGTAGTCGATCCTGTCGTGGCCGCGCACCAGCTCCGCCAGATCCAGCCCGTCGACCACCTCGACGGCCTCCAGGCCGAGCCCTATCCTGCTGGTGACCCTCGGGCCGCCCGATCTGTCATGTTTGGTCAGCACCAGCCCGCGTCTGCCCTGGCGGCTGTGGTTGTAGTTCATCTGCAGTGCCAGCGTGGACTTCCCGCAGTCCATGGGGCCGAAGTAGAACTTCAGCACGGCGGCGCGGGACCCGGACGGCACAGGAGACAAGGCAGACAGATCGGTCACGGGGTGCCACCTTATCGCTTGGCTAGTTCTATGACCTCATGGGAGATTTCTCCTCTGAAACAACAGGAGGAATCTGTGGTCACCGACAAACCGCCCACACTGGACGCCATGATGAAACCCGACGATGTCACGGCCGCGCAGGCCGACGCCGCCAGGTGGCGCTATGGCTTCCTCGTGGTGGTGACGGGCATCCTCGCCGTGCTCGTCGCGTTCGGCGCGGCCGTCTTCGCCACCAGGGAGTTCGCCGCCCTCTTCGCCGGAGTGGCCGGGGTGATCGGCACGATCATCGGCGCCTACTTCGGCGTGCAGGCCGGTCAGTCGGGTAAGGCCAGAGTCGAGGCCGAGCTGGCCAGGGCGCAGGAGATGGTCGTGCGGCTGGCGGCGTACGTCGGCACCGAGAACGCGCCAAAGGTCATCGACGAAGTGCTCGGCCGGCGCCGAAGCTGAGGAGCCATGCGTAGCGTCCGTATTGGAGTCGACACCGGCGGCACGTTCACCGATGTGGTGGCCGTGGACGAGCAGACCGGTGAGATCGTCACGACCAAGACCCCTTCCACGCCCGCCAACCCGGCCGACGGGTTCATCACGGGCATCGGAAAACTCGGCGAGCTCGACGTCGCCTCGATCGTGCACGGCACCACCGTCGCCACGAACCAGCTGCTCGAAGAGCGCATCGCGAACCTCGGCCTGATCACCACCGAGGGCTTCGAGTTCATCCTGGAGATCGCCAGGCAGAGCGTGCCCGACGGCTACGGCAACTCCTACTTCTGGGTGAAACCGCCGCGCATCGTCCCGGTGCACCTGGTGAAGACGGTCGGCGGCAGGCTCGACCACACGGGCGCCGAGGTGCGGCCGTTCTCCGAGGAGCAGGCGGCCGAGGTGGCCCGCTGGTTCCGGGCCAGGGGCGTCAACGCCATCGGCGTCTGCTTCCTGCACTCCTACGCCAACCCCGACCACGAGCGGCGGATGCGGGAGGTGCTGGCGCGCGAGCATCCCGAGGCGGTCGTCTCGATCTCCAGCGACGTGCTGCGCGAATACCGGGAGTACGAGCGCGCGGTCACCACGCTGGTCGACGCGGCGGTCAAGCCCGGCATGCGACGCTACATCGCCAACCTGTCGAGCCGCCTGGGCAAGCCGTTCTCGGTGATGAAGTCCAACGGCGGCGTGCTGTCGGCCCGCGAGGTCGTCAACCAGCCCATCACCACGGTCCTGTCGGGGCCGGCGGCGGGCGCGCTCGGCGCGGCGCTGATCGCCGGCAAGGCCGGCCACCCGTCGCTGATCACGCTGGACGGCGGCGGCACCTCGACGGACGTGGCCGTGGTGATCGACGGCGAGCCGTCCATCACCACCGAAGGCGCGGTCGGCCGCTACCCGTGCAAGATCCCGATGATCGACATCGTGACCGTGGGCGCGGGCGGCGGCTCGATCGCCTGGATCTCGCCCGAGGGCACGCTCAAGGTGGGCCCCCGCTCGGCGGGCGCCGACCCCGGCCCCCTCTGCTACCGCAGGGGCGGCACCGAGGTCACCGTCACCGACGCGCACGTCTACCTCGGCCGCATCCCGCCCCACCTGCTCGGCGGCGAGATCCCGCTCGACTTCGACGCCGCCCGGATGGGCATCGAGGCGCTGGCGGACAAGCTCGGGCTCACCCCGGAGCGCACCGCGACGGGCATCCTGGAGATCAGCGCGTTCAACCAGAGCAACGCCATCCGCCAGCTCACCGTCAAGCGCGGCCTGGACGTGCGGGACTTCCCGCTGGTGACGTTCGGCGGATCGGGTCCGCTGCTGGCCTGCCGCCTCATCGACATCCTGGGGCTGCCCGCGGTGATCGTGCCGCCCGAGCCGGGGAACGTGTCGGCGTTCGGGCTGCTCAGCGTGGACGTCAAGAACGACTACGTGCGCACGCACGTCACCCGCGACCTCGCGCTGGACAAGGCCGCCCGGATCTACGCCGAGCTGGAGGCCGAGGCCGCCGAGGCGCTCGACCGCGAGGGCTTCGACCAGCCGGTCCACGTCCGCAGCGCCGACCTGCGCTACTACGGGCAGGCGTACGAGGTCCGCGTCCCCGCCCCGGCCGGCCCGGTCGACGAGGGGTGGCGGCAGGAGGTCGCCGGCCGCTTCCACGACGCCCACGAGAAGCTGTACGGGTACGCCTACCGCGACGACGAACGCCACGGCATCGAATGGGTCAACCTTCGTGTCTCCGGCATCGGGCCCATCACCCGGCCGGTGATCCGGCGGAGTCCGTACCAGAAGGTCGACCCCGTGCCGGCGACCAGGAAGGCGCACTTCGAGGAGCGGGCCGACACCCCGATCCACCAGCGCGCCGCGCTGGAGCCCGGCGCCGTCATCGAGGGGCCCGCGGTCATCGAGGAGTACGGCTCCACCATCCCCATCCACCCCGGTTTCACCGCGAAAGTGGACGAGTTCGGCAACGTGGAGGTGCGGCGTGAGCGCAGCTGACCCGATCCTGGTGGAGATCGTCGAAGGCACGCTCGCCTCGGTGGAGAGGGAGGTCGAGACCGCGATCGCGCGCACCGCGCGCTCGCCGATGATCCGCGACGCGCACGACTTCCGCGCGGGCATCCACGACGTACGGCTGCGCAAGCTGACCGGCCGCTCCTACAGCGCGCTCGTCCAGCCGATCGTGCGCGACTTCCCGATCGAGACGATGAAGCCGGGCGACGTCTACTTCCACAACGACGTCTACCTGTCCGAAGGCGGCATCGGCCACCTGCCCGACCTGTGCGTCACGGTCCCGGTCTTCCACGAGGGCGAGGTGGTGGCGTTCGTCCAGGCGTTCGGCCACCACGACGACATCGGCGGCGCCGTGCCGGGGTCGATGCCGTCGCACGCGCGGTCGGTGTACGAGGAGGGCCTGATGGTCCCGCCGATCAAGCTGTGGGACGAGGGCGTGCCGAACGAGGCCGCGCTGCGCATCATGACGCGCAACTCCCGGATGCCCGACTCGCTCGCCGGTGACCTCGACGCCGAATGCTCCGCCTGCCTCATGGGCGCCCGCCGCCTGGCCGAGCTCTTCGCCAGATACGGCAGGGCGGCCGTGGTGGAGTGCTTCGACGCGATCATCGACAAGACCACCGAGACGTTCCGCAGGGAGCTCCTGGCCAAGATCCCCGAGGGTACGTACACCTGGGAGGACTACGCCGAGCACGACGGCGTCGACGAGCCCCGCCTGCACGCCCAGCGCATCACCCTCACCGTCGACCAGTCCGCCGAGACACCGCTGACGATCGACTTCACCGGGACGTCCCCGCAGGCCAAGGGACCGATCAACCACGCGGGCGACTACGCCGACGGCGTCTTCCTGAAGAAGTGGCTCGCCCCCGTCCTGCGCAACCTGGCCGACACCCCGGAGCGCATGGCCGAGCTCGACGTCAACGAGGGGGTCGTCCCCCTGATCAAGATGATCTTCCCGGACAAGGGCACGCTGCTCACTCCGATCTTCCCCGCCCCCACCAACGCCCGCACCTTCGTCATCCTGCGCCTGCTCGGCGTTTTGGCGGGCGTGCTGGCCAAGGCCACGGGCGGCCGGATGCCCGCCGACCAGGAGACCATCCGCTACACCGGCGTCCACGGCGCCGACGCCGACGGGCAGCCGTACCTGATGAGGGAGGTCCTCGGCGGCGGCTCCGGCGGGCGCTGGTACGCCGACGGCGAGGACACCATCCACGTGGTGCCGGACTCCCGCAACATCCCGGTCGAGTTCGCCGAGGCCCGCTGGCCGTTCAGGGTGGAGCGGCTCGCGCTCGCCTGCGACTCCGGCGGCCCTGGCATGTTCCGGGGCGGGCTCGGTTACGACAAGCACATCCGCATGCTGCGGGACGCGTCGTACATGTCCATCGCCGACCGCTCGATCCTGTCCTGCTGGGGCGTCAACGGCGGACTGGCCGGCCGGCCCTTCCGGGTGGAGATCGCCGGCAAGGAGATGGAGGGCCTGGTGGACGACCACCCGGTGCAGGCGGGCGAGCTCATCCGCATCCGCACCACGGGCGGCGGCGGCTGGGGCTCCCCCTACGACCGCGACCCACGCGCGGTGGCGGCCGACGTCCGCGACGGCAAGGTCTCGATCGCGGGCGCCCTCGGCGACTACGGCGTGGTCCTGGACGGCGACCGCATCGACGAGCAGGGCACCGCCGAGCTCCGCGCCAACCTCCGTCCCACCACGGACCGCTTCTTCGACCGCGGCCCCGGCTACCCGAAGCTCTCTGGCGGCCGCGCCTCCGCCGAGGTGGACGAACTGTAAGGAGACGGCCACTGGGCATGACGAGCTCACCGAGGCGATGGCGCGGCCCTGCGCCCGGCCCGGGGGCGCGCTGTCACCTGAACGTGGCCGGCCGGTGGCTGTCATGATGGGCTGCACTTTACGGAGCCGACCGAATGGAGGACGCCGTGCGTATCGCTCTCGCCGGCCTGGCCACCAGCCATCCCTACACAGATGCCCGCACGCTGGCCAAGGTGGCCGAGCTGGTGGTGTGGGAGCCGGACCCGGAGCGGTTGCGGCGCTTCACCGACGAGCACCCCGGGGCGCGGGTGGCGGGGAGCCTCGACGAGGCGCTCGCCACCGGGCCCGACGGGGTGGTGCTGACCGTGCCGAACCCGCAGGTTCCCGAGGCATTGGCGGCGGTCCTGGAGACCGGGGTGGCGTGTTTCGTGAACAAGCCCGCCGCGGCGACGCGGGAGCAGCTCGAGAGGCTGGACCGGCTGGCGATCCACGGGCGGGTGATGTCGGGATCGGTGCTGCGGTTCGCGCCGGCCTTCGCCGGGGTGAAGACCGATCCGGACGAGGTGCTCGCCGTGCGCGCGACCGTACGGCATGACGTGGGGCTGTGGGCGGGCGGCTACAACGCCTGGCAGGACACCCCGGCCGAGGGCGGCGGGACCATGGTGACCATGGGCATCCACGGGGTGGAGCTGCTGGTGGCGCTGCTGGGGCCCCGGGTGCGGCTGGTGGGGGCCGCGGGCGCCAAGCGGCACTACGCGACGTTGCGGTCCGAGGACACCGCCGTCATGGCGCTGCAGTGGGAGAGCGGGGTCGTCGGCACCGTCGAGATCATCGGCGTGTCCGAGGGCGAGGCCTACACCGTGACCGTACACCGGCGCGACGGCGACGAGCGGATCGTCATCGAGAGCGGTGACGATCCCGTCCACGGGCTCGGCTACGCCGGGACGATCGAGGCCTTCCTGGACATGGTCCGGGGCGCGCCGAGCCCGGTGCCCTGGGCGGAGACCAGGGCCGTCCTCGGCATCCTCGTCTCCGCCCGCGAGAGCGCCTGACCCGCGCCCCGGACTGAGCCCTCGCCGCGGGGATCAGAGCCTGCCGAGCCCGCGGGCCAGGATGGTGGCGGTCTTCGCGATGGCCTTGTTGTCGGTGGCGAGGCCCGGCGAGCGGTTGGTGTAGATCGCCATGATGATGGGGGCGGCGCCCTTCCCCGGCCAGATGACGGCGATGTCGTTCCCGCCGCCGAATCCGTCGGAGTTGGTGCCGGTCTTGTCGCCGATCTTCCAGGTCCTGGGCAGGCCCGCGCGGATGCGCTCGTCACCGGTCTTGTTCGCGATCAGCCAGCCGTTGAGCCGCGCGCGGTCCTTGGCGTGCAGCGCCCGCCCGGTCGTGAGCGCGCGCAGGTCGCCGCCGATGGCCGCGGGGGTGGTGGTGTCGCGCTCGTCCTTGGGGGTCCAGTCGTTGAGCCCCGGGTGCCAGCGGTCCATCCGGGAGGTCGGGTCCTTCAGCGCGCGGAAGTACCTCGTCAGGCCGGCGGGCCCGCCGATCTGCTTGAGCAGCAGGTTGGACGCGGTGCCGTCGCTCCGGGTGATGGCCGCCTCGCACAGCCGGGCGACGGTCAGGCCGTCCTTGACGTGCTTCTCGGTGACGGGCGAGTTGGGCTTCATGTCGGCCGCCGTCCACTTGACGAGCCTGCTCATCAGGCCCGGCTCGGCGGTGCGCGCCTTGTGCAGCACGGCCGCGCAGAGGGGCGCCTTGAAGGTGGACAGCAGGGGGAAACGCTCGCCCGCCCGGTACGTCACCGTCCTGCCGGTGGCCGTGTCCAGGGCGTACGCGCCGATGCGGCCCTTGAAGGACGCCTCCAGCTCGCGCAGGTCCTTGCCGGCCTGGGCCTGCCCGGCGACCGGTGCCGCCACCACCACCCCGGCCGACGCCGTGCCGGCGCCGAGGGCGCCACCGGACAGGAGGGGGATCGCCAGGACGGTCGCGAGCCGGCGGGCGCGGAAGTGTCGCATGTCGGAATCCTTGCTCGTCGTCAGTCAGAGAGCAGGAGCAAAGCAGATGTGATCGGGTGACGTCTAATAGCGATATCAGGAATCCCTTGATATCGGTTCCATATGAGTGCTGGTCAGCCGCTTTCGCCCGCCACCGGCCATGCCGGCCCCGGCGCGCCATGCCCCGCGGCGCGCCGGCGGGGCCGCTCCGGCCCGTCGTGCCGGGCTTCCCGTTGACAGCGGCCATCTGGCACAGTTACGGTCTGGACCGTAAATAACGGAGGAGGAGACCGCGTGCGGACGACAGCGGAACTCGAAGAACGGCTGGCACGGCCGAGCGCAGGGCTCGTCGACGACCTCGCCGGGCTCGACGGCGACATCATGATCCTCGGCGCCGGCGGCAAGCTCGGGCCCAGCCTGGTGCGGCTGGCGCTGAACGCCACCGGGCGCGACCGGCGCGTCATCGCCGTGTCCCGGTTCTCCGAGCCCGGGCTGGCCGAGGCGCTCGGTGACGAGGGCGCCACCGTGGTGAGCGCGGACGTGGCCGACGAGCGGGCGCTGCGCGAGCTGCCCGACGCGGCGAACGTGGTGTTCCTGGTAGGCGCCAAGTTCGGCACCCAGGGGCGCGAGCACGCCACCTGGTTCACCAACACCTACCTGCCCGGCCGGGTCGCCGACCGCTTCCGCGACAGCAGGATCGCCGCCCTGTCGACCGGCAACGTCTACCCGCTCGTCCCCGTCACCAGCGGTGGCAGCACCGAGGACGACCCGACCGGCCCCGTCGGCGACTACGCGATGAGCTGCCTCGGCAGGGAGCGGGTGCTGTCGCACTTCTCGGAGACGTACGGCACCCGCCTGTCGCTGATCCGCCTCAACTACGCCGTCGAGCTCCGCTACGGCGTGCTGGTCGACCTGGCGCAGAAGATCCTCGCCCAGGAGCCGATCGACCTCGCGACGGGCCAGGTCAACGTGGTGTGGCAGGGCTACGCCAACGAGGTCACGCTCCGCTCGCTGCTGCTCGCCGGCACCCCGCCGTACGTGCTCAACGTCACCGGCCCCGAGCTGGTGTCGGTACGGCAGGCGGCCCTGGCGCTCGGCGCCGAGCTGGGCAAGGAGCCGGTGTTCACCGGGGAGGAGGCGCCGACGGCGCTGCTGTCGAACGCCTCCAGGTGCCACCGGCTGTTCGGCTATCCCGAGATCACGCCCCTGGAGCTGATCGAGCACGTCGCCCGCTGGGTGACGGACGGCGGGCCGTTGCTCGGCAAGCCCACCAAGTTCGAACGGCGCGACGGCCGTTTCTGATTATTCGCTCATTGTCTGGCTTATTTCATGATGAGGGGGACCTCGCGTGCTCAGCACGGCTCCAGAGGCGCAGACGTCGGTGCGTGACCTGTTCAGGCGTGGCCTGGTGATCCCGGCCCACCCGCTGGCGTTGACATCGGACAGGAAACTCGACGAACGCCGTCAGCGGGCTCTGACCCGCTACTACGTCGAGGCCGGGGCGGGCGGGCTGGCGGTCGGCGTGCACACCACGCAGTTCGCCATCCACGGCACCGGGCTGCTCGCGCCCGTGCTGGAGCTCGCCGCCCGGACGGCCGGCGAGTTCGAGCGCGAGGTGGTGCTGGTCGCCGGAGCCACCGGGCCGACCTCCCAGGCGGTGGCGGAGGCGGAGCTGGCCAGGTCGCTCGGCTACCACATGGTGCTGCTCAGCCCCTACCGGGAGCTGGACGAGGACGAGCTGGTGGAGCGGGCCCGCGCGGTGGGTGAAGTGCTGCCGGTGATCGGCTTCTACCTGCAGCCGGCGGTGGGCGGGCGGGCGTTGTCCCGAGATTTCTGGACTCGCCTGGCGGGGATCGAGTCGGTGGTGGGCATCAAGGTCGCCCCCTTCGACCGCTACCGCACCCTCGACGTCCTGCACGGCGTGGTGCGTGCCGGCCGGGCCTCGGAGGTCGCCCTCTACACCGGCAACGACGACCACATCCTGGCGGACCTCATCACCCCCCACCGCGTCGTGGTGGACGGGCGCGAGGTGGAGGTGGAGTTCGTCGGCGGCCTCCTCGGCCAGTGGGCCGTCTGGGTACGGCGGGCGGTGGAGCTCCTTGAGGAGGCCAAGGCCGCCCGTGGCGGCGACGACGCCGCGGTCAGGCGGCTGCTCACCCTGGACGGTCACCTGACGGACGCGAACGCGGCCATCTTCGACACCGCCAACGGCTTCCACGGCTGCATCCCGGGCATCCACGAGGTGCTGCGCAGGCAGGGCCTGCTGGAGGGCCGCTGGTGCCTGGACCCGGCGGAGGAGCTCTCCCCGGGCCAGCTGGCCGAACTCGACCGCGTCTGGGCGGCCTACCCCTGGCTGCGGGACGACGACTTCGTCGCCGACGGTCTCAGCCGCTGGCTTTCCTGACCATGCCCGCCCGTCCACCTCGTGCCGAGCCCCGCCGCACTCCGCGCCGCGACGGCGCCGGAGAGGGCGCCCCGGGACCGGCGCATGAGGGGAAGCGCGCTCCGGTCCCGGATCTCACCCCTGCGACGGCCGGCGACGCGCCCGGCCGTGCGGCGAGGTCGATCTCAAAGGGTGAGCCGGTAGAGGGTCAGGGGGCGCCCGCTGGAGCCGCTGGTGAGGTTCCCGGTGCGCTCGGCCAGACCGGCCAGCTCCAGGCGGTGGAGCATGCGGCGGGCCGTGCGCTGCTGGACGGCGAGGCGGTCGGCGATCTCGCGGGTGGTCAGCGGCTCGTCGCCGGCGGCGGCGCGCGCCTCCAGAAGCTTCTCCAGCGTGGGCACCGACAGGCCGACCCGGCGGGCGATGACCGTGAGGTTCTGCTCGGCGGCGAGGCCGGTGGGGACCGACTCCAGGACGATGTCGGTGTCGGCGCGCAGCGACAGGACGGCCGCCACGTCGCCGATGCGGCGGGCGCGGGCCAGGGCGCGGCGGGCCAGGCTCTCCGCCTCCGCGGCGCTGCGGCCCAGGCCGAAGCCGACGCGCACCACCTGGTTCTGGCCCGCGAGCCGGGCGAGCATGGGCAGGCCGGTGAAGCCGACCGTGGCGTCGTGCAGGGGACCGCGGGTGGTGACCAGCAGGTGCGTCCCGCCGCGGAAGGCCGCGACGGTGCCGCCGAGCGCGGTGGCCTCGCGCAGCAGGCCGTCGTCGTTCTCCACCTCGATGAGGCCGAGCGCGATCTGCGCGTCCTCCTGGGCCTGGCCCTCGGCCGTGAGCAGGAGCTGGCGCAGCGCCACCCGCACGGAGTGCGCCGACGGCGCCAGGCGCAGCACGTGCACGTCGTCGCGCAGCGCCTCGTGCACGCTGCTGAGGCAGGTGATCACCGGGTGGGCGGGGCCGCGGCGGTGGAAGGCGATGGCCTTCGCCGACGTCACCTCCGGCCGGTAGGGGAGCGTGCGCAGGTCCTCGGTGGGCAGTCCCGCTTCGGCGAACGTCGCCGTCACGTCGGCGGCCGACAGCGTGTCGATCGACAGGCGGGTCACGTCCTGGCCCTCGTGCTGGAGCCGGACCAGGGCGCTGAGCAGCGTCGCGCCCGTGTAGTCGACGAACGCGGCGGGGCGGGTCAGGGTCTCGGCGTCGCGGGACAGCATGTAGGGCACGATGCCGGTGAACAGCCAGCCTTCGACGCCGGAGCCGTGTGCCTCCACGATCGCGGGCGCCTGCGACTCGTGGTCGTAGTCGAGCCGCAGCGCGCTGACGCCGGGCTGCTCCTCGCACGTGGCCGCGACCTGGTCGACCAGATCATGCGGACCGACGACACCGATGACGATTGCCACGCACGCCTCCCTCTCGCTCATTACGGTCAAGACCGCAATCTTATCCTGTGAGGTGCTCAGTGAAGTTCCCGTCCATGGCAGAGGCGGACGGCCGGACCCTCGGCGACGAGGAGGTGGCCGCCGCCGAGCGGGTGATCCGCTCCGGCATGCTCAACTCCGTCTGGGGCGTCGAGGCCCGGGCGCTCGAACACGAGGTCGCCGAGATGTACGGCATGCGCCACGCGATCGCGTGCAGCTCCGGCACCGCGGCCCTCCATCTTGCGGTCGTGGCCGCCGCGCCGGATCCCGGAGACGAGATCATCACCACGCCGATCACGGACTTCGGGACTGTGGCCCCCATCTTGGCGCAGAACGCCGTTCCTGTCTTCGCCGACGTCGATCCCTCCGACGGCAACCTCGACCCCGACGCCGTCGCCAAGCTGATCGGGCCGCGCACCCGGGCCATCATGGCGGTGCACCTGTTCGGGGCGGCGGCCAGGGTGGACGAGCTGCGCGTGCTGGCGGACGCGCACGGCCTGGCCCTGATCGAGGACTGCGCCCAGGCCTGGCTCACCGAGCTGCCCGCCGGCGGGACGGGGCCGCGGCCGGCCGGGACGGTGGGCGACGTGGCCTGCCTCAGCCTGCAGCAGTGGAAGCACATCACCTGCGGCGACGGCGGCCTGACGCTCACCGACGACGCCGAGCTGGCCAGGAGGATGCGGCTGTTCTCGGACAAGGGCTGGGACCGGGCGGCGGGCCGCTCGCACGCCGCCTTCGGCCTGAACTACCGGATGACCGAGCTCCAGGCCGCCGTGGCCCGCGCCCAGCTCGCCAAGCTGCCCGGGGTGGTCGCCGCCCGCCGCCGGACCGCCCAAGAGCTTCTCGCCGCCCTGGAAGGGCTGCCGGGGCTGCGCCTGCCGCGGCCGGAGGGGCACGCCTGGTGGCTGTTCCCCGTCGTGCTGCCCGGCGGACAGGCACCGGAGCTGGCCGAGCACCTGCGGCAGGCCGGGATACCGGCGCGGGCCGGATACCTCAACGAGCCGCTGAACCACGCGCCCGTCTGGAACGGACCCGTCTACGGGGCCTCTCGCTACCCTTTGGAGGGTTACGCGCCCCGCCCGTGCCCGGAGGCCGAGCGGCTGGTCGCCGAGACGCTGCTGGTCATCGACTGGAACGAGAACTACACGCCCGATCACGTCCACCTCATCGCCCAGGAAATGACGAAATTTCGGGCTCGACCGTAGTTACGGTCATGTATCAAGCATTGACCCCACCAAGTGGGGCTCACTAGGTTTCGGTCAGGACCGGTATTAAAGGAAAGGATGCCGCCATGAGGAAGTTGACGGCAGTCGGCGTCGCGGCCGCTCTCAGCGTCGCCGCCGCCGGGTGCGGATCATCCAGCGGTTCGGACAAGAGCGCCGTGACCCTGTGGATGTACCCCGTCATCGGTGACCAGGCCAAGAGCCAGGCGTTCTGGGGCAAGGTCGAAAAGGACTTCGAGGCCGCGAACCCGGCCATCGACCTCAAGATCGACCAGCAGCCGTGGGAGGGCCGCCAGGAGAAGGTCACCACCGCGCTGGTGTCGAAGAAGGGCTTCGACCTGGTCGTGCTCGGCCCCGACCAGATCCCCCAGTACGCGCAGCAGGGCACGATCGAGGCGGTCGACGACCTGGTCGCCCCGGCCAAGGCGAACTACCTGCCGAACTCGCTCACCGCGCTCACCGTCGACGGCAAGCTCTACGGTGTCCCGATCTATCAGACGATCACCGCCCCCATCTACAACAAGAAGCTGTTCGCCGACGCGGGCGTCGAGAAGGTGCCCGAGACGCTGGACGAGTTGAAGGCGGCCGCGCCCAAGCTGGCCGCCAAGAAGGTCGCGGTCCTGGACTACCCCGGCAAGCCCGAGGTCAGTCTGAACCAGAGCTTCTACCCGTTCCTGTGGGCCAACGGCGGCAGCGTCTTCGCCGCCGACGGCAAGAGCGTCGCCTTCAACGGCCCGGAAGGCGTCGCGAGCCTGCAGCTGCTGCTCGACCTCAAGGCCGCCGGCGGCCTGCCGGAGAACGCCGCCAGCAAGGGCAACGACATCGAGGGCGGCCCGCTGGCCGGCGGCAAGACCGCCCTGTACCACGCGGCCACCGCGGCACAGGCCGACCAGCTCGGCGCGGCCATCGGTGCCGAGAACGTCGGCATCGGCCTGCCGATCGAGGGCGCCAAGCGGGTCGCGTTCGGCATCCCCGGCGGGCTGGTGATGGCCAAGCACTCCGAGAACAAGGACGCCGCCAAGAAGTTCGCCACCTACCTGGCCTCCCCCGAGGTGACCGCCGAGCTGGCCAAGGAGTCGGGCTTCTTCCCGGCGCGCACGGACGTGACCGTGCCCGGCCAGTCGGAGGCCGCCAAGGAGTTCGCCAAGTCGCTCCAGTACGCCTTCCCCGGCGACACCCACCCCAAGGCCCGCCAGGTCATGGGCCTCATCGCGCCCCACATCCAGGCCGCGCTGCTCGGCAAGGAAGACGCCAAGACGGCTCTGGACGCGGCGGCCAAGGAGGCCGACACGCTGCTGAGCAGCGGCGGCTGACACTCAAGAAAGGAACGCCGTGCGCCACCGCTTGCGTGACCCGGTAACCGGGCTGCTGTTCGTACTGCCCGTGCTCGTACTCTTCCTGATTTTCCGGATCTTCCCCTCGTTAGGGGCGGCGGGCATGAGCCTGACCGACTGGAACATCGGCGGCGAGTGGAGCTTCGTCGGCGCGGACAACTACGCCAGACTGCTCGACGACGTCAACTTCTGGCTCAGCCTGCGGGTCACGCTGGTGTACGCCGCCATCTACGTGCCGCTCACCCTGCTGGTGTCGCTCGGCACGGCACTGCTGCTGAACCAGGTCGTGTTCATGCGCGGCCTGTTCCGCGGCATGCTGTTCCTGCCGTACGTGACCAGCTTCGTGCTGGCGGGCATCATCTGGCGCTGGATCTACGAGTTCGACGGGCTGATCAACGGCCTGCTCGGCAAGGCCGGCCTCGGCCCGGTGGCGTTCCTGGAGCAGACGTCGCTGGTGCTGCCCGCGCTGGCCGTGGTGTCGGTGTGGAAGGGCTTCGGCTACTCGATGCTGATCCTGCTCGCCGGGCTCAAGTCGATCCCCGCCTCCTACCTGGAGGCGGCCACGGTCGACGGGGCGAGCGCCTGGCAGCGCTTCCGCAGGATCACGCTGCCGCTGCTCAAGCCCACGCTCTTCTTCGTCCTGGTGATCGAGACGATCCAGGCCTTCCAGGTCTTCGACACGATCTACGTGATGACCGGCGGCGGCCCGGCCAGGGCCACCTACACCCTCATCTACGGCATCTACGACCACGGCTTCAGGTCGTTCGACTTCGGCTACGCCGCCACCTGGGGCATGGTCCTGTTCGCCATCGTGCTGGTCGTGTCGCTGATCCAGCGCCGCTTTCTCGACCGGGGGAACACATGACCCTGACCGCATCCAGGCCGCTCACCCGCGGCCGGGCCGAGCGGGCGCCCCGCCGGCGCGGAAAGTGGCCGCTCGTCGCCCTGCTGGCCGTGCTCTCGGTGCTGACCGTCGCGCCGTTCATCGCCATGCTGGTCGTGGCGCTGACGCCGGCGGGCAAGCCCACCCTGCCCACCCAGTGGCCGGACTCGCTCACCCTGGACAACCTCACCAGTGTGCTGTCGGCCTCCGGGTTCGTGGAGTGGACGATCAACTCGCTGGTCTACTCGGTCATCTCGGTGCTGATCATCCTGATCACCGCCTCGATGGCCGGCTACGCCTTCGCCAAGAAGCGCTTCCCCGGCCGCGACGCGATGTTCTGGACCTTCCTCGCCACCATGATGGTGCCGTTCCAGGCGACCCTCATCCCCACGTTCGTGCTGGTCAACAGCCTGGACGGGGTGGACACGTTCTGGGGCCTGATCGTGCCGACGCTGGCGAACTCGCAGGCCGTCTTCCTGATGCGCCAGTTCATCCTGGGCCTGCCGGACGAGCTGTTCGACGCGGCCAAGGTGGACGGCGCCTCCGAGCTGCGGGTCTACCTGACGATCGTGGTGCCGCTCACCCGGCCCATCATGGCCACGCTCGGCGTGTTCGTGTTCCTGTGGCACTGGAACGACTTCCTCTGGCCGCTGGTCGTCGGCCAGAGCGACGCCACCAGGACCCTCACGGTGGGCCTGACCACGCTGCGCACGGAGGAGGTGCAGCTGTCCGTCCTGATGGCCTCGGCGACCGTCTCGGTGGTGCCGTGCCTGCTGGTGTTCTTCCTGCTGCAGCGGTATCTGGTCAACAGCATCGCGATGACCGGGTTCAAATAGGCTCTTCGCGTGGATATTTCGGCACAAGTCCTCCGCGACCGTCTCCGTGGCTCCCTCGTCGCCGCCGCGGCCACCCCCATGACCGAAGCGGGCGAGGTGGATCTGGACATCGTCTCGCGCTACCTCGCGAGCCTGGTCGCGGACGGCGCCGACGCCCTGGCGGTCCTGGCCCACACGGGCCGCGGCCCCTTCCTGACGCCGCCGGTGAGGGCCGCGGTGATCGGACGCGCGGTCGCGCTCGGCGTCCCGGTGCTGGTGGGAGTGGGCGGGGCGGCGGCCGATGACCTGGACGGGGCCATCGGCGAGGCCCGGGTCGCCGCGGACCTCGGCGCCGCCGGAGTCCTGGTGTTCCCGTCGGCAGGTGACCGGCCGGCGCAGCACGACGCGATCTGGCAGGCGGCCCGCCTCCCCATGATCGCCTTCGACCTCTACACCCGGCCCTGCCCGCCGGACGTCATGCGTGAGATCCTCCGCCACCCCGGCGTGGCGGGACTGAAGACGGCCCTGCTGTCGGACGCGATGGGCTGCCAGCGGGCCATCACCCTCACCAGGGAAGCCGGCAGGCTCGCCATCACCGGCGAGGACCGCATGTTCGGCCCCTCCCTGCTCTGGGGCGCCGAGGCGGCCCTGGTCGGCATCGCGGCGGCGCACCCGGACCTGACCGCCGCGGTGCTGAGGGCCTTCGCAGGTTCGGACCTGCGCGAGTTCGACCAGGCGTCGGCCCGCCTGGACCGCCTGGCCACGGCCACCTTCACCGACCCGATGGAAGGTTACGTCCAGCGCATGCTCTGGCTGGCCGCCGCCGAAGGCCGCATCCCGGACACCCACGCCCACGACCCGTACGGCCCGGGGCTGCCGGAGGACGAACGCGCCGACGTGCTCAAATCGGCCACCTGACCGCGTCACCCGCCAGGGCGCAGGCCACGCATATCGCGCGGGAGGCCGCGCAGGCCGTACGACAGGCCCCGCCCACAGCACGAAAGGCTCATCGCGTGGAGGGCCCCCGCACAGCTCGCAGGCGGCTTCAGTCGAAGCTGGCGAACCAGGTCGCGGACATGTCCTCGTCGCCGTGTCCCTGGGACTCGGCGCGGCGCAGGCGCTCGCGGGTCGCGGCGACCACGTCGAGCTGGACCTCCGCGGACTGGCCTGCCCGCACGATCAGCCCGGTGTCCTTCTCCGCGTTGTGCACGGTGAAGCTCGGCGCGAAGTCGCCCTCCAGGATGGCCCTGGACTTCAGCTGGAAGTAGGCGCTGTCCATCGGACCGCCGGTGATCACCTGCCGGACCAGGTCGGGGTCCAGGCCCAGGCCCCTGGCCAGCGCCAGGGACTCGGCGACGACGGCGGTCAGCGAGATGCCGTAGCTCACGGTGGCCATCTTCAGCCTGGAGCCGGCCCCGCTCGCCCCGTCCTCGTCCAGCCAGAGAGTGCGCTGGCCGAGCGCGCCGAAGACGGGGGCGAGCGTGTCGCGGGCCTGCTGCGGACCGGCGGCGAGGATGATGAGCGTGCCCTGCTCCGCGGGCTGCTTGGTGCCCTGGACGGGGGCGTCGACGAAGGTCGGCCCGTGCTCGTCGGCCAGCGCGGCGAGCCGCTCGGCCCCGGCGACGCCGACGGTGCTCATCTGCGCCCACACCTGGCCCTCGCGCAGCCCTGGAGCGGCCGACGTCATGGCGGCGTGGACCGCTTCGGCGTCGCTGAGCATGGTGATCACCACGTCGGCGCCCTCCACGGCCTCCGCCGGCGAGCCGGCGACCACCGCGCCGTCGGCTTCGAGAGCCCGGGCCTTGTCCTTGGTGCGGTTCCACACCGTGACCCGCAGACCTGCTGTGAGCAGGTTGCGGGCCATCGGCGCGCCCATGATCCCGGTGCCGAGCACTGCCACGCCTGCCATCGTTTCCCCCCAATGATCGCGGCCTTCGCCCTCCACGCTAGCGACCCGGCGGGAGAAGTCATGGAAGGCGGTCAGCGGCGGCCGTTGATGTCGATCCTGACCAGGTTGCGGCCCTTCACCCCATAGAGTGCCCGCCGCGAGGGATCCAGCGCCAGCTTGGGCTCGCCGCCGAACCACTGCCCGGCCAGCCCTTCGACGATCGGCTTCGCGGTGAACGAGACCAGGTCGATCTTGTAGACCTTGTCGCCGTCGGTGCAGTAGGCCACCCGGCCGAGGACGAACAGATCGCCGCCCTTCGCGCCGACCTTGAGCGTCCTGGCCACCTTCTTGCGCAGCAGGTCGAACTCGAACACCACGCCCGTGTTCGTCATGCCGTACAGGGTGATCGGGCCGAGCGCGAGCGCGCTGATGTAGCGGGCGCCGGCGACGGGCTCGAGCTCCCACAGCAGCTTCCGCTTGGCCAGGTCGTAGGCGGCCAGCCGGGCGGTCGTCGTGACCGGCGGCAGGCCGAGGCCCTCCTGGGTGAGGGTGCCGAGGAAGGCGGTGCCGTGCCTGGTGACCACCGAGTAGACGGTCTGGCGTTCGACGACGGGGCGCTGGGTGACGAAGGAGCCGGTGCGGGGGGAGTAGAAGGACAGGGCGCCGTTCATCTCGCCGGGCTCGGGCTGGGACGGCATCACGATCAGGCCGGTCCTGGCGTCGTAGGCCAGGTCGCGCGGGCGGTCCTGGTCGTTGCCCGCGCGGGCCAGAAGCTTGGGCTCGGCGTCGCCCGCGCGGTGGGAGTAGAGCGCCGCCTGGGTGTAGACGCCGAGGTAGGTGGTGCCCTTGACGGTGATCATGGTCTTCGGCTCGCCGGGGATGCCGAGCCGGGTGACCTTGCCGGTGGCCAGGTCGTGGATGTCTGCGCCGCTCTTGCCGCCCACGTAGACGATCTTGCCGTCGCTGTGGACGGACATCGGCTCCTCGGGCGCGGCATTGAACCCGCGCTGCACCAGGTTGCGGTATTCCAGCGCGCCGGTCGCCGGGTCGTAGACGAACACCGCATTGTCCTGCACGCCGTAGATGCGGCCCTCGTGGGCGAGGATCCGGTGGGTGGCGGCCTCGAAGTACGGCACGCCCAGGACTTCGAGCTCGCCCGAGGCCAGGCTGTAGCGGTAGAAGGTGCCGGAGGGGCGGCCGGCGAAGTAGACGTAGCCGTCGTGGATGAGCACCGAGACGATGTACTTCTCGCCGGGGGCCGTCGCCTTGACGACCTTGTAGCCCGCCGGGTCGGCCTTCTCCATGACGACCAGTTCGGCCAGCGAGTTCATGCCGCCCGCGATGTGCGTGTCCGAGATGTGCATGCTCGACACCCAGTCGCGGTCGGCGAGGGCGGCGGGCAGCAGCTCCTTCTTCTCGCCGGTCGCCCGGTCGATCGCGATGAGGTGGGCGTTGGCGCCGACGCCGGCGTAGACGTGCGTGTCGTCGGCCTGGATGCTGCGGACGTAGGCCTCGCCGGGGGCGGCCTCGCCCAGGTCGCGGCTGGCGCCGGTGGCCGGGTCGTACTCCTTGACCTTCCCCGGCTCGGAGGTGCCCAGATAGATCTTGCCGTCGGGGGAGGCGGCCAGGGTCCAGATGAAGTGGTCCGGATAGGAGGCGACCTTGGTGACGGTGCCGGTGAGCGTGTCGAGCTTGTACAGGTCGGACTTGGAGTGCGTGCCGACGTAGACGTCGGTGCCCGTCTTGCACATCGCCCAGACGCCGATGCCCGTGGGGATGTCGAAATGGGCCGTGACCGAATCTTTGGCCAGGTCGTACGCGCCGACGACGTTGGGCGACAGGCCGCGGGATCCGGCATAAAGGATGCCGCCCACGAACTCGGCGTTGCCCAGCGGGCTGGCGACGCTGGCGGGGCCCAGGTCGGTGAGCGTTCCCTCGGCGGGGACGGTGGTGGTGGCCGCCTGGGCGGCGGTGGCGGGGAGTGAGGCGGCCACCGTGGTGGCGGCGGCCGCCTGCAGGAATCGACGGCGGGGGATCATGTGCGGCTCCCTGGTTAAGTTTCGCCGCACGCTATAACGGACGGGGCCGTAATGTCTAGATCGCGAAGAGTGCGGCCGCGTTCCGCCAGGCGACCCGCTCGGCGGTCTCGCCGGTGAGGCCGGCCGCGGCGACCGCGCCGAAGGCCGACGACGGGTCGATCAGGGTGGCGTCCGTGCCGAACAGGAGCTGCCTGTCGTCCACGGCCGCGACCACCCTGGCGATGCGCCCCGCCGGGGCGTGCGACCAGCAGGGTTCGAGGTAGAGGCGGTCGCAGGCGTTCGCGGCCTCGATGGCGTGCTCGAACCCGTCGGCGCCCATGTGCCCGGCGATCACCCGCAGGCCGGGTGTGTCCAGGCAGACCTGGGCCAGGTCGAGCACCGAGGCGCCCCAGGTATGGACGAGCGCGGGCAAGCCCGCCTCGGCGGCCATGGCCAGCGCGTCGCGCAGCCGCGGCGAGGTGACGGGGGAGCCGCTGTAGTCGGTGTGGATCTTCACGCCGACCCACCTGCCGGAGGGAAGGAGCTCGCGCAGGTCCCGCTCGGCCTCGCGCGGCCGTCGGGGGTTGATCGTGATGTATCCGTACAGCCTGTCCTGCTCCTCCAGCACCTTCGCCAGGGCGCGGTTGCCCGCCGGGGCGTCGTAGATGACGGCCTCGGTCGCCGAGACGATCGCCCGGTCGATGCCGTAGCGGTCCATGGTGGCGAGGTTCGCCGCGGCCACGTCCATGGTGAAGAACCACGGGCCCCAGTGCGCGTGCACATCGATGATCACGACAGCAGCCTCCTCGCGTTGCCCCCGGCCACGGCGGCGATCTCGTCAGGTGTCAGCCCGCTGGTGGCCAGCCTCAGCAGCGGCACCAGCGGCTCGTAGTGCGGGGCGCGCGAGCCGTGCAGCAGCCGCTCGGCACCCAGTTCGGCCGACACGATCTCCAGTGCGTCGGGGGAGTTGAGCAGGCGGGTGGAGGTGTGGAACCCGGGCTCGTCGGCGGCCGCCACGATGAAGTCGCCCAGGTGGTAGAAGTGCGTGTCGAGGAAGACGACCCGAGCCCCGAGGCCGGCGAAGGGCTGCCAGAACCTGCGTACGTCCCCGCCGGTGAGGACCACCAGCCCGAGGCGCGCCGCCTGCCGGGCGACATGCCGGACAGAGGGGAAACCGGGCTCCACGCCCTGCTCGTCGGGGAACAGGCGCACGGCCTTGACTCCGGCACCGGCCAGCCGGTCGAGCTCCCTGCCGGCCCTGAGGGGGTCACGCAGGTCCACCGCCCCGACGGGCACCCAGCCGGGCCCGGCGAGCGCCTCGTCGCCCGGTCCCGCCGGCACGCCGCCGCCCGCCAGGGCGAGCACCTCGTCGTTGCCGGTGCGCACGTCGAACAGGGCCGCGCGAAGGCTCGCCACCGCCCCCGCGCGGGTGCGGTGCCCGGCGAGCAGGGCCCCCACCGACTCCGGCGTGCCGGGCGGGCCGTCCCGGTCCGGATAGACGCCGACCAGCACGTCCACGTCCAGGGCCACCTCCAGCCCGCCGATCAGACTCCAGGCGTCGAAAGCCAATCCGGTCCCCTCCTTAATAGTCATGCGCGACATCATGCCATTGACTAGTGATGCTCATTTGGTTACGGTCTGGGCCAAAACCATGCAGCAATGAACGTGAGGTCCCGCGCATGCTCCGATCCCTGCTGGTCGTCCTGGCGGCGTTGTTACCCGCCCTCGTCGCCGCCCCTGCCGCCGGAGCCGCGCAGGCCGCTTCCGTGCCGGGTCGCTGCACCGGACCGGCGGTGCGGACGTACGGCCCGGCGTCGGTGACCGGGGCCATCGTCGGCGCCGCCGTGCACGAGGGCCACGCGTACGTCGTCACCCGCGGGCTCAAGCCGCCCGTCCTCGCCGACATCGACCTGGCCACGCGCAAGGTCGTCAGGAGCGTCACGCTGCCCGACGCGGCCGCCACCGGCGAGCCCGAGGGCGGCTGGGCCACCACGGTGGCCGGTGGCAAGGTGTACGTCGGCACCTACCCCGTGCCCGATCTCTACAGCTTCGACATCGCCACCGGCGAGGTGAAGCACCTGCACTCCTTCGGCAAGAACGGCGGCTTCGTCTGGTCCCTCGCGGCGGCCCCCGACGGCGCCGTCTACGCGGGCACCTACCCGGACGGCAGGGTCTGGGAGTACCTGCCCGGCACGGGCGCCGTGCGGAACTTCGGGGTGCTGGCGGCCGGCGAGCGCTACGTCAGAGCGATCGCGGCCGACGCCCAGTACGTCTACGCGGGCCTGCTGGACAAGGGCAAGCTCGTCCGCATCGACCGCGCGACCGGGGAGAAGCTGGACCTCGCCACCGGCCCGACGGGCATCGGCGTCGTCGCCGACCACGGCGACCGGGTGCTGGCGGTCAGCGGCGCGACGCTGATCGACGTGCGCGACGACGGCACCGACGCCAGGACCGTCGCCCTGGAGACGGGCAGCCTCGACATGCTGACCGTCGCCGCGGACGGCACGGTCTACGCCACCTCGCGCCCCGACGGCGCCGTCCACCGCTACCGCACCGGCGACACGGCCCTGACCAAGGTCGCCGACCCGCCGTCGCAGGACGACGAGACCCGGCGGCTCCACCTGCAGGACGAGAACACCCTGGTCGGCTTCTCCGGCAGCGGCGGCATGTGGTGGCTGGACCTGCGCACCGGCGAGTCGGAGTTCCTCGACCTGATCGAGGCCGGTCTCACCCCCGGCTCCGAGCGGCCGCAGAGCATGCTGCTCGTCCCCAACAGGGCGCTCTACGTCGGCGGCCACTTCTCCATGGAGGTGCGCGACCTGCGCACGGGCGACAAGCGCAGGTTCCGCCTGTCAGGCGAGCCCAAGGACCTCGTCCGGCGCGGGAACAAGATCTACGCGGCCATCTACCCGAGCGGCCAGATCGTCTCCATCGACATCCGCACCGACCAGGTCCGCAGTCTCGGTTACCTGGGCCACGGCCAGCAGCGGCCGTGGGACATCGAGTACGACCCGCGTACCGACAAGCTGCTGGTCGCCAGCGCGCCGCTCGGCGCCAACCTCAAGGGCGCCCTGTCGGTGGTGGACCCGGACACCGGGAAGATGGACGTGTACGTGGACGTCATCCCCGACCAGAGCCTGATGAGCCTGTCGCTGGACAGCAAGAGCGGCGTCGTCTACCTGGGCGGCGACGTGCTGGGCGGCGGAGGGACGCCGCCGACGAAGACGGCCGCGTCGGTGGCCGCCTTCGACCTGAAGTCCCGCAAGGTGCTGTGGCAGGCGGACCCGATGCCCGCTCACCGCACGTTCCAGGACATCAAGGTGCATGACGGCCTGCTGTACGGCGTGTACAAGCGCAATTCGGGCGTCTGGATCGCCATGGACCTGCGGACCCGGCAGGTCGTCCAGCAGGGCACGCTGTCCGGGTACGGCGAGCTGACCGTGCACCGGGACAGGGTGTTCGCCTCCACCTTCTACGGCGGCGGCAACGCCTACGAGCTGGGCGCGGACGTCGAGGGCGGGACCAGGCTGCTGGCGGCCGGCCTGGGCGACGAGTGGTACACCAACCCGCAGCTCCACTTCGAGCCCGGCTCCTGGAACGCCTGGGCGCTGGTGGGCCGGGACCTGGCCAGGATCAGGCTGGACCCGGGCTGCCCGCCCTTCACCGCCACCTCCTGAGACAACCCGAGTTCCGGTCTGTACCGGAACTCGCCAGGGACGCCGGCCGGTCGGGGCCGCGATCGAGCAGCGAGGAAACGAGAGGTCTCCCATGATCCGAGCTCTTCTGGTCGTGATAGCGGGACTGTTACCCGCGCTCGTCGCGGCCCCTGCCGCCGGGGCCGCGCAGGCGCCCGTGTCCGGTACCGTGCCGGGCCGCTGTCCGGGACCGGCGGTGCGGACGTACGGCCCGGCGTCGGTGACCGGGGCCGTCGTCGGCGCCGCCGTCCACGAAGGGCGGGCGTATGTCGTCACCCGTGGCCCGAAGCCGCCGGTGCTCGCCGAGTTCGACCTGGCCACGCGCAGGGTCGTCAGGAGCGTCACGCTGCCCGACGTCCCGACTGAGGGCGAGTCCGAGGGCGGCTGGGCCGTCGCGGTGGCCGGTGGCAAGGTGTACGTCGGCACCTACCCGGTGCCCGACCTCTACAGCTTCGACATCGCCACCGGCGAGGTGAAGCATCTGCACTCCTTCGGCAAGAACGGCGGCTTCGTCTGGTCCCTCGCGGCGGCCCCCGACGGCACGCTCTACGTGGGCACCTCTCCTGACGGCCGGGTGTGGGAGTACGTGCCGGGCACCGGCGCCGTCCGCAGGTACGACGTGCTCGTCCAGGGCGAGCACTATGTGCGCGCGGTCGCGGCCGACGCCCGGTACGTCTACGCGGGCCTGCTGGAGAAGTACCGGCTCATGCGCGTCGACCGCGTGAGCGGCGCCGTACAGGAGCTCGCCGCCGGCAGCGCCAGCATCGGGGTGGTCGCCGTCAACGGCGACCGCGTGCTGGCCGCCAGCGGCGGTGAGCTGATCGACGTGCGCAAGGACGGCACGGACCTGAGGCGCGTCCGCGTCGACTCCGGCCTCCTGGACGCCCTGACGCCCACGAGCGACGGCACCGTCTACGCCGCCTCCCGCCCCGACGGCACCGTGTACCGCTACCGGACCGGCGACACCAGCCTGACGAAGGTCATCGGCCCGCCCTCGCGCGGCGACGAGACCAGGCTGCTCCACGTGCTGGACGACGGCACCCTGCTCGCCTTCGCGGGCAGCGGCGGCGTCTGGTGGCTGGACCCGGCCGCCGGCACGTCGGAGTTCGTCGACCTGATCGACGCCGGCCTGCCGCAGGGCGCCGAGCGGCCGCAGAGCATGCTGCTCGTCCCCAACCGCGCCGTCTACGTCGGCGGCCACTTCTCGATGGAGATCCGCGACCTGCGCACCGGAGTGAAACGCAGGATCCGGGTGCCGGGTGAGCCCAAGGACATGGTGCGGCGCGGGAACAAGATCTACGCCGCCATGTATCCCACCGGTGGGATCGTCTCCGTCGACCTCCGCACCGACGAGGTGCGCACCCTCGGCTACCTCGGCCAGGACCAGCAGCGGCCGTGGGACATCGAGTACGACCCGCGTACCGACAAGCTCCTGGTCGCCACCGCCCCGCTGTCGGGCAAGCTCAAGGGCGCCCTGTCCGTGGTGGACCCCGACACCGGCGAGATGGACGTGTACCTGGACGTCATCACCGGCCAGAGCCTGATGAGCCTGTCGCTGGACAGCGAGAGCGGCGTCGTCTACCTGGGCGGCGACGTGCTCGGCGGGGGAGGCGTCACGCCCACCAGGACGTCCGCCTCGATCGCCGCCTTCGACCTGAAGACCCGCAAGGTGCTCTGGGAGGTGGACCCGCTGCCGGGTCACCGCACGTTCCAGGACATCAAGGTGCACGACGGCCTGCTGTACGCCTCCTACAAGCGCGAGTCCGGGGCCTGGATGGCCATGGACCTGGCGACGCGGCAGGTCGTCCAGCAGGGCATGCTGTCCGGGTACGGTGAGCTGACCGTGCACCGGGGCAGGGTCTTCACCTCGGTGTTCCGGGGCGGCGGCAACGCCTACGAGCTGGGCGCGGACGTCGAGGGCGGGGCCAGGCCGCTGGCCACCGGCCTGGGCGACGAATGGCACACCAACCCGCAGCTCCACTTCGAGCCCGGCTCCTGGAACGCCTGGGCGCTGGTGGGCCGGGACCTGGCCAGGATCAGGCTGGACCCGGGCTGCCCGCCCTTGACCGCCACCGCCGGAGATGGTTAGGTTTCGGTCTGTGCCGAAACTAGTGGTGGACGCTCACCGGCTGGTCGGTCCCGTGCCGTTCGACGACCTGCCGGTGGACCCCAGGGCCGACATGGACCGGCTGGGCATCGGGCGAGCCTGCGTGACCCACACTCTCAGCCTCTACTCCGACCCGCAGGCGGGCAACGACGCCCTCCTCGCGCTGGACGACCCCCGGCTCGTGCCGGTGCCCGTCGTGGTGCCGGGCGTGCCGGGGGCGTCCGTCCCGTACGCGCCGGGGGAGGTCCTGGACTGGGGGGTGCGACTGATCAGGCTCTGCCCGCAGCGGCACCGCTTCGACCTGACCGGCCCGATCGCCCTGCGCTGGCTGGCCGAGGTGGGCCTCCCGATCGCCGTCGACCTCGACGAGGCCACGCCCGCCCAGCTCCGCACCCTCGCCGAGCGGCTGCCGGAGCAGCGGATCCTGCTGCTCAACACCGGCTACCGCAGGCTGCGCGCGCTGGCCGAGCTGATGGCCGAAGCGCCCAAGGTCATGGCCGAGATCGGCACCGTGAACACCCAGGGCGGCGTCGAATGGCTGGCGGAGCGGTTCGGCGCGGAGCGGCTGGTGTTCGGCACCGGCGCCCCGGTGGGCGACGACTGCGGGCCGCGCTTCCTCCTCGACCACCTCGACCTGACCGCGGCCGAGGTGGACGCGATCGCGGCCGGCTCTCTGGACCGGCTGCTCGACCTTTCGGACAGTTCCCTGTGATTCTCGACGCGCACGGCCATGTCGGCACCTGGCCGGACTTCCTCATCCCCGACCCGACCGCCGAGGGGCTCCTCGCCACCATGGACCGGATCGGCGTCACCGCCATGGGCATCAGCCACCTGCTCGCCGTCGGGCCCGACGCGGTGCGCGGCAACCGGCTCGCCATGGAGATCGCCGAGCGCTTCCCCGGCCGGTTCGGCGTCTGGCAGGTCTACAACCCGCACCACCGCACCCCGCTCACCCGCGACGGCGTGTGGGGCGTCAAACTCCACCCCGACGTGCACGAGTGCCGCCTCGACGACCCGGCCTACGAACCGGTCTGGGAGCTCGGGCTGCCCGTGCTCGCCCACGGCCAGACGGACTCGCCCTGGAGCGACCCCGCCCAGTTCGCCGCCGTCGCGGCCCGCCACCCCGGCGTGCCGCTCCTCCTGGGACACACCGGCCTGTGGCCGAACGGCTTCGCCCGCGCGGTCCGGACCGTCGAGGCTCACCCGAACGTCCACCTGGACGTGTGCGGTTCCAAGATGACCGGCCGCTGGATCGCCCGCCTGGTGGCGCTGGCCGGGGCCGAGCGCGTGGTGTTCGGCTCGGACGCGTGCTTCCTCGACCTGCGAACCGGCTACGGCCGCATCGCCCTGGCCCCGCTCACCGACGCCGACCGCGCCCTCGTCCAGGGCGGCAACCTGGCCCGTCTGCTCAACCTCCCCGCTCCGATCAGCTAGCCCGCCGCCCAGGCGGGCGGAAGGACGTTCCCGTGACACTCGCCCTCCATGGCGGCACCCCGGTCCGTTCCACCCCGTGGCCCACCTGGCCGCCACCTCTCGACGCCGCGCAGCGCGAGCTCGTCACCGGCGTGCTGGAAAGCGGGCTCTGGGGCGCCACCCAGGGGGGCCGCGTGGTCGCGGACCTGACCGCCGCGTTCGCCCGCACGTCCGGTGTGCCGTACGGGATCGCGGTCGGGAACGCGACGCTGGGCCTGTTCGCCGCGCTCAAGGGACTGGGCGTCGGCCGCGGCGACGAGGTGATCATCCCCGCCTACACCTTCGTCGCCTCGGCCACGGCGGTCCTGCTTGCCGGAGCCGTCCCGGTGATCGTGGACGTGGACCCGGGCGATCTGCACCTGTCGCCGCAGGCCGTCGGGCAGGCCGTCACCGGCAGGACGGCCGCCGTCATGCCGGTCCACCTGGCGGGCAGCGCCGCGGACATGGATCCGCTGAACGCCCTGGCCGCCCGGCACGGCCTCGCGGTCGTGGAGGACGCCGCCCAGGCGCACGGCGCCACCTACCAAGGCCGGCCCGTCGGCGGCCTGGGCGACGCGGGCGTCTACAGCTTCCAGGCGAGCAAGGCGATGACCGCCGGGGAGGGCGGCCTGATCGTCTGCCGGGACGAGGCGGCCCACGAGGCGATCTGGTCGGTGTGCAACCTCGGCCGCAGACTCGGCGGCCAGTGGTACGGCCACCCGTCGGTCGGCTGGAACCTGCGCCTCACCGAGATCCAGGCGGCGCTCCTGCTGCCCTGGCTGGACCGGCTGGACGACGAGATCGACCGCAGGAACGCCTTCTGCGACGCCCTGGAGCGCGAGCTCGCCCACCTGCCCGACGCGGGGGCGGTGACGCTGGTGCCACAGCCGCCGGGCACCACCCGCGACTCCCGCCACCTGCTCATGCTGCGCGTCAACGCGCCCGTGGACCGCGACCTCCTGCTCGCCGCGATGGCCGCGGAAGGGGTGCCGATCGACGCCGGCTACCCGCCGCTCGGCACGATGTCCGCGCTCACCGCCGAGGGGGCCCGGGCCGAGCCGTGCCCCGCGTCCGAGGCGGCCGCCAGGAGCGTGGTCTGGGTGCGCCAGTCGATGCTCATGGACGACCCGGCCCGCGCCGCCGACATCGCCGAGGCCCTGGCCAAAGTGCTGGCCTTCCGTCCCTGATCTCAGATCCTCCCTGCTCGTCCACCCGTCTGCAACGATTTCGGCCCTAACCGTAAATGCCCTATTGACGACCGGCGCATTGATTTCTAAGTTTCGGTCATGACCTTAATAAAACGGGCGCTTGTCGCCGGCGTGACCGCCCTCGCGCTGCTCGGACCGGTGGCCCCCGCGCACGCGGCGGGCGGCAAGCTGACCGATCTCGGCGTGCCGCTCCAGGACGTGCTGCTCCTCGGCGGCACCGTCGCCCCCGGCCCGGACGGCGCCCCCGTGCTCTGGGGCGCCTCGTCCGGTGCTCCGGCCCATCTCAACGCGGTCGACCCGGCCACCGGCGCCGAGGTGGCCCGGTTCGACCTGCCCGGCGCCGCCGGCGCGTGGGCGGTGGACGCGACCCCCGACGGCAGCGTCTACGCGGGCACCTACGGCGACGGCCACCTCTACCGGTGGACGCGGGAGTCGGGCGTCGCCGACCTCGGCCGGCCGCTCGCCTCGGAGAACTTCATCTGGACCGTGGCCGCGGGCGAGGGCGCGACCGTCTACGGCGGCACCTCCCCGGGCGGCCGCCTGTTCGGCTACGACCCCGCCACCGGGGTGCGTGACTACGGCAAGCTCTCGGCGACCCACTCCTACGTCCGCAGCATCGCCTACGCCGACGGCAAGATCTACGCGGGCACCGAGAACCCCGCGGCCCTCTTCGAGGTGGACGCCGCCGACGGCACCGTCAAGCAGCTGCCCACTCCGTCCGGCCTGGACGTGAAGGACAAGTGGGCCTACGACGTCAACGTGGCCGAGGGCTTCGTGTTCGTCAGGTTCAGCAGCGCGTTCCCGGGACCGCTGCACGTCTGGGACATCGCCGCCGGCCAGTGGGTGGACGCGCTCGACGCGGCGCACGGACTCGACGTGTCCCCGCCCGACGAGCAGGGCAAGGTCTACTTTGTAAAGGCGGGGGAGCTCGTCAGCTACGATCCGCGTACCCGTGCCGTCACCCCCACCGGCGTGCCCGTCACCGGACGGGTGGCCAACACCCGCGGCATCGGCTGGGCGGAGCTCGGCCTGCCCGACTACCCCGGCAAGAGCCTGGTCGGGCTGCTCTGGCGCGGCCTGATGTTCCGCTACAACCCGCAGACCGGGGCGAAGGCGTTCGTCCAGACCGGGATCAGGGGCGAGCCGATCGACATCACCGCCATCTCCGGCGGCCCCGACGGCCGCGTCTACACCGGGGGCTTCCTCAACGGCGGCTTCGCGGCGCTCGACGCGAAGACCGGGAGCGTCGAGGAGTTCCACACCTTCTCCCAGTCCGAGGCCATGACCACGCATCGCGGCAAGCTCTACGTCGGCGCCTACCCCGAGGCCCGCGTCTATGCCTACGATCCCGAGCTGCCGTGGAACAGCCCTGAATACTCGCCCAGCCCCGAGCCGGGACCCGAGCCCAACCCCGTCAGGCTCTTCGACCTGGCCGCCGACAAGCAGATCAGGCCGCGCGCCCTGGTCTCGGCGGGCCGGTACGTGGCGACCGGCACCATGCCCGACCTCGGGCAGCTCGGCGGCGTCCTGGCCGTCTGGGATCCCGCCACGGGCAAGCTGAAGCACTCCCAGCGGAACGTCGTCCAGGACCAGAGCATCGTGTCGCTCGCCTACCGCGACGGTGTCCTCTACGGCGGCACGTCCATCTACAGCGGCCAGTCGGCCACCCCGCCGACGCAGCCGGAGGCCAAGCTGTTCGCCTGGTCGGTCAAGGACAACCGGTTGCTGTGGGAGTTCGTCCCCGCCCCGGGCAAGCCCGCCATCCCCGCGCTGACCTTCGACGACCGCGGGCGCCTGTGGGGTGTCGCGGGCGGCGAGGTGTTCGGCGTGAACGTCGCGGCCCGCAAGGTGGTCTCCCGCGTCACGTTGTCCGCGAACGCCGGCGCGAGCGGCCAGCTCGCCTTCAACCCCAAGGACAGGCTCCTGTACGGCGCGCACGCCGGCAAGGAGGTGTTCACGATCAGCCCGAGAACGGAAGCCGCGGTCGTGGTGAAGCAGGGACCCGTGCACCACCTCGCGGTGCACGGGTCCGGTGACGTCTACTTCGCGGAAGGCCCGAAGCTGTTCAGGTATCAGCCGCAGAGGCGGTAGGTGTAGAAGTTCTCGAAGCGTGACAGGTACATGTGCTCGTCAGGGCCTTCGAGCAGGATCGAGATCGGGCGGGCGATGAGCGTGAGCTTCATCGTCGCCCGGTCGATCCTGTACGCCTTGCCCTGCACCTTGCCGTAGAGCTGGCCGTCGCGGCCGAGCTCGATGTTGGTGTCGAGCCAGACCTGGGTCGCCGTGGACCACGGGTAGGTCTGGTGCTTGACCTGGCGCAGGGTCTGGCCGGTGGCGGGGTCCAGCTCGTACAGGGTGTCGGGGCTCAGGCCCCACAGCTTGCCGTCGCCGTCGAAGGTGATCGAGCCGAGCGCCAGGTCGCCGGCGACGGGGGTGGTCTGCCACTTGAGGGTGCCGGTGGCGATGTCGTACGCGAAGGCCTGCGCCTCGCCCTGCGGGGTGCTGGTGCCGCCGAACGCCGAGGTCGTGCCGTAGAGGACCCCGTCCTTGTAGGCCAGGCCGATGATGCTCTGGCCGGGGATCAGGTCGCGCTTGATCACCGCTTCGCCGGTGGCGGGGTCGTACAGGCCGAGGGCGCCGCCGAGGACGCCGGACTTGGGCACGGTGCCGAACGCCAGCAGGTCGCCTGCCGACACCATCGCGAACGGCCGGTCCTGCTCCTGGTCGGTGAGGTTGAGCAGCTCCTTGGGGGCGGTGCCGTCGAACTCGTAGATGCGGGCGCCCGGGTAGACGCCGAGGTAGAGCTTGCCCTTGTGGGTGACGATGCCTTCGCTCTGGCCGACGTTCGGCCAGAACTGGGACTCGCCGGTGCCGGGATCGTAGGCGGCCAGGCCGCCGGTGAAGAAGCCGCCGGCGTAGATGCGGCCGTCTGGGCCGACACCCATGGATCGGATGCTGACGGGCTGGCCGGTCACCGTGGATTCGAAGAGGGTGCCCTTGGCGGTCTTGCGGTCGTAGTGCCAGATGCGGCCGGTGGAGGAGGTGCCGACGAGTTTGGTGCCGATCCAGCCGAGCGGCCTGGCGGCGCCGCCTCCGAGGTCGCTGAACCCCAGTTTCGTGGTCTTGCCGGTGTTGAGGTCATGTTCTGCGAGCTCGTCCCCCTGGACCAGGTAGACCGCGTGCCCGTGCCGGCCCCCGCCCACGGTGAGGCTGTCGACGTCGTCGACCACGCCCTTCCATGACTTCTTCGCCAGGTCGTACACGCCCATCGGGTTGGTCCCGGTCGAGGTGGTGAAGCGCACCAGCAGGTGCCGGCCGACGACGTCGAGATCGTAGGCGTACCCGTTTCCGCTCACCGGCGGGTCGATCACCTTGATGAGGGTGCCGTCCGGCTTCAGCACGGCGACCTTCATGCCCTGCGCGCCGAGGCCCGCGTAGACGGTCCCGTCGGGGCCGACGGCCAGGTCGCGAAGGTACTGCTCGCCCGGCACCGGGCTGCCCAGGTCGTCGATCCGCCCGCTGGCGGTGTCGTAGCGGAACAGCCGCCCGTTGGGGGAGGTGCCCCCGTAGACGGCGGAGCCGTCGGGGCTGGCGGCCACCGTCCACACGAACGTCTCGCCGGGCACCGCGATGCCCAGCTCGCTCACCTGGCCGCTCGCCGGGTCGTAGCGGAACAGCCTGCCCATGGCTCCGGCCGTGGCGTTGTAGCTGCCGACGTAGACGGAGTGGTCCGGGGCCACGGTCACGGCCCAGGAGCCGAGCGCGAGCGGCAGCGGCTTCTCGGCGATCAGGGTGGCGTCGGAGGCGTTCCTGATGGCGAGCATGGCGGGACCGGACGCGCTGGAGGTGACCGAGTACACGCGGTCGCCGTCGAGTGCGGTGCCCGCCGTGGTGGCGCCGGTGAGCGGCAGCGTGCCGAGATTCTGGAACCCGCATCCGGTCGGCGGGGCTGCCTTGGATTCGGCCTGGGCCTGTGTAGCGATGGCTAAGGCAGCGAGCATGGCCGCCAAGAGAATACGCACAAGCGCCTCCTGTGGATTTGCTATAACGGCCTTGACCGTAATATCGAAAGCCGTGCCGTGACAAGATGTGCCCCATGGGCCCGGTGCGGATCGTCGCCGTGCGACACGGCGAGAGTGAGGCGAACCTCGCCTACCGGCAGGCGGGCACCGACCCGCTGGTCTACGAGCGCGGCGACGACGAGGTGACGCTGACCGAGCTCGGCCGCGAGCAGGCGGCGGCGTTCGGCGGGCTCCTGGCGGCGCTCCCGGCCGACGAGGCGCCCGAGCTCGTCTGGTGCTCCCCCTACCTGCGCGCCCTCGACACCTGGGCGATCGCCCAGCGGTCCTGGGGCGCCGATCCGCTCCCGGTCACGGTGGACGAGCGCCTGCGGGACCGGGGGTGGGGGCTGCTGAGCGCCTACAACGAGGCCGCCATCGCGCAGCGCTTCCCCCACGAGCTGGAGCGCTGGCGGGCGGAGGGCGAATACCGCTACCGGCCGCCGCGGGGCGAGTCCTTCGGCGACGTGGCGGTCCGCCTGCGCGACCTGCTCACCGACCTGCGCGAGCGGGCGGACGGCCGCCGCGTGCTGATCGTCGCCCACGACGCGGTGGTGCTGGTCCTGCGGCACGTGATCGCCGACACGCCGGACGCCGACCTGGCGGCTCTGGAGGAGTTCGCGCCGATCCTGAACGCCTCGGTCTCCACCTGGCACACCGTGGCGGGCCGGCTGCGGCTCCTGCACTTCAACGCCATCCACCACCTCTGAGACGCCTCAGGTGGTGATGACCTCGTCCGCTCTGGCGCGGGTGCCGTCGGCGTCGAACCAGGCCCGCTCGGCGTCGAACCAGGCGCGCCACCGCGGCTCCAGCTCGGCGCCGTCACGGGCGAGCACGCGCCGCAGGCGGAGGTCCTCGGGGGCCTCGACCCAGATGGTGTACGCCAGCAGGGGCGCCGCCGACGCGCGGGCCGTGCCGACGCCTTCGACGATGAGCGCCGGGGCGAGAGGGACCACGACTCGTTCGGCGTACGCGGCGCGTACCCAGTCGTAGCGGCGGAAGGCGCCGGGGCGGCCCTGCCCCAGGGGCTGCAGGACCTGCCGGTCGAGGGCGGCGAACCAGGTGGCGGGGCCTTCGTCCCAGGGTACGGGGAAGTCGTCGCTGTGGATCACCTGGCAGTCCAGGGCGGCCGCGAGCCGGCCCGCGAGGGTCGTCTTGCCGGAGCCCGCGGGGCCGTCGACGGCCACCAGGCGCACCGGGCCACAGGAGGGCGGGAGCGCCCGGATGCGACGGGCCAGGGAAATCACCGGCCCAGGGTAGGGGACTGGGATGGGGTGGCTGAAAGAATGGCGGTTCGGAACCAGGCTGGAGGTCGATCTTGCGCGGACCGCTGGGTGACATCGTGGTGCTCGACCTGTCCAGGGCCCTCGCGGGCCCGCACGCCGCGCAGATGCTCGGGGATCTGGGCGCGCGGGTCATCAAGGTGGAGCATCCGGACGGGGGAGACGAGTCACGGGGGTGGGGGCCGCCGTTCGTAGGCCCAGATCACGAAATATCGACTTATTTCCTGGCGGCCAATCGCAACAAGCAGTCCATCGCCGTCGACCTGAAGTCCGCCGAGGGCAAGCAGCTCATCGAGCGGCTGGTGCGGCAGAGCGACGTGCTGGTCGAGAACTTCCGCACGGGCGTGCTCGACCGGCTCGGCTTTCCGGTCGAGCGGCTGCACGAGCTGAACCCCCGGCTGGTCATCCTGTCGATCACCGGGTTCGGCCACGACGGGCCCGAGGGCGGCCGGCCCGGGTATGACCAGATCGCCCAGGGCGAGGCGGGGCTGATGTCGCTGACCGGGCCGTCCCGCGACGAGCCCTACCGGGTGGGCGCCTCGGTGGCCGACCTGCTCGCGGGCATCCACGGCGCGTACGGCGTGGCCGCGGCCCTGTACGAGCGCGAGCACACGGGCAGGGGGCGGGTGGTGCGGACGTCCCTGCTGGCGGCGGTCACCGGCGTGCACTCCTACCACGGCACCGCCTGGACGGTGGGCGGGCAGGTGCCGGGCGCCGGCGGCAACCACCACGCCTCGATCGCCCCCTACGGCGCCTTCCGGTGCGCGGACGGCATGCTGCAGATCGCGGCCGCGAACGAGGGCCAGTGGAAGAAGGTCGCCACGCTACTCGACATTGACCCACATATAGCGAAATATGCGATCAACAGGGAGAGATTCGCGCACCGGGATGAGCTGATCGCCGACATGGAGAAGGCCTTGGCCGCCCACGACCGGGCTCACTGGCTGGCCAGGCTGGCGGAGGCAGGGGTGCCGGCGGGCGCCATCCGCTCGCTCGACGAGGTCTACGCCTGGGAGCAGACCCGCTCGCAGGGGCTGCTGGTCGAGGTGGACCATCCGGTGCTCGGCAGGATCGAGCTGCCCGGGCCGCCGCTGCGCTTCGACGGCCTCACCGGCGTCGAGCACACCGCGCCGCCCACGCTCGACCAGGACGGCGAGGCCGTGCTCGGCTGGCTCGAAGAGCGAGAGCGGTGATCGGGATTCCGTGGCACCGGCGGGGCGGCTCGTGCGTCAACATTGCATCACCGGTGGACGAGAGGGAGCGATGGTGAGCCGTCCGGACGCGCGCACGCTGATCGAGACGGTCCTCGACGGAGGCTCGTGGAAATCATGGGACGCGCCGCCCGCCGACCCGGCCGAGCCGGGCTCCTCCTATGCCGAGGAGCTGGCCGCGGCCCGGGTCAAGTCCGGCTACGACGAGGCCGTGATCACCGGTGAGGGCCTGCTCGGCGGGCGCAAGGTGGCCGTGGTGGCGTCCGAGTTCTCCTTCATGGCCGGGTCGATCGGGCTGGCGGCGGCGGAGCGGATCGTCTCCGCGATCGAGCGGGCCACCCGCGAGCGGCTGCCGCTGCTGGCCGCGCCCGCCTCGGGCGGCACCAGGATGCAGGAGGGCGCGCTCGCCTTCGTGCAGATGATCAAAATCACGGTGGCCGTGCAGGCGCACCGGGCCGCCGGCCTGCCGTACGTGGTCTACCTGCGGCATCCGACCACCGGCGGGGTGTTCGCGTCGTGGGGGTCGCTCGGCCACGTGACGGCGGCCGAGCCCGGAGCGCTCATCGGGTTCCTGGGGCCGAGGGTGTTCGAGTCGCTGCACGGCTACCCGTTCCCGGAGCACGTGCAGGTGGCGGAGAACCTGTTCGAGCATGGGCTGATCGACGCGGTGGTGGCGGCGGACGACGCGCGCGAGGTCGCGATCGGCGCCCTGTCCGTGCTGGCCGCGGGCGGCGACCGGGTCGAGGCCGGCCAGGCGCCCGAGGAGGATCTGCGGCCGGTCGAGGCGTGGGAGGCGATCACCCGCTCGCGCCGCGACGACCGGCCGGGCGTGCGGACCCTGCTCAAGCTGGCCGCCACCGACGTGACGCCGCTCAGCGGCAGCGGCGCGGGCGAGAACGAGCCCGGCCTGCTGCTGGCGCTGGCCAGGTTCGGCACGGCGCCCGCCGTGGTGCTCGGCCAGGACCGGCGCAGACAGCGGGCCAACTCGCCGCTGGGCCCCGCCGGACTGCGGGTGGCGAGGCGCGGCATGCGGCTCGCCGCCGACCTGGGGCTGCCTCTGGTCACGATGATCGACACGGCGGGCGCGGCGCTGTCGAAGTCCGCCGAGGAGGGCGGGCTGTCCGGGGAGATCGCCCGCTGCCTGGCCGAGCTGGTCACGCTCGACGCGCCGACGGTCTGCCTGCTGCTCGGCGAGGGCGCCGGTGGGGCAGCGCTGGCCCTGCTGCCCGCCGACCGGGTGCTGAGCGCGCAGCACGCGTGGCTCTCGCCGCTGCCGCCCGAGGGCGCTTCGGCGATCCTCTACCGCAGCGTGGACTTCGCCCCCGAGATCGCCCAGGCGCAGCGCATCCGCGCCACCGACCTGCGCCGCGACGGCATCGTCGACCGGGTCATCCCGGAGCTGCCCGACGCCGCCTACGAGCAGCGGGCGTTCTGCGAGCGCGTGGGGCGGGCACTGGAGTACGAGATCGCCGGCCTGGGGACGCACAGCCCGGCGGATCGCCTGGCGGCCCGCCTGGCCCGCTACCGCCACCTGGGCGGCTAGGCCGGGCGGGCGCCGGTGGGTCAGGGGACGGGGATCCGCTCGACCCGGATCGAGAAGACCTCCTCGCGCGGCACCACGACCTCGTAGGCGCCGTGGTCGACCATCCAGTAGCCGAGTGCCTCCGCCTTCATCCCGCTGTGGCCGGTGTAGGCGATGTGCAGGCCGTCCTCGTCCTCGTCGAGCACGATGCAGGGCTCGCCGCCGAACGCGCCGACCGTGCGGATCAGCACGAGCCACTCCAGCTCCGGCCGGGCGGCCGTGCGCCGCCAGTAGCCGGACGCGGCCTCGAAGCCCTCCAGCTCCTCCTCGCTGAAGAGCACCACCTGGTCGTCGGGGCCGAGCGCGGCGGGCAGCGTGCGCTCGCCGAAGCGGGCGACGAAGCCCGAGGCGATCGGTGTGATCTCGTCGTTCATGCCGCGGGCCGCCAGGTCAGCCCGTCGTAGTCGGCGAACGGCCGCTCGCCCTCGCCCGTGATGTGCACGATCTGCGCCCCCGCCGGGATCGGCATCGGGATGGTGTGGAACTGCGGCACCACGTGCTCGCGCGAGGTGGTGAACCCGTTGCCGGCGAACGGCGGAGTGTCGCTCCAGTCGCCCCCCATGTGCGGGCCGTACGGCACGGCGTAGGTGTCGACGTCGCGGGCGTGCCAGCGCATGACGTAGAGCTCGGGCACCTCGCCGGTCAGCTCCGAGCCTTCGAACGATAAGTCCAGCCCGAGGTAGAGCTGTTCCGGCGTGGTCAGCCTGGCGCAGTCCTGCATTCGGTAGACGTATCCGGATATGACGGTGCGCTTGCCCGACAGGTACGGCACCAGCAGACGCGGCGGGACCACCTTCTGCATCTGCGTTCCGCTCATGATTCCCACTTTACGATCGGTTGACGCCGAGAACCCGATGTTCGAGGCAGGGCAGGGTCGCCCTGGCCGAGACGGTCGCCTCCGGCTCGAGCCGCACGACCTGCACGCCGGGTGAGGTGCCGAGGTCGGCTCTGACCACCCCCAGCGGATCGACCAGCATGCTGCGGCCCACCCCGAACCCGTCCGTGGACTCGGCCGGATTGGGGGCCTGGCCGACGGCCGCGGTCCACATCGTGTTCTCCAGCGCTCTGGCTCGCACCAGCGTGACCCAGTGGTCCTCCTTGAGCGGGCCGGAGCCCCAGGCGGCGATGACGGCGAACAGCTCGGCGCCCCGGTCGACCAGTGCCCTGGTCAGCTCCGGGAAGCGGATGTCGTAGCAGGTGACCAGCCCGACCCTGAGCCCGGCGAGCTCCACCACCGTGGGCTCAGCGCCGGGGGCGACCAGCTCGGACTCCTTGGCGCCGAAGGAGTCGAACAGATGGATCTTACGGTATGCCGCCTTGATGTCGCCGCCGGCGTCGATGGCGACGGCGGTGTTGTGCACCCGGTCCTCGCCCGGCTCGAACACTCCGGCGATCACCGCGAGGCCGTGCCGCCTGGCCGCCTCGGCCAGGCCGGAGACGAACGGCCCGTCGAGCGGCTCGGCCAGCTCGGTGATGCGCCTGCCGTAGCGGGTGAGCGTCGCCTCGGGGAAGATCGCGAGGTCGGCGCCTTCGGCTCTGGCCAGGGCTTCGCGGACCCTTGTCAGGTTGACCGCTGGGTCAGGTGACACCGGGATCTGGCAGAGGGCGATTCTCGTCACGGCCCGACTCTAACCGGTTCGGCACGTACCGAAACCAGGTCAGGCAGCGCCAGACCCACTCGAGCGGGCCATAGCGGTAGCGCCCCAGCCACCACCTGCTGAAGAGCACCTGCGCGGCCACGGTGAGGGCCGCCACGGTGAGCACCGACCAGCGGGTGCGGTCGGCGTCGATCAGCGGGTCGGCCAGGACGATGACCACCGTGCCGGACACGTAGTTGGTCAGCGCCATCTTGCCCAGCGGCTCCAGCACGGCCGACAGCCACGGGCGCAGCACCAGCAGCAGGCCGGTGGAGTAGGCGGCGGCCGAGACCACCGCGCTCGCCAGGTAGACCGTCCAGTCGCCGGTGGAGGTCCAGACGGCGAACAGCAGCGCGGCGGCCGGCGCGCTCACCGTGAACGCGGGCGCCAGCAGCCGCCTGGGCGGCCGCAGCCGCATGAGCCCCATGCCGATCAGGAAGGCGGCGGGGATGAGCAGGGGGCCGGTGGGGACGATCGAGAGCGCGCCCTCGAAGCGCAGGAACCCGCCGTCATGCGCGATGCTCCAGCCGAGCAGCGCCAGGCCGAGGACGAGCACCGGGACGCCGCCGGGCAGGAACGAGGCGGGCACGAGCACCAGCGCGCCGAAGAAGGCGTAGTCGGTCAGCACCTCGCCCGTGTACCAGGTGTGCTGGATCAGCCCGAACAGCAGCAGCCAGAACAGCCGCCGCAGCAGCACCCGCCGGTCCGCCCGCTCCAGGAACAGCACGAAGCTGATGCCGAACAGCAGCGAGAAGATCGGGTAGAAGCGGCTCTGGAAGAGGTTGTCGATCACCCAGTCGATGCCGGTGGCCGGCTCGTGGACGGCGTGCTGCCAGGTGTTGACCAGCATGATCCCGCCCACCGCGAAGCCGCGGAGAGCGTCGAGCTCACGAATGCGCGTCCCAGTGCCCAGGGCAACCACCTTACGACCGCGGCCCGAAGATCACGGGCCAGGACTACTAGTGTGGGGCTCGTGACGGAACCACTTGTCTCCCGGATGCGCTCCTTCGGCACGACGATCTTCGCGGAAATGAGCGCCCTTGCCACCCGGACCGGAGCGATCAATCTGGGCCAGGGTTTCCCTGACACCGACGGACCGGCCGCGATGCTGGACCGGGCCGTGCACGCGATCAGGTCGGGCGCCAACCAGTACCCTCCGGGGCCCGGTGTCATGGAGTTGCGGCAGGCGGTGTCGGAGCACCGGGCCGAGCGCTACGGGCTCGACTACGACCCGGCGGGCGAGATCCTGGTCACGGTGGGCGCCACCGAGGCGATCGCCGCCTCCGTGCTCGCTCTGTGCGAGCCGGGCGACGAGGTGGTCGCCTTCGAGCCCTACTACGACTCCTACGCCGCCTCGATCGCGCTGGCGCAGGCCCGCCTCGTCGGTGTGACGCTGCGCCCGGTCGCCGGCCGCTTCACCTTCGACCCGGACGAGCTGCGTGCCGCGATCACCCCCCGGACGCGGGTGATCCTGGTCAACTCCCCGCACAACCCCACCGGCACGGTCTTCACCCGCGACGAGCTGACGCTCATCGCCGAGCTCTGCCAGGAGCACGGGCTGATCGCGATCACGGACGAGGTGTACGAGCACCTCACCTTCGGCGGCGTCGAGCACATCCCGCTGGCCACGCTGCCGGGCATGCGCGAGCGCACGGTGATGATCTCCTCGGCGGGCAAGACGTTCTCGGTCACCGGCTGGAAGACGGGCTGGGTGTGCGCTCCCGCTCCGCTGGTCACGGCCGTGCAGTCGGTCAAGCAGTTCCTCACCTTCACCGCGGGCGCGCCCTGGCAGGTCGCGGTCGCCTACGGCCTGCGGCACGAGAAGGAGTGGGTCGCCGCGCTGCGCGCCTCGCTGCAGGACAAGCGCGACCGGTTGATGGAGGGGCTGACGGCGGCGGGCTTCGAGGTGTTCGAACCCGCCGGCACCTACTTCGTGCAGACCGACATCCGCCCGCTCGGCTTCACCGACGGGCTGGAGTTCGCCCACCGGCTGCCTGAGCTCGCGGGTGTGGTCGCCATCCCCACGCAGGTCTTCTACGAGCGTCCCGAGCGCGGCGGCCACTTCGTCAGGTTCGCCTTCTGCAAGAAGGACGAGGTGATCGAGGAGGCGGTGACCCGCCTCAAGCGCCTGTCGGTCTAGCCGTCGTCCTCCGACAGGTCGGCGATCGCCGCCACCGGGCCGCCGCCCGAGGGGCCCTGGTGGACGGCGGCCACGGAGACGAACACCGCCGGGTCGCCGGTGACGGCCGCCGCGACGCCGCCCACGGTGGCCTTGATCTGGCGGTGCCAGTGCACGTCGGAGTCGTCGAGCATGATGTTGCGCCGGCCTCTGACCCGGCCCGACGGGTCCGCCTCGCACTTCATGAAGACGTTCACCAGGCGGCCGCCCAGGTCGGAGTGGTGCGGGCGGTCCGGCAGCGGCAGGCCCGCGTCGCGGATCGCCTCCCAGATGCCGTCGGCGTCCAGGGCGTCGCGCATGACGCCGTGGCCGATGCGGTAGCGGCCGCCGATGCCGCGCACGTTGCCCACCAGGACGATCTGCGCCCGGTCCAGCTCGACCCCCGAGGAGCAGGACGCCACCGACGAGTACAGCGTCAGGTCCTTGTGGATCTGGTCCGCGCCCGGCATGTCGATCTCGCCGAGTGCCACCGCGACGCCGAGGGCGGTGGTCGAGTTCGACAGGTCCATCGAGGGGCCGGTCTCCTCGATGGCGGTGTCCTGACCGCGGCTCTTGGCGTCGGTGATGGTGGACAGCGTGAGCAGGGGCGTCTTGGTCTGGACGTAGTGGACGTCGCGCGGGTCGTCGATGCCGGCGATCTTCATGGCCTCGCGCACCCCGGCGGCGACCTTCTCCACCATGGCGGGCCGTCCGATGTCCTCGGGCAGGATCACCTCGCTCATCGCGACCCCGACCGACACGCGCGGCTCGTCCGACGCGACCGCCTGCGCGGGGTCCAGCGTGGCGAAGACGGTGGCGTGCGGGCTCAGCACGCCGTCGGTGCCGCCCGACCACACCAGGGGCACGGTCTCGGGCGCGGGATGCCCCTTGGCCGCCAGCACGTCGCGGAAGGCGCGGTCGGCCAGGATGCGGGTGTAGTCGTTCACGCCGCCGTTGCCCTCGGTCTTGCCGACGACGGCGAGCACCCGATGGGCCTCGATCACCCCGTCGTCGATGAGCCGCTCCAGCCCGGAGGCGTCCGTGACGCTCTCGATCGGCACCTTGCGCACTTCAATCGGATCCGGCATCGCTCGCCCCTTCACACCTGCTGGCTGGCCTTGATCGGCATACCCGGCTTCACGCTACTGACGCTCCGAACGAGCTTTCACCGGCAATGTGTGCCAACGTGGGCGGTCACGGCAGTAGGGTCACGGTGTGATTCGCAAAGCAGTCGTTAATGGGATCATGCTCACCTTTCGTGAGGAAGGGGATCCTGCCGCGCCGGCGCTGGTGCTGCTGCACGGCCGGACCGCCGATCACAACGACTGGAACGGCTTCACCCAGCACTTCGCCGCCCGCCATCACGTGATCGCGCCCGACCTGCGCGGCCACGGCGCCAGCGGCTATCCGGGCGAGTATCCGATCCCGGCCATGGCCGACGACATCGCCGCCCTCCTCGTCCAGCTCGACATCGAGCGGGCCACGCTGGTGGGTCACTCGCTGGGCGGCATGGTCGCCTACCACCTGGCCATGAGGCACCCCGAGCTCGTCGAGCGGCTGGTGCTGGAGGACGCCGTCACGCCGGACCCCATGCCGGACCGCGCGCCCGTCGTGGAGGACGGCTCCACCGGCTTCGACTGGCGGATGGTGCACGACACCGAGCGGCAGTTCCTGCACCCCGACCCGGCCTGGTCGGCGGGCCTGGCCGGCATCTCGGCGCCGACCCTGGTGCTGTCGGGCGGGAGCGCGAGCCCGTTCCGCGCCGAGCTCCTTGCCGAGCGCATCCCGGGGGCCAAGCTGGTCACCATCGAGGTCGGGCACCTGATCCACCTCACCGACAGGAAGGCGTTCCTGCAGGCGGTGGACGGCTTTCTGGGCGACTAGCCCGCGACTAGCCCAGGCAGGCGCGGAACACCGCGGTCAGCCGCTCCACCACGTGCTCGCGGGTGGCCGGGGTGACAGGCCCGAAGATCTGGCGGAACTGGCCGACTCCGATGACGATCGACGTGGCGATCGCGGCGCGCAGCTCGGCGTCCGCGCCGCCGAGGCGGGCGGTCAGCGGCTCCAGCATCGCGGTCCTGATCCGGTCCTGCGTCAGGGCGCGGATCTCGGGGCTGGCCGCCGAACGCGCCAGGGTCGCCAGGACCGGGCTGTCGGACTCGGCGCCGAGCCGGTCGGCGACGTACTCCGCCAGCCGCACGGCCAGCTCCTCGCCCTCGTCCAGCACGCCGGGGAAGCGCCCCTGCAGCGCCAGCACCTCGGCGAACAGCTCCCGTTTCGAGCCGAAGTAGCGGTTGATCAACGCGACGTTGGCGCTCGCCTCCGCGGCGATCATCCGCATCGTCACCTCGTCGTAGCCGTGGGTGGCGAACAGATGGCGAGCCGCGTCGAGAATGCGCCGCCGCGTGCCCTCACGGCTCCTTGGTTCCACGGACAAGACAATAGGGCCCGATCTCGTACGGGAGGCCGACGTGGTTTCCGATTGAAGTGGTCTTGAACGTGGTAGATGGCAGTACCGGACGGTATGTCCTCTATGGATGGTGTGACCGTAATGTCATAAAGATCCGCCAAGGTGGGAAGTGTGGGAACGAAGCTCGGCGATCACATGCGGGAGCGGTTGGGGACGTTCGGGCTGGTGGCTCCCTCGATCGCGCAGTGCGCCGTGGGCTCCGGGGTGGCGTGGCTGATCGCCACGCAGCTGCTCGGCCACGCGCGCCCCTTCTTCGCGCCGATCGCGGTGCTCATCAGTGTCGGCATCGGCCTCGGTCAGCGGCTGCGCCGGGTGGCCGAGCTGGTGGTGGGCGTCAGCGTCGGCGTCGGCGTCGGCGACCTCCTGGTCACCCGGATCGGCTCGGGCGCCTGGCAGATCGCCCTGGTCGTGGGGCTGGCGATGATCACCGCCGTGCTGCTGGACAGCGGGGCGCTGTTCGTGGCGCAGGTCGCCTCGTCGGCCGTGCTGGTCGTGGCGGTGCTGCCGGGCGACGACTCGGGCGGGCTCGACCGGATGCTCGACGCGCTCACCGGAGGCGTCGTGGGCCTCGCGGCGGTGGCGCTGATGCCCGCCAGCCCGCTCACGCTCGCCGCCAAGCACGCCTCGGGAGTGCTCGACGCCCTGTCCACGGCGCTGGAGCAGGCCGCCGAGGCGATCGAGAAGCGCGACGCCGACCTGGCCGCCGCGGCCCTGGAGGAGGCGCGCGGCACCCAGTCCGCGGTCGAGGAGTTCGCGCGGGCGCTGGAGACCAGCAAGGAGATCATCATGATCTCCCCGATGCACTGGCACCGCCGCGCCAGGCTGGCCAGGTACGAGACGGCGGCCGAGCCGGTGGACCACGCGCTCAGGAACGCCCGGGTGCTGGCCCGCCGCACCCTGGCCGCGCTGGGGGAGGAACACCCGCCGCCGCCGTCGCTGGCCGACTCGCTGCGCGAGGTGTCGGAGGCGGCACTGCTGCTCCAGCTCGAACTGGGGGCCGGCCGGGAGCCCGTCCTCGCCAGGCAGGCCCTGCTGGCCGTGGCCACCCGGCAGCGGCCCGAGCGGGTCGGCTTCTCAGCCGGCGTGATCGTGGCCCAGCTGCGGTCGATCGTCGTCGACCTGCTCAGAGCCACCGGTGCCGGTCACGAGGAGACCGTGACCGCCCTACCCCCGGTGGACGGCCCGGCGCCCGGATGACGGCCGCCAGCCGATGACCAGGGCCAGCACGAGGAGCAGCTCGGCCACGTTGCCGCCGTAGCGCATGATCTCGCCCGCGCCATGCAGCTGCTCGGGGGGCGCGGGCACGTACAGGCCGGCGCCCGCGTACATGAGCTGCGACAGCGTCAGGTGCACCGCGACGAACACGCCCAGCACGACCAGCCGCGTCGGCACCGACGGGCGGTGCGGGGCCGGATCCGGGCCCGCGATCACGTACGCGAACAGGTAACCGGCCAGCAGCACGTGCACGTGCAACAGCGGATTGCCGGCGAGCACTCCGTACAGCGGCGTGCAGTAGAGCAGCACCAGCGAGCCCACGGTGAAGACCAGCGCCATGCCCGGGCTCGACAGCACCTGCAGGACGCGCAGGCGCAGCAGCGCGGTGATGCGCCGGCCATGGGCGGGAGGCAGCGTGCGCAGCAGCAGCGTGATCGGCGCCCCGAGCGCCAGGCCCAGCGGCGCCAGCATGCCGATGAGCAGGTACTGCAGCATGTGCCCGCGGAAGTCCGTCGCGGCCAGTGCCGCCACCGGCCCCGTCAGGGCGGCCACCAGCAGGGCGCAGCCGGCCAGGAACGCCGCGATCCGGCCGAGCCCCCACCCTCTGGCCCCTCGCCGCTCCCGCAGGGCCAGCACCAGGTAGCCGGCGGCGACCAGGGCGACGGCCACCAGGACCGCCATCGTCACCGGGTGGGCGCCGTGCCCGTGCGTCATGGCTCGCGGCACGGTTCGGCCTCGGCACCGCCACGTCGCAGCAGCCACCCCCCGGCGACCAGCAGGGTGCCCAACAGCAGGAAGCCCGCGTCCCACCACAGCTGGTCCGGCCCCGTACGCACATGGTGGATGCCGGGCACCTGGCGGCCGACGGCGCACTCCACCAGGGTGAACAGCCCCCAGCCGATGAGCATCCAGCCCCACAGCGACCGCGAGGACCACAGCCGCTCGCGCGAGCGGGTGACGCGCGAGTAGAGCAGGCCCAGCCCGATCAGCGTGGCCAGCCAGGCGAGCGCGTGGAAGAGCCCGTCCCACACCGTGTTCATCCGCGGCACGGACGCGGCGTTGACGGTGGCGGGACCGGCGCCGGACAGCACGTGGTGCCATCGCAGGATCTGGTGCAGCACGACGCCGTCGGCGAACCCGCCGAGGCCCACTCCCAGGAGCGCGCCGGGCAGCGCGATCCGCCGTCGTGTGGGCTGCTCCCGCTCGGCCGCGGTCGTCATCACGCGCCCCCTCTCCGGCCCGGTGTCACCTACGGCACGACCACCCTGGCAAATGGCGCGGGCAAGGCGTGGTTTGCCCGGTTAGTGTCGGGTAAAGGACGTCATCACAGCCCTGACCAGGAAGGATGCCGTACGATGAGCACGCCCGACGAGAACCGGCCCAAGACCGACACCGAGCCCCTGCTGGACGCGAACGCCGACGACCAGGAGCCCGTCGAGGAGCCCAGGACACCCGGTCGCGCGGCGATGGAGCAGGCACTGAGGGAATCAGGCAAGAAACTGGACGACCTCACCTAGCGGCGGACGGCTCACCGGCTCGTGGATCCAGACGTCACTTCCGGCCCGTGACAGGGGGCGGGGTGGGGCGCGGGTAGTCTCGGGCGTTGTGCCGAGCATTCCCCAGCCTCTCGACCCCGCCGACGACGGCGGTGCCGCCCCCGCCGTGACCGCCGCGCTCGCCGCCTACCAGGACGGGACGGCCGGCCCGGACCAGGTGCTCGGCGCGCTCAGCGGCGCCCGGCTGCTCGTCCCCGTCGTGGCCATGCTGACCGAGTCCGAGGTGGGCGCGCACGGGCTGCGGCAGGAGAAGGAGAGCGAGATGGCGCTGCCCAAGCTCGTCGGCCAGGACGGCAGGCAGGCTGTGCTCGCCTTCACCGGCACCGACGCGCTGACCAGGTGGCGTCCCGACGCGCGGCCCATCCAGGCGACCGCGCTGCAGGTGTGCCAGGCGGCCGTCGCCGAGCAGGCGGCGGCCGTGGTGGTGGACGTGGCCGGGCCGGTGCCGTTCGTCATCGAGAGCGAGGTGCTGCGGGCGCTGGCGGCGATCGAGTCGGGCGACCTCGATCGGCTCTCCGGCGTCACCGTCGCCCGGATGGAGCCCGTCAGGAAGCGGCGCTGGTTCTCCAGAAGGCTCACCTGACCGTCGGCTCCCAGGCGTTGACGGCCCTGTTGGCCAGGGCGTGGACGAGGTTGACGGTGACGATCGCCGGGGCGACCACGGCGACGAACCCGTCAAGCGAGCGTTCGAAGACCAGCGCCAGGTGCACGCGGTCCATGGCCGGCGCGCGCGAGACGCTGTACTCCTCGCCTTCGATGTACCAGGCCAGGATCTCCAGCAGCACGGGAACCAGCACGAACGTCGCGATGACAACGGCAATCCTTGCCTATTTATCCCGGGTCACGCGGAAAGTGTCTGTCGGGCGCGTATGTCGCCGCAATAGCGCCACATCCGGGCCGCACGTAGAGTCTGCCCCGTGCTAGCACTGCTGGCGGTCCTCGGCCTCGTCGCCGGCCGCTATGTCAGGACCCTGGCCGGCGCGTTCGGCCCCGACCCCGCCGACACGCGGGCCGAGGCCCGCGCCGCCCTCCGCTCCGTCCTGCGCACGGTGCCCGTCCCGGCCTGGCCGCCGGCCTTCGAGCTGGCCACCGCCGCCGTCACCGTGCTCGTCGCGTGGCGCGCGGGTCTGCCGTACGTGTACTTCGCGCTGGCCGGCACCGCGCTGGCCGCCATCGACTGGCGCACCACCCGCCTGCCCGACGTGATCACCCTGCCGTCGTACCCGATACTCGCGCTCACCCTGCTATCCACCGGAGAGCTGCCCAGGGCGCTGCTCGGCGGGCTCGCCCTGGCCGCGCTCTACGGCGTGCTCTGGCTTGTCAGGCCCGCCGACCTGGGCCTCGGCGACGTCAAGCTCGCCGGGCTGATCGGCATGGCGGCCGCGGCGCTGAGCTGGCAGGCATGGACCGTCGCCGCGCTCGGCGGGCAGCTGCTCGGCGCCCTCTACGCCGTCCTCCTGCTGGTCACCCGTCGGGGCACGCGCCACAGCCAGTTCCCGTTCGGGCCGTTCATGCTGCTCGGCGCGCTCACGGCGCTCTGTCTCGGCAGGTGAACGGCCGGACATCGCACTAGGCCGCACGTGGAAGACTTGTAGGCATGTTGCGCTGGTTGACCGCCGGAGAGTCCCACGGCCCCGAGCTCGTTGCCATCCTCGAGGGCCTGCCCGCCGGGGTCCAGGTGACCACGGCCGCCATCGACGAGGCCCTGCGCCGTCGCCGCCTCGGCTATGGGCGCGGCGCCCGGATGAAGTTCGAGCAGGACCAGGTCACCATCTCCGGCGGAGTCCGCCACGGCCGCACCATGGGCAGCCCGGTCGCCGTCCGCATCGGCAACACCGAGTGGCCCAAGTGGGAGAAGGTCATGGCGGCCGACCCGGTCGACCCGGAGGAGCTGGAGGGCCTGGCCCGCAACGCCCCGCGCTCGCGCCCCCGCCCCGGCCACGCGGACCTGGCCGGGATGCAGAAATACGGGTTCGACGACGCCCGCCAGGTGCTCGACCGGGCCAGCGCCCGCGAGACGGCCGCCCGCGTCGCGCTCGGCGAGGTCGCCAGGCGCTTCCTCAAGCAGGCGCTCGGCGTCGACATCGTCAGCCACGTCACCGCCATCGGCGGCGCCCGTACCCCCACCGAGGACCTGCCCGGGCCCGGCGACCTGGCCAGGATCGACGCCGACCCCGTCAGATGCGCCGACGCCGCGGGCAGCGCCGCCATGGTCGAGGTGATCGACCGGGCCCACAAGGACGGTGACACGCTGGGCGGCGTCGTCGAGGTGCTCGCCTTCGGCCTGCCGCCCGGCCTCGGCAGCTACACGCACTGGGACCGCCGCCTCGACTCCCGCCTCGCCGGCGCCCTCATGGGCATCCAGGCGATCAAGGGCGTGGCGGTCGGCGACGGTTTCGAGACCGCGCACCGGCCCGGCTCGCGCGCCCACGACGAGATCGAGTACACCAGCGAGGACGGCGTCAAGCGCATCACCAACCGAGCGGGCGGCGTCGAGGGCGGCATGACCAACGGCGAGATCCTGCGCGTCTCCGCCGCGATGAAGCCCATCTCGACCGTGCCCAGGGCACTGGCCACCATCGACGTCAAGACCGGCGAGGCGGCCAAGGCACACCACGAGCGCTCCGACGTGTGCGCCGTCCCGGCGGCCGGCGTCGTCGCCGAGGCCATGGTCGCGCTGGTGCTGGCCGACGCGGCGCTCGAGAAGTTCGGTGGCGACTCCGTCGAGGAAGTCGCCCGTAACCTGTCCGGCTACCTCTCATCGATGGTGATCAAATGACCGACGGACCGATGCCTGTCGCCGTCCTGATCGGCCCGCCCGGGTCCGGCAAGACCACTCTCGGCCGCCTGCTCGCCGGGCGGCTCGGCGTCACCTTCCGTGACACCGACGCCGACGTGGAGGCCGTCGCGGGCAAGCCCGTCGGCGACATCTTCATCGAGGACGGCGAGGCCAGGTTCCGCGAGCTGGAGCTCGCGGCCGTGCGGCAGGCGCTGCGCGAGCACGACGGCGTCCTGTCGCTCGGCGGCGGCGCCGTGCTGCACGAGGAGACGCAGGCCCTGCTCGCCGGCCACACCGTCGTCTACCTGCAGGTGGGCCTGGCCGACGCGGTCGCCAGGGTCGGCCTCAACTCCGCCAGGCCACTGCTCGTGCTCAACCCGCGCAGCCAGCTGAAGAAGCTGATGGAGGAGCGGCGGCCCATCTACGAGCGGCTGGCCGTCCTCACGATCGTGACCGACAAGCGGGAGGCCGCAGAGCTGGCCGACGAGATCGTCAAGGGGCTGGGCGCGTGACCGCGACGAGGATCGCCGTGCGCGGCGACAGCCCCTACGAGGTCGTGGTCGGCACCGGCGTGCTCGGCGAGCTGCCCGGTCTGCTCAAGCCCGGCGTGCGCACCGTCGCCGTGATCCACCCGGCGAGCCTGCCGGAGATCTCCCGCCCGATCTGCGCCGCCCTGTCCGACGCCGGCCACGACGTGGTGGCGCTGCCGGTGCCCGACGGCGAGCAGGCCAAGACCGTCGAGGTGGCCGCGCAGCTCTGGTCGGCGCTCGGCCGCTACGGCGTGACCCGCTCCGACGCCGTCGTCGGCGTCGGCGGGGGAGCGACCACCGACCTGGCCGGCTTCATCGCCGCCACCTGGCTGCGCGGCGTCCAGGTCGTGCTCGTCCCCACCACGCTGCTCGCCATGGTCGACGCGGCCGTCGGCGGCAAGAACGGCATCGACACCCCCGAGGGCAAGAACCTCGTCGGCACCTTCCTGCCCCCGGCCGGAGTGCTGTGCGACCTGGCGACGCTGTCCAGCATGCCGCGCGCCGACTACGTCGCCGGGCTCGCCGAGATCATCAAGGGCGGCTTCATCGCCGACCCGACGATCCTCACGCTCATCGAGGAGGATCCCGACGCCGCCACCAGGCCCGACGGCAGGCACACCCGGGAGCTCGTCGAGCGCAAGATCCAGGTCAAGGCCGACGTCGTCGGCGCCGACCTGCGCGAGGCGGGGCTGCGCGAGATCCTCAACTACGGCCACACGCTCGCCCACGCCATCGAGCGGGCCGAGAGCTACCAGATGCGCCACGGCGAGGCCGTCGCCATCGGCATGGTGTTCGCCGCGGAGCTGTCCAGGCTCGACGGCCGCGTCGGGGCCGACCTCGTCGACCGCACCCGATCCATCCTGACCGCGGTCGGCCTGCCCACCACCTACCACCCGTCGGCCTGGTCGCAGCTGCGCGACCACATGCGCCTGGACAAGAAGAACCGGGGCGCCAAGCAGCGCTTCGTCGTCCTCGACGGCCTTGCCAGGCCCGGCCGCCTGGAGGACCCGTCCGAGGAGCTCCTCGAAGCCGCCTACCGGGCGGTAACCGGATGAGCCGCGGTCTCGAGTCGAGATCGCGCGAAGAGTTGGCGCGCGCCGTCGGGGTGGCGGCGGGCGCCGGCGCGGGTTACCCACTACAGTCGTGGCCCACGCCGCAGCACCCGAACGCGGAGATGAACAGCAGGTCATGAGGCATTACGGCTCCTTCGTGGCCCTCGGTGACAGTTTCACCGAAGGTCTCAACGACCCCGGCACCAACGGCCACTACCGAGGCTGGGCCGACCGGGTCGCAGAACGGCTCGCACTGGACGACTCGTCGTTCCGCTACGCCAACCTCGCGGTGCGCGGCAAGCTGCTCGACCAGATCGTCGCCGAGCAGGTCCCGCTCGCCGCCCAGATGGCTCCCGACCTGGTCAGCCTCTGCGCCGGCGGCAACGACCTGCTGCGTCCCGGCACCGACCCGGACGTGATGGCGAAGACGCTGGCCGCGGCCGTCCGCGAGCTGCGCTCCAGCGGCGCCGACGTGCTGCTCTTCACCGGCGTCGACCCGCGCGACATGCCGTTGATGCGCCGGCTGCGCGGCCGCTTCGCGACCTTCTACCTGCACGTACGCTCCATCGCCGACCTGTACGGATGCCGCCTGGTGGACCAGTGGTCGATGCAGGGCCTGCGCGACTGGCGCGCCTGGAGCGAGGATCGCCTTCACATGAACGCCGACGGTCACCGTCTGGTGGCCGCCAGGGTCCTCGACGTCCTGGGCGTGCCGTTCGACGACTGGCACAAGGTGTGGCCGGACAGGACCGTCGACCCCCGCGCCAGGCGCCGCGAGGACGCCCAGTGGATGCGCGAGCACCTGGTGCCCTGGATGAGCCGCCGCCTCCGCGGCATCTCCTCAGGAGACGGGCTGACCCCCAAGCGCCCCGAGCTCTCCCACTGGGACTCCTGACCACCCGCCCGGCATGAGAGCGGGTGGGCGCACGCGTCCACGGCTCTCGTCCGAACACGGGGCCGGGCGGAAGGTCCCGACCTCACCCCTCAGCCGGTGAGGCAGGCGCCGTCACGGCGCGCGGCCACCCTCCTGGGGCCCACGCCCCGCGGGATGCAGGCGGCCGGTCCCCCCTTGGCCGTGTCGTAGGAGAGGGCGAAGTCGTCAGCGCGCACGGGGAGAGGGTTTCACGACTCGGAAGCGAGCCGTTTGAGCGCGGCGCGGGGGATGGCCGGGTCGGTGGTGCGCCAGAACGGCGGCAGGGAGCCCAGCAGGAAGCCGCTGTAGCGGGCGGTGGCCAGCCTGGGGTCCAGGACCGCGATGACGCCCTTGTCGTCCTGGGAGCGCAGGAGACGGCCGGTGCCCTGGGCGAGGAGGAGGGCGGCGTGGGTGGCGGCCACGGTCATGAACCCGTTGCCGCCCTTGGCCGCCACGTGGCGCTGCCTCGCCGAGGTGAGCGGGTCGTCGGGCCGGGGGAAGGGCACGCGGTCGATGATGACCAGGCGCAGCGAGGGGCCGGGGACGTCCACGCCCTGCCAGAGGGACAGGGTGCCGAACAGGCAGGTCTCGTCGTCCTCGGCGAACTGCTTGACCAGCAGCATGGTGGAGTCGTCGCCCTGGCAGAGCAGGGGCACCTTGAGGCGGTCGCGCAGAGCCTCGGTGGCGGCCTTGGCGGCCCGCATGGAGGAGAACAGGCCGAGGGTGCGGCCGCCGGCCGCCTCGATCAGCTCGGCGATCTCGTCGAGGTAGGCCTCCGGGAGGCCGTCGCGGCCCGGCTGGGGAAGGTGCTTGGCGACGTAGAGGATGCCGGCGCGCGGGTGGTCGAAGGGGGAGCCGACGTCCATGCCCTGCCAGCCCTTGTCGCCGAGGCCCCACTGCCGCGCCATGCCGTCGAACGTGCCGCCGAGCGCCAGCGTGGCCGAGGTGAGGACCACGGTGCGGTCGCCGAAGAGCTTGTCGCGCAGCATGCCGCCCACGTTGAGCGGGGCGACGCGCAGCATCGGCGGGCGCCGGTCGGTGGCGCCCTCCAGCCAGACGACCTCGGACCGGTCGGTCTCGGAGGCGTGGCCGAAGGCCTCCAGCATGCGCACCGCGGTGTCGTGCACCTCGTCCAAGGCGGTGAACGCGGCCTTGCGCTGGCCCGCCTTGTCGGGATCGTCCTTGTCGCCGCCACGCGGCCCGAGCGCGGTCAGGCAGCGGGCCGCGCTGTCGCGCACCAGCGCGAGCGTCAGGCCGAGGACCTCCGGCAGCTCGTCGACGCGTCCGGGCGGGGCCGCGGCCAGCAGCGCCTTGAGGTCCTCGCCGGCCTCCATGAGCTGGTCGGCGACGGGCTGGTCGATCAGGCGGCCGACGCGCCGCACGGCGAGCGAGACGGAGCTCTCCGACAGCTCGCCGGTCACCACCGAGGTCACCCGGTCGACGAGCTCGTGCGCCTCGTCGACGACCACGACCTCGTGCTCGGGCAGGATCGGCAGATCACCCATCGCGTCGATCGCCAGCAGCGCGTGGTTGGTGACGACCACGTCGACCTCGCCGGCCCGTGCCCTGGCCAGCTCGGCGAAGCACTCCGGGCCGCTCGGGCAGCGGCTGGCGCCCAGGCACTCCTGGGCGCTCACCGAGAACTGCCGCCAGGCCGGCTCGGAGACGCCGGGCACCAGCTCGTCGCGGTCGCCGGTCTCGGTCTCCTCCGCCCACTCCTGGATGCGCTGCACCATCCGCCCGGTCGCGCTGACCTCGCGCGGGTCGAAGAGCTGGTCCTGCTCGTCCTCCTCGGGCCAGCCGGCGGTCGCCTTGTAGCGGCACAGGTAGTTGCGGCGGCCCTTGAGGATGGCGAAGGTCGGCTCGTGCGGCAGCTCCTTGCCGAGCGCCTCGGAGAGCCTCGGCAGGTCGCGGTCGACGAGCTGGCGCTGCAGCGCGATCGTGGCCGTCGACACCACGACGGGGGTGTCGGTGTCCATGGCGTGCCGGATCGACGGCACGAGATAGGCCAGCGACTTGCCGGTGCCCGTGCCCGCCTGGACCGCCAGATGCTCCTCATCGTCGATGGCCTGCTGGACGGCCTTCACCATGGTGATCTGGCCCTGCCGTTCGCTCCCTCCGAGAGCGTCGACGGCGATGCTGAGCAGTGAGTCCGCGGTCGGGAGATGGGAGTCCGGCACGGCAGTAAACGCTACCCGCATTCCGGGGTCGCCGCGCCGAACGCCGAGTGATCGTCCATACGCATCCCGGCGTTCCCGGACCCCTCCGCCGGATCGCATGGCACACTGGCGATCGGAACTCCAACTGGTCAAGCGATCTTGCGTATGGGGCCAGGGGGGTCATAGGTGGGGATGGGAAGTCCGATTAAGTAGGGTTTTCCGGGGTTGAGTGGACGGATAAAGGCTGGTTAAAGCAGTATGTCTGCCATGTCGGAAGTTGTCCCGTTGCCGTCGTTCGGCGAAGTCTTCTTCGATGCCCGAGGTCAGGAGCGGTGCCTCCGGGTCACCTGGCACGAGGGCACCCTGGTGCTCAGCCTGTGGCGGGGAGAGATGTGCACCGCGAGCTTCCGCATGCCGATGGACGATGTCGGCCGGTTGCTCGACACCCTCGACGAGGGGTTCGCCGAGGCCACCGGCGAGCAGCCCGTCGTGCCCGCCCCAGAGCCCGGCACCGAGGTCTTCCCCGGCACCGGCCAGTATCAGCGGCCGCCGAATCCGCTGCAGCCGCCGCCCGACGAGCGGCCCACGGCCGCGCTGGCGCCCAACGACGTCCTGGTGGCCAGGGGCGCCCCGGCCCGCCAGGACAAGCTGGTGGCCTCCTACAGCGAGACGACCCCGCCGCGCGGGACGGCCGCGGCGCAGCGGCAGCCGTTCTCCGGTCCTCAGTACGCCGACCAGGGCGGCGGCGACCGCTACGGCGGCGGCCAGTACGCCGACCCGAGCCCCGCGGAGCCCTTCACGGGGCCGCAGTACGTCGACAGCGGCTACAGCGACCCGCTCTCGGGTCCGCACTATGTCCAGCAGCCCGCCGGCGCGCCGTTCACCGGACCTCAGTACGCCGAGGAGCAGCGCGCGAGCACGGGCGAGCCCGTCTACCAGATGCCCGGCGACAGGCGGCGGCAGGCGCCTCTGGCGACCGACCCGCTCGGCTTCCCCTCGCAGGCCCCCGACCCGTACCCGGCCGCCGACCCGTACCCGGCCCCCGACCCGTACCCGGCCCCCGACCCGTACCCGGCTGCCGACGGCTACCAGCCCGCCGAGACCTACCAGCCCGCGGACTCCTACCAGCCCGCCGAGACCTACCCCGCCCGCCAGGCGGAGCCGTACCCGTCCAGGCAGGGTGACTCCTACGGCGGGCAGGACCACTACGGGCAGCAGCCGCCCCCGCAGACCGGCGGGCAGGCCGCGGCCGGGCTCGGCACCCCGATGCACGGCATCCCTGGAGCGGGCCGGCGCCATGACCCCTTCCGTGACTCCTTCGCCGGCCAGGACGCCGGCTACGGGCAGAGCGCGACGTACGGCCAGGAGCGCTACGGCGCGGCGGACGGCCGCACCCCGCCCAACCCGGTCGACCCGCTGCTCGCGCTGGGCCAGCAGGCCGAGCCGTACCACCGGTCAGAGCCCGACATGACCCGCCCGTACGTGGGGGACCCGATGTTCTCCACCGGTGAGCGGCTGCGCCCCGAGCAGCAGTACGACGATCGGAGCGACCGCCGGGAGTGGTGATCTCCGGGCATTAGGCGTAGATCGCCCGCGTTTCCTACACTTGCCGCATCGTGGAGCCGCCTGGTTCCCCGGCACGAGTGGAGGAGCGCGGGTGAATCCGACTACGGGCCTGCAAATGTTGCTGCTCGCCGGTGGCGCGATCGCGGTCGCGGCGGTGGCGCGGCGCAAGGACTGGCCCGCCCCGTTGCTGCTGGTGGCCGCGGGACTGCTGGTGTCGCCGCTGATGCCGCCGGTGGCGCTGGATCCGGAGCTGGTGCTCTTCGTGTTCCTGCCGCCGCTGCTCTACTCGGCCGCCTTCGACAGCTCCTACCTGAGGCTGCGCGACGTCAGGCGGCCCGTGGCGCTGCTGTCGGTCGGCCTGGTGCTCTTCACCACCGCCGTGGTGGGGCTGGTCGTGCATCTGATGCTGCCCAACCTGCCGCTGGCGGCGGCGTTCGCGCTCGGGGCGATCATCGCGCCGCCCGACGCGGTGGCGGCCGTCGCCGTCGGCAGGAAACTCGGGCTGCCGCGCCGGACGCTGACGATCCTGATCGGCGAGAGCCTGTTCAACGACGCCACCGCGCTGACGGCCTACCGGGTGGCCATCGGTGCGGCAGTGGGCGGCTCGATCGATCTGTGGGAAGGCGCCAGGGAGTTCCTGGTCGCGGCGGCCGGCGGCGTGGCCATCGGGCTGGCGCTGGCCTTCGCCTTCGCCTGGCTGTTCCGCCACACCCGCGACTCGCTGGTCGAGAACACGCTGATGCTGCTGATCCCGTTCGCCGCCTACCTCGCGGCTGAGTCGGTGCACGCCTCCGGGGTGATCTCGGTGGTGATCGTCGGCCTCTACCTGGGCAACCAGATGCACCTGCGCGGGTTCGGCACCCGGCTGGTGTCGGACTCGGTGTGGAAGGTCAGCGACTTCTTCCTGGAGACGATCGTCTTCGCGCTGATCGGCCTGCAACTCGTCACGGTGGTCGGCGGCATCGTCGGCTACAAACCGTGGGAGGTCGTCCTCTACGCCGTGGTGGTCTTCCTGGTGACCGTCGGCGTGCGCTTCGTGTGGGTGTTCGCCGCCAGCTACATGCCACGCCTGTTCAACAGGAGCCATGTGGTGCCCCCGCCGCAGCAACTGGTCGTCGTCTCCTGGGCGGGCATGCGCGGCGTGGTCTCGCTGGCCGCGGCGTTCATCATCCCCGACATCCCCGACAGGGAGATGCTGCTGTTCCTCACGTTCACCACGGTGATCGCCACCCTGCTCGTGCAGGGCCTGACGTTCCCGGCCCTGATCAGGAGGCTCGGGGTGTCGAGCGAGCAGGAACGCTACGAGGACAAGCTGGCCGAGGCCTCCGCTCAGCAGGCCGCGCTGGAGGCCGGGCTGGCGGAGCTGGAGCGGCTCGCCAGTCAGGACGGCGAGTCGGACGAGATCCGCAGGCAGGTCATCGAGCAGCTCAAGGAGAAGTCCTGGCGCCGCTCGCTGACGGCCTGGGAAAGGCTGGGCGGCGGCACCGGGCAGGACGGCGCGGAGACGCCCAGCAGCCTCTACAGCAGGCTGCGCCGCGACATGCTCCAGGCCGAGCGGCAGGTGTTCGTCCGGCTACGCGACGAGCGCAGGCTGGACGACGAGGTGTTGCGCGAGATGATGGCCCAGCTCGACTTCGAGGAGGCCATGCTGGAGCGCTAGCCCATCTGGCTGTCGACGAAGCACCACCGCCAGGCCTCGTTGGGCTCGAACGACTGCACCACCGGATGGCTGGTGGCGTGGAAGTGCTTGGTCGCGTGCTTGCTGGGCGAGGAGTCGCAGCACCCGATGTGCCCGCACGCCAGGCAGCGTCGCAGGTGCACCCATCTGCCGCCGGCGGCGAGGCACTCCTCGCAGCCCTCGGGGGTCCGCGCCTGAGGATCGTCGGCTTTCGCAAGATGCTCACAGATAGTCATGGATCAATCCTAGAACTTCTCGCCACGCCTATTTTGGCTCGCCCTCTTGATGGGGGTCGAGGGACAGTGGACATTGTGGTCATCGGGGGTGACATAGACCACAATCTGAGGAGCCCCGCGTGCTTGAGGTTCGCAACCTCGAGGTCGTCTACGACGACGTGATGCTCGTGCTGCGCGGCGTGAGCCTCACCGTCCCCCCTGGCTCGATCGTGGCCCTGCTCGGCGCTAACGGCGCCGGCAAGACCACCCTGCTCCGCGCCCTGTCCGGGCTGCTGGACGTGCACGACGGCGAGATCACGAAGGGCTCGGTCCTGCTCGAAGGCGAGCCGATCCACCACCTCAAACCCGCCCAGATCGTACGGCGCGGCATCAGCCAGGTGATGGAGGGCCGCCGCATCCTGGCCGAGCTGACCGTGGAGGAGAACCTCCGGGTCGGCGGCCACACCGCCCGCACCTCCCACCTGGACCGCGTCTACGACCTGTTCCCCCTGCTGCGGGAGCGGCGCAGGAACGTGTCCGGCTACCTGTCCGGCGGCGAGCAGCAGATGCTGGCGGTCGGCCGCGCCCTCATGGCCGGGCCCCGCTACCTCCTGCTGGACGAGCCCAGCCTGGGCCTCGCCCCCACGCTGGTGGCCCAGATCCGCGACCTCATCGTCGAGATCAACAACCAGGGCACCACGGTCCTGCTCGTGGAGCAGAACGCCACCATGGCCCTGTCCATCGCAGACCACGGCTACGTCATGGAGACCGGCAAGATCGTGATGGACAAGCCGTCCGCCGAGCTGCTGGCCGACGAGGACATCAAGGAGTTCTACCTCGGGGCCGTCCGATCCTTCCGCGACATCAAGCACTACAAGCGCAGGAAGCGGTGGCTGTCGTGAGCCAGGCCATCCTGACCTTCGAGGACGTGCACCTGAGCTTCGCCGGCGTCAGGGCCGTCGCCGGCGTCTCCTTCGACGTCGGCCAGGCCGAGCTGCTCGCCCTCATCGGCCCCAACGGAGCGGGCAAGACCTCCGTCTTCAACATCCTGTCCGGCGTCTACCGGCCCGAGCGCGGCCGGGTCCGCTTCCTCGGCGAGGACCTGCTCACCCGCCGGCCGCACGAGATCGCCGCGATGGGCCTGGCCAGGACCTTCCAGAACGTCGAGCTGTTCCACAACCTGACCGTCCTGGACAACCTCATGCTCGGCCGCCACCACCACTTCCGCTACGGCGCGGCGGCCGCGCTGCTGTGGTACGGCAGGGCGCGGCGCGAGGAGCTGGCCGCCCGCGCCAGGGTGGAGGACATCATCGACTTCCTCGAACTGGAGGCCTGGCGCCGCCATCCCGTGCGGCTGCTGCCGTACGGGATCCAGAAACGGGTCGAGCTCGGCAGGGCGCTGGCCATGGAGCCCAGGCTGCTGCTGCTCGACGAGCCGGTCGCCGGGATGAACCTGGAGGAGACCGAGGACATGGCCAGGTACGTGCTCGACATCCGCGACGAGCTGGGCATCCCGGTGCTGCTCGTCGATCACGACATGGGGCTGGTCATGGACCTGGCCGACCGGGTGCTGGTGCTGGACTTCGGCCGCCCGGTGGCGCTCGGCACGCCGGCCGAGGTGCAGCGCGACCCCGCGGTCATCGAGGCCTACCTGGGAGGGACCGCATGAGCGTCACCATCGTGACGAGGGTCCGCGACCGCGCCCGAGAGACTCCCGAGGCGGTGGCGATGCGGCACAAGGACCTCGGCATCTGGCAGGAGGTCACCTGGGCCGCCTACTGGGAGCGGGTGGAGCTCGTCGCGCACGCGCTGCTCGCGCTCGGCGTCGAGCCCGGCGACCGGGTCGCCGTGCACTCCGAGAACCGGCCGGAATGGCTCTACTGCGACCTCGGCACGGTCGCCGTCAGGGGCATCACCGTCGGCCTCTACCCGACCAACCCGACCGCCGAGGTCGCCTACCTGCTGGCCGACTCCGGCGCCAAGATCCTCATCGCCGAGGACCAGGAGCAGGCCGACAAGGCCCTCGCGGTCATCGACGACTGCCCGGACCTGCGGCACGTGATCTATCTGGAGCCGCGCGGCATCCGCGGCCGCTACCCCGATCCGCGCCTGATGCCCTGGCCCGAGCTGCTGGAGCTGGGCGCCGCCCACCGCGCCGAGCATCCCGGCGCCGTCACCGGCCGGATGGCCGAAGCGGCCCCCGGCGACGTGATGACCCTCATCTACACCTCCGGCACCACCGGGCCGCCCAAGGGCGTGATGCTCACCGTGGGCAACGTCGAGTTCGCCGTCGAGACGCTCGTCCTGGGCGGCGGCTTCGCCTCGCCGCCTCCGTCGCCCCGCGACCAGACGCTGTCCTACCTGCCGCTCTGCCATGTCGCCGAGCGCGCCTTCACCGTCTGGTTCAACGCCGCCGCCGGCGTGCAGGTGAACTTCGCCGAGTCCATCGACACCGTCCAGGCCAACCTGCGCGAGGTACAGCCGACCATCCTGTTCGGGGTGCCCCGCATCTGGGAGAAGGTCCTGGCACAGGTCGACATCAGGCTCGAGTCGGCCTCGCCGGTCAAGCGGGCGGCGGGCCGGCTCTGGCTGCGCGTCGCCGACCGCCTCGGCGACACGCTGGTGCGCACCGGCGGCAGGCACACGCTGGGCACCCGCCTGACGTACGCGGTCGGCTGGGTGTTCTGCTACCGCTCGCTGCGCGAGCGGCTCGGCATGCGCCGCGTCCGCTACGCCGCCTCCGGCGCCGCGCCCATCGCGCCGGCCGTGCTCAAGTTCTACATGGGGATCGGCATCCCGATGCACGAGGTGTACGGCATGAGCGAGAACACCGCCATCGCCACGGCCAACCGCCCGGGCCGGGTGCGGCTCGGCACGGTCGGCGAGCCGCACCCGGGGGTCGAGCTGAGGATCGACGAGACCACCGGCGAGATCCTGACCAGGCACCCCGGCACCTTCGCCGGCTACTGGCGCAACCCGCGCGCCACCGCCGACGTGCTGGAGGCGGACGGCTGGCTGCACACCGGAGACGTGGGCGAGCTGGTCGACGGCGGCCACGTGCGGATCACCGACCGGATGAAGGACATCATCATCACCGCCGGCGGCAAGAACGTCGCGCCCAGCGAGATCGAGAACGCCCTGAAGGCCTCGCCGTACCTGAAGGAGGCCGTCGTCGTCGGCGACCAGCGTCCGCATCTCGTCGCGCTGATCGGCATCGAGCTGGACACGGTGGGGGAGTGGGCGCGGCGCCGCGGCCTGTCCTACACCACCTACCGCGACCTGTCGGACAGACCGGAGACCCGCGAGCTGGTCCAGCGCATCGTGGACGAGGTCAACACCCGCTTCGCCCGGGTCGAGCAGGTCAAGCGGTTCGCGTTCCTGCCCAAGGAGCTCGACCACGAGGACGGCGAGCTGACCGCCACCCAGAAGGTCAAGCGCGCCGCCATCGCCAAGCTGTTCGAGGACCTGGTGGAAGGGATGTACGCCCGGTGACAGGAGCGCTCGAGTCGATCATCAGAGGGCTGGGCAACGGCTCGGTCTACGCGCTGCTCGCGCTCGGTTTCGTGATCATCTACAAGGCCACCCGGGTGATCAGCTTCGCGCAGCCCGCGCTCATGCTGGCCGGGGCCGTGGCCGTCAGCCATCTGGCCGAGGTGACCGGCTTCTACCTCGCGGTGCTGCTGTCGGCGCTGCTCATCGCCGGGGTGGCGCTCGGCATCGAGCGGGTCGCGATCAGGCCCATGGTCGGCCGGCCGGTGTTCGTGGTGGCCATCATCACGCTCGGCATCGACGTGGTCGTGCGGGTGGTGGTCAACGGTTTCATCGGCAGGGACGTGCGCCAGGTGGGCGACCCGTGGGGATTCGGGCAGGTCACGCTCGGTCCGCTGGTGGTGCAGCAGCGCTGGCTGGCCATGCTGCTGACGACCGCGGTGCTGGTCGCGCTGCTGTTCGCGTTCTTCCGCCACACCAGGTACGGCCTGGCCATGCGGGCCGCGGCCGTCGACCAGGAGACCGCACTCGCCCAGGGCGTCTCGGTCGGCGCGGTGTTCGCGCTGTCGTGGGCGCTGGCCGGGTTCCTGGCGGCCATCGCCGGCATGTTCGTCGGCACCGGGCAGGGGATCGAGCAGATGACCTGGGTCGTCGCGCTGAAGGCGCTGCCCGCGATCATCGTGGGCGGGCTCGACTCGCTCGGCGGCGCGGTCGTGGGCGGGCTGGTCATCGGCGTGGTCGAGTCGCTGTTCCAGTCCTACCAGGGCGACTTCGCGCCGTGGCTCGGGCAGAACTTCGCCGTCGTCTCGCCGTACGTGGTGATGCTGCTCGTCCTGCTGGTCAGGCCGTACGGGCTGTTCGGCACGAGGGAGGTCGAGCGGGTGTGACCCAGACGACCACCGGCATACCGGCCGGCCGGCCACGCCGCGTACGCGGGCGGCCACTCCTCTACACCTCCTACGCCCAGGACATGGCGCTGCTCGACACCCGGGCCAAACGCGTGTGGACGGGCCTGCTCGTGCTGCTGGCGTTCGCGCTGTCCGTGGTGGTCGCCGACTCCTCCCTGGAAGTGCTGGCCGGGGCGTACGTGCTGGCCATCGGGGCGATCGGGCTGAACATCGTCACCGGCTACGCCGGGCAGGTGTCGCTGGGGCACGCGTTCTTCGTCGCGATCGGCGCCTACACCGCCGCGGCCCTGTCCGGGCCGCCCGGCGGCGACAACCTCGGGTACGGCCTGGCCGAGATCTGGATCTGGCTGCCCGCCGCCGGGCTCGCCGCGGCGGCGGCCGGCGTGCTCGTGGCGCCGCTGGCCACCCGGCTGCGCGGGCTCTACCTGGCCATCGTCACGCTCGGTCTGGTCTTCCTCGGCGAGCACGTCTTCAAAGAGTGGAAGGAGCTCACCGGAGGCTTCGGGGTCGGACGCGAGGCCGCGGTCCCGCAGCTCTTCGGCACCCGCCTGGACCAGGACGGCGCGCTCGGCACCCGGGAGCAGCAGCTCTACCTGCTCATGCTGGTGCTGCTCATCGTCTTCGCCGTCGCCGCGCGCAACCTCGCCCGCTCGCGCGTCGGCCGGGCCTTCGCGGCGATCCGCGACCGCGACATCGCGGCCGCGGTCATCGGGGTGCCGCTCGCCCGGTACAAGGTGCTGGCGTTCGGCATCTCGTCGTTCTACGCGGGCTGCGCGGGCGGGCTGCTCTACACGATCTCCGGATACGTGGAGCCCAGCTCGTTCAGCCTGCTGCTGTCGGTGCAGTTCATCGCGATGGTCCTGATCGGCGGCGTCGCCACCGTGTCGGGGGCGATCGCCGGTGCGCTGTTCATCTCGCTGCTGCAGCCCCTGACCAGGGCGCTGCCCGCACTGGTGCCCGTCATCAGCGGTGACACCACCCAGACGCCCAACGTGTTCCAGGTCGAGACCGTGCTCTACGGCCTGCTGATCGTGCTGTTCCTGGTCTTCGAGCCGCGTGGCCTGTTCGGCCTGTGGATTCGCGCACAGAACTACTGGAAGTCCTGGCCTTTCTCGTACTAAGAAAGGATTTTTCATGAAGAGTCGCTATGTGGTGGCGATCACCGCGGTAGTGGCCCTTCTGTCCGCGTGCGGCGTCTTCCGGGGGGACGACGAGGGCAGCAAGGCCGCCTCGACCACAGGTGTCACCGCCGAGCCCTGTCCGTCCGCCGTCGACAGGAACAAGGGGTGCATCTACCTCGGCTCCATCTCCGACCTGACCGCCGGCCCGTTCGCGGCGCTGGCCGTGCCCATCACCGAGGCACAGAAGGCGTTCTGGGCACGGGTCAACAAGGCGGGCGGCATCGGCGGCAAGTACGAGGTGGACGTCACCGCCTACGTCCGCGACAACAAGTACAACCCGGAGGTGCACCGGCAGGTCTACAACGAGATCAAGGACAAGGTCCTGGGCCTGGCGCAGACTCTCGGCTCGCCCACCACCGCAGCCATCATCGGCGACCTCAAGGCCGGGAGCATCGTCTCCGCCCCGGCGTCCTGGACCTCGGCGTGGGAGTTCGAGGACGTGGTGATCGAGACCGGCGCCAACTACTGCGTCGAGGCGATGAACTCCGTCGACTACGCGATGGAGGCCTACAAGCCCGAGTCCGTGATGGCCGTTCACCTGGCGGGCGACTACGGCGCCGACGCCGCGGCGGGCGCCAAGATCGCGGCGGAGAAGCACGGGCTGGAGTTCACCGCCGTCGAGACCCCTTCGGGCGCCACCGAGCAGGGACGCGCGATCACCGAGATCACCGGTAAGAAGCCTGACCTGGTCATCCTCACCACCGGTCCGGCGGACGCGGCCACCATCGTCGGCCAGGCCGCCGCCGCGGGCTACAAGGGGCGGTTCATCGGCACCGGCCCGACCTGGAACCCGGCCCTGCTCAAGTCCCCGGCCGCGCCCGCGCTCAAGGCGCTGTACGAGCAGTCGGCGCCGGGCAAGCCGTGGGGCGCGGACACGCCGGGACACCAGGCCATGCGCGACGCGCTGCCGGGCGTGACGCCGAACGACGGCTACACCTCCGGCTGGGCGTGGGCGTATCCGATGAAGGCGGCGCTGGACGCGATGGTCGCCGGGGGCGACATCAGCCGCAAGGGCCTGCTGGCGGCGGTCAAGACGCTCAAGACCGTCGACTACGAGGGCATGCTGCCGCCCGAGGCGGGCAACTTCGCCGACGATCCCAACGCCGCGACGTTCCGCCAGACGCTCGTCAACAAACTGGACGACCAGGCGCCCACTGGCGTCACCGAGGTCAAGGACTTCTTCACCGGCCCCACCGCCGAGGCCCACACCTTCGACGGGCCCTGCTTCGCCAAGCTGTAAGCGCGTCTGGGGCAGGGGTCGTTGGGTAGGGTCGAGTCATGCGTCGCCTCTATAGACGGTTCGTGCCCCTCGCCGCCTTCCCTGTCATCCTGTTCGCCGCCGGATGCGGTGAGGTCAACAACACGATCGACAGGGCTCAGGCGTGCCTGGAAGCGCCGAAGATCATCGCCGACCTGACCGCCCAGCTGAGCAGCCTGGTCAACGATCCACAAGCCATGGAGAAAGCGCTCGACGACACGGCCGCCAAGCTGGGCGACGTCGCCGACAAGGCCGCCAACACCACGATCAAGGAAGCTTCCGACGACCTGGCCGCCACCCTGTCCGGCATCAACGTCCAGAACGCCAACGACGCGGTGGACGCCGCTCAGAAGGTGGGCGCCGACACGGCCGCGTACGTGGAGAAGGTCGCGCAGGCCTGCACCGGAAGCTAATCCCGATATCTCTAGGGAGAATAGGTGCGAACTACCGTTTTCCCATGGAGCCCGACCCGCGTTTCACCCTTGCCAACGAACGTACGTTCCTCACCTGGCTGAGCACCGCCCTGGCGCTCAGCGCGGGTGGCGTGGCCATGGCGGCGGTGCCGGCCGACATCTTCGTGCCCTGGCTGCGCACCGCGCTGGCCGTCGTGCTCGTGACACTCGCGGCGCTGGCCGCCGGCATGGCCTACCCGCGCTGGCGCAACATCCAGCGTGCCCTGCGTGACCAGGCTCCCCTTCCGCCGCCCGCCCTGGCGGCCGTCTTCGGTTACGGCGTCGCGGCCGTCGCGGTGCTCGCCCTGGTGCTCGTCCTGCTGGCGGCCTGACATGTCAGCGGAGATCTGGGACCGGGGGCTGCAGAGCGAGCGGACCCGCCTGGCCTGGGTGCGCACCGCGGTGGCCCTGGCCACGGGCGGACTGGGCGCCACCGGGCTCGCGGCGCGCGCGGGCCTTCCCCTGCCGGCCGTCGCCGGCTTCGCGCTGGCCGCGCTCTGCGGCGCGGTCCTGCTCATCAGGACCGGCACGCGCTTCCGCGCCGTACAGCGGGCGCTGCACGCCGGCACGCCGCTGGACAACGGGCCGGACGCGCTGCTGGCCTGGCTCGGCACGCTCGCCGTGGTCGCCGGCGCGCTCGTCTTCGTCGTCTTCGTGCGCTGACCCGGGTTGCGGGCAGCGGGGAGTGAGGCGGACACTCGGAGTGAGGGGGTGACCTCATGACAGAAGAGCGCAGGAGCCTTCCGTTCGAGTGCCGCACATGCTGGCACGTCTGGGAAGAGGACTATCTCGTCAGGCTCGTCGACACCCGCAACGGCACCGAGCGCGAGATCTGGCTGCGGGCCGGGGTGCCCGTGCCGCCGCCGTCGTCGTCGGGCGCCGTGTGCCCGCGATGCGGCTGCCAGCAGGCCGTCATGTTCCCGGACGGCTATCTCGCCCGGCATCCCGAGCTGATCCCGCCCGCCGAGCCGCCCGTGCCCGACGCGACCCCGCTGCTCAGCCCGGTGCGCAAGCTCCTAACCTGACCGTGGGTGACCATTTAACCGACGAGCACGGCCACGACGTCGAGATCTGGTTCATCGGAGGCCGGCACCCGGAGCTGGTGCCCGCGCCCGAGCCGGCGCCCCGTGGCGGGGACGCAGCTCGTCCCCGCCCAGGCGAGGCGGGTGCCCGCGGCGCGCGGGCCACGCACCGGCCGGCTGCTGGTCGGGCTCGGCCTGCCGGTGCTCGTGGCCGCGGGCTACGAGGTCTATCAGGTGCTCGTGGCCGTCACGCACCATCACTGAGTCAGCTGAGGCTCTCCAGCCAGGCCCGGTGCAGGTCGGCGAAGCGGCCCGAGTCGGCGATCAGCCGGTCTGGCGGTCCGTCCTCGACGATCTCGCCGCGCTCCATGACCAGCACCCGGTCGGCGATCTCCACGGTCGACAGACGGTGGGCGATGATCAGCGCCGTGCGGTCGGACAGGATCGTGCGCAGCGCCCGCTGGACCAGCCGCTCGCTCGGCACGTCCAGGCTGGAGGTTGCCTCGTCCAGGATCAGCACCGCCGGGTCGGCCAGGAACGCCCTGGCGAACGCGACGAGCTGGCGCTGTCCGGCCGACATGCGGCCGCCGCGCTTGCCCACCTCGGTCTCGTAGCCGTCGGGCAGCGCCGAGATGAACTCGTGCGCGCCGATCGCCTTGGCCGCCTCCCGCACCTGCCGGTCGGAGGCCTCCGGCCTGCCGAACTTGATGTTGTCCATGACGGTGCCGCTGAACAGGAAGTTCTCCTGCGTCACCATGACCACGGCCCCGCGCAGCGTCGCCTCGTCCAGCGTGCGCAGGTCGACGCCGTCGAGCAGCACCCGTCCCGCCGTCGGGTCGTAGAAGCGGGAGATCAGCTTGGCCAGCGTCGTCTTGCCCGCCCCCGTCGAGCCGACCAGCGCCACGCTCTGCCCCGCCGGGATCGTCAGATCCAGGCCCGGCAGGATCGGCATCTCCTCGACGTAGGCGAACCTGACCCCCTCGAAGCGCACCTTGCCGCGCGGCTCGGGCAGCGCCGCCGGCTCGCGCGGCTCCGGCACCACCGGCTCCTCCTCCAGCACGCCCGACAGCTTCTCCAGCGCCGCGCTGGCCGACTGCAGCGTGTTGTAGAACTGGCTGATCTCCTGCATGGGCTCGTAGAACCCGCGCAGGTAGAGCAGGAAGGCGGTGAGCACCCCGACCGTGACCTCCCCGTGGAAGGCCAGCCACCCGCCGTAGAAGAGCACGCCGGCCACGGTCACGTTGCCGATCAGCTTGATCCCCGGCATGAACACCGCGATCAGCTTCATGGCCCTGACGTTGGCTTCCCGGTAGTCGCCGTTGAGCTCCTCGAAGATGTCCTGGTTGCGCGGCTCCCTGCGGAAGGCCTGCACCGCGCGGATGCCGGTCATCGACTCCACGAAGTGCACGATGACCAGCGCCACCGTCTCCCTGGTGCGCCGGTAGACGATCGCCGACTGCTGCCGGAACCAGCGGGTGAACAGCAGCAGCAGCGGCAGCGGGATCAGCGCCACCAGGCCGAGATGGAAGTCCAGCACCAGCAGCAGCGCCGCGGTGCCGAACATCGTCAGCAGCGCGGTCACCAGGCCGTCGAAGCCCGACTGCAGCAGCTCGGCGATGGCCTCGATGTCGGAGGTGAGCCGCGAGATGACACGCCCGGAGGTGTACTTCTCGTGGAAGCTCAGCGACAGCCGCTGGAAGTGGTCGAACACCCGCCTGCGCAGCTCCAGCAGGATGTCCTGCCCGATCCGGCCCGACAGCTTGAGGAACGCCTGCCGGGTGAGCGCCTGGGTGACGGCCGCCGCCAGGATGACGCCCACCACGGTCAGCAGCGTGCCGGGCCCGGTGCCGCGCAGCATCGGCGGAATGCCCGCGTCGATGCCCACCTTCACCAGGTAGGGGATGGCCAGCCCGGCCACGTTGGAGACGATGATGATCGCGGTGAGCAGCGCGATGGCCTTGCGGTGCGGAGTGAGCAGGTCGCCGAGCAGCCTGCGGGAGCGCGCCCGCAGCAGCCCGCTGACCTTGTCCGACAGCTCGTCCTGATCCTCGGAGGCCACCCCCCGCCACGTGGTCGTCGAGGTCGTCAACGCAGAGCTCCTTCCGACGGGTCGAGATCGGCGTCCTGCGCGAGCAGCTCCCGATACTCCGGCACCTCGTTCAGCAGGTCCTGGTGACGGCCCACGTGCGTGATCGTGCCGTCGACCAGCAGGGCCACCTTGTCGGCCAGCAGCACGGTGGAGGCCCGGTGCGCGACCACGATCCCGGTCGCCTCGCGCAGCACCTCGCGCAGCGCCTCCTCCACCAGCGCCTCGGTCTCCACGTCCAGCGCCGACAGCGTGTCGTCGAGCACGAGGATCCTGGGCCTGCTCAGCACGGCCCGCGCCAGGGCGAGCCGCTGCCGCTGGCCGCCGGACAGCGACATGCCCTGCTCGCCGATCCGGGTGTCGAGCCCCCACGGCAGGTCGTACACGAACATGGCCTGGGCGGTGCGGATCGCGCCGTCCAGCTCCTCCTCGGTGGCGTCGTGGCGGCCCAGCATGAGGTTCTCGCGCACACTCATCGAGAACAGCGTCGGCTCCTCGAACGCCGTGGCCACCACCGAACGCAGCTCGGGCAGGGCCAGGTCGCGCACGTCGTGCCCGTCGATCGTGACGCGCCCGGCCGTGGGGTCGATCAGTCGGGGCACCAGCGCGGTCAGCGTCGTCTTGCCCGAGCCGGTGGCGCCCACCACGGCGACCGTCTCGCCCGGCCGCACCTCCAGCTGGACGTCGCGCAGCACCGGCCGGTCCGCGCCGGGGAAGCGGAACTCCACCCCTTCGAAGCGGAGGTGGCCGCGCGGGCGCTCGATCCTGCCGGTGCCGCCGGTGATCGCCGGGACCGTGTCCATGACCTCCATGACCCGGTCGGCGGAGGTCATCGCCTCCTGCGCCATCGCCAGGATGTAGCCGAGGCTCGCGATGGGCCAGACGAGCTGGAGCACCAGGGTGGTGAACGCGAACAGCGCACCCAGAGTGAGCTGCCCCTGTCCCACGGCCAGCGCGCCGAGCAGCAGCACCATCGCCAGCGTGAAGTTCGGGATCACCTCCAGGAAGGTGAAGAAGCGGGCGGACAGCCGCACCTTGTCCATCGAGGTGGCGTGGACCTTCAGCGCGGCCTCGTCGAAGCGCTCGTACACATGGTGGCGGCGGCCGAACGCCTTGATGGTCCGGATGCCGATCGCCGACTCCTCCACGAACGTGGCGAGATCGCCCTGCTCGTCCTGAACCTGGCGGGAGATCTTGATGTAGCGCTTCTCGAACCGCATCGAGAGGATCACGATCGGCACCGCGGACGCCGCCACGAGCAGCCCGAGCAGCCAGTACTTGTTCAGCAGCAGCCCGGTGACCACGATGAGCTGCAGGATGTTCATGACCAGGAACAGCATGCCGAAGCCGAGGAACCTGCGGATCGTCGACAGGTCGGTGGTCACCCGGGACAGCAGCTGGCCGGACTGCCAATCGCCGTGGAAGCTCATCGGCAGCCGCTGCAGGTGTTCGTACACGTCGTCGCGGATCTGCGTCTCAAGCCCGAGCACCGGCTTGATCTGCGCCCAGCGGCGCAGGAAGATCAGCAGGGCTTCGAGCACACCCAGCCCCAGCGCGAGCGATCCCAGCAGGAGCAGCGCTCCGGAGTCACCGTCGCGCACGGGACCGTCGACGACCTGCTCGCCCACGAGGGGCAGCGCGATGCTGGCGCCGATGCCGACGATCGCGGCCAGCCAGATGAACACCAGCCTGGTTACGTAGGGGCGGAGATAGAACCTCATCCGCCACAGTGAGTTGGTTTTGAGCAGGGGACGACGAAGAGAGCGCGTATCAGGAGGCATCCTTCTAAGGCTAATACGGCGGATCAACTGATTTTCGGCGGCGCGGGCGCCGGTGAGCATGACGTGGCGCAACCGGCACCGACCCCTGCCGTTGGCGTGGCAGGCTGACACCATGAACGAGTCAGACCTCCGCCACCTGCGCAGATGTGTCGAACTGGCGGCCCGGGCGCTGGAGTCCGGCGACGAGCCGTTCGGCTCCGTCCTGGTCGGCGCCGACGGCGCCGTACTCGGTGAGGACCACAACCACGTCGTCGCGACCGGGGACCGGACCCGGCACCCGGAGTTCGAGCTGGCCCGCTGGGCGGCGTCCCACCTGACGCCGTCGGAACGCGCGGCGGCCACCGTGTACACGTCGGGGGAGCACTGCCCGATGTGCGCCGCCGCCCACGGGTGGGTGGGGCTGGGGCGGATCGTGTACGTGGCGTCTTCGGAGCAGCTGGCCGCATGGCTGGGGGAGATGGGGGTGCCCGCCCCGCCCGTGCGGACGCTGGCGATCCGTGAGGTGGTGCCGGGGGCGGTGGTGGAGGGACCGGTGCCGGAGCTCGCCGAGGAGGTCCGGGAGCTGCACCGCCGCTTCCACGGTGCGTACTGATCCTCGCGTCAACGCGGGCGTAGTACGAGACACAGCCCTTTACAGCAAGTAATGGCAATTATGTCCTGGCATTTATGTGTCCCCGGATAAGTCCTCCTCATTTGAACATGTCTCGGCTAATATCATGAATCACTCGTAAATTTCCGGGCGGGTGCGGGGTGTTCCAGGTTGACATTCCACGCGGGAGACCCAGAGCGAGAGTGGCCCGCCACTCTTGACCTGGCCGAAATGTACGCGAACGGCTGGCAGCCTCACCCCTTCCGTCAGTTCCTCCTCAAAGTCCACAGTCGTTGCAATCTGGCGTGCGACTACTGCTACGTCTACACGCTGGCCGACCAGAGCTGGCGATCACAACCCAAGATCATGTCCCCCGAGATCGTCTCGGCCGCTGCCAAGCGCATCGCCGAGCACGCCGCGGCGCACGGGATCAGCGCCGTCCGGCTGATCCTGCATGGCGGCGAGCCCCTGCTGGCGGGGCCGGCCTTCCTGCGCGAGGCCGTGGCGGCCATCCGCGCGGCAGCCGCTCCCCACGTGCAGGTGGAGGCCGTTGTCCAGACCAATGGCGTGCTCCTCGACGAGCGGGCGCTGCGCTCCTTCGACGATCTCGCCGTCAAGGTGGGGGTCAGCCTGGACGGGAGTGCTCGCGGCAACGATCGAAACCGCCGGTTCGCGGACGGCCGTAGCAGTTTCGCCGACGTCGCCGGCGCGCTCGCGCTGCTGATGAGACCGGCCTTCCGGCATTTGTACAGCGGACTGTTGTGCACGGTGGATCTGGGTAATGACCCGATCGAAACTTATGACGCCCTGGCGCAATTCCAGCCGCCGATGATTGACTTCCTCCTTCCGCACGGCACCTGGGATTCGCCGCCACCCGGCCGCACGGCGGACTCCGAGCGGACGCCGTACGGCGACTGGCTGATCACCGTTTTCGACCGCTGGTACGGCTCGAGTGGGGGACCGGAAGTCCGGCTCTTCCAAGAGATCATCAATCTGCTGCTCGGTGGCGCATCCGCCAGTGAGGCGGTCGGCCTGACCCCGTCAAGCCTGGTCGTGATCGAGACCGACGGCACGATCGAGCAGACCGACTCGCTGAAAGTGGTGCGGCACGGCGCCGCCGCCACCGGCCTCAACATCGTCGACCACGCCCTCGACGCGGCGCTGCGACATCCCGGCATAGTGGCCAGGCAACTCGGCTGGGAAGCGCTGAGCGACACCTGCACATCCTGCCGCTTCGCCCGGGTCTGTGGCGGTGGGCTCTATCCGCATCGTTACCGGCCGGGCACGGGATTCCGCAATCCGTCGGTCTACTGCCACGACCTCTACAGGCTCATCGGCCACATCCGCTCCCGTCTCGTCGATGACCTACGGCGATCCTCGCGCTGAAAGGAACTCCATGGACCCACGGCCGCATCGGTTACCGGATGAGGTGCTCGCACGGCTGGCGGCCGGTGGCGGTGGGGCAGCGGCCGCACGCCATCTCGTGTCGGCCGAACGCAGCAAGCACCGTCTGCTCGTCCTCGGGGTGGCGCGGCTGGCGAGCGGTGACGGTCACCCTCATGCCAAGGCGGTCGACCACGCCTACGACGTGCTCGCGGACATCGAGAAGGAACGGCCGGCGGTGGTGCGCGACGTGCTGGGGTATCCGGCGGTCGGCGGCTGGGCGGGACACACGCTCCGAGCGCTGCGGAGCGGGAACGCGGACCCGATGGCTCCGCCCCGGCTCGGGGCGATCGCGGCGGTGGCCGCGCTCAAGGCGGGCGTCGCGTGCTGGACCGAGGCACCCGCGGAAGGAGGCAAGATCATGCTTCCGTCCCTGGGACAGATCGTGCTGCATGACCGTACGGCCGATCCGGCGGAGCTGGTGGACCTGCGTGTGCACGCTGACGGGACGGTGGAAGCCGGGGAAAGGCGGATCCGCGTGCCGGCGGGCGAGCAACCCGGGTGGCAGCCCCTGCATCGGGTGCGTACCCGGGACGGATCGTTCGCCCCGCTGGTGGACGATCTCGACCCTTACCGGTGGCCCGGCGACACGGTGATCGAGGAGCGCCTGCCCGAGGCCGGGCTGCGCAGCTGGCAGGCCTGCCTGGAGTCGGCATGGCAGATGCTGCGGGAGCAGCACTGGACGATCGCGGCGGAGGCCGACGCGATCGTCTCCGTGCTGACGCCGATCAAGGGACCGTCACAGGGCATGAACAGCGCCTCGGCCGGAGGGCGATTCGGCGCGATCGCCATGTCGACGCCACCGGACGGGCGATGGCTGGCGTCCACGTTCGCGCACGAGGTTCAGCACGCCAAACTCGGCGCCGTGCTCGACATCGTGGAGCTGCTCGAACCGGACGAGAGCCTGCACTACGCGGCGTGGCGTGACGATCCCCGGCCGTTGTCGGGACTGATCCAGGGCGCGTACGCATATCTGGGCGTGTCCGGCTTCTGGCGGCGCCGGCGGGCGTTCGAGACCGATCTGCGCCCGCACATCGAGTTCGCCCGCTGGCGGGAGTGCGCGTTCGACGCCGTGGGGACTCTGCTGGACAGCGGCTGCCTCACGCCGCCGGGCAAGCGGTTCGTCACCGCCATGCGGCGCACCCTGGCGGCATGGCTGGCGGAGCCGGTCCCCGCCGAGGCTCAGGATGTCGCCGGGCAGGAGGAAGCGGCGCATCGGGCGGCCTGGATCGCCCGCAACGGCCGGGCTCTATAGCGTCACCGGGTCGAAGTCCCAGTCGAAGCGCTTTCCGGCGGTGGCGTGGATCCGCTCGGGATGGTCGGCGGCGAGGTGTTCCGCATAGTGCCTCATCGTGGTCTCGTAGAGCGTGTCCGCCGCCGTGGTGGAGCCGCACGCGCGCAGGTCGATGGAGAGGTTGACGGCAGCCGACAGCGACAGCAGGTGCGTCTCGCCGAAGAACTGCCGCACATGTGCCAAGGTCTTCTCGCCCAGTTCGCGCGCGCCGCCGCTGTCCCCGAGCGCGGCCAGGTCGCTCGCGAGATTGATCGCACTGTCGAAGGTGTACTCGTGATCGGCGCCAACGGTGGCGTTCAGGCCTTCGTACGCTTCCCGATCCAGCTTTTCGGCTTGCCGGACGTCGCCGCGCAGACGATAGAGCAGCGCCTGATTGATCAGGCACCCGTAGACGAACGGATGATTCTCGCCGAAGGCGTTCCGGTAGCGGGGCAACACGTTGCCGGCCAGCGCCAGCGCCTCGTCCGGACGCCCCGCCTGCCGCAGGGTGTTGCTCAGCGCGACCATCGCGGCCATCGTCTCGGGGTGATCCGGACCCAGGAGCTTGGACAGCCGGGCGTAGGTTTCCTCGATGAGCTCGAGAGCACCGGTGATGTCCCCTGTCCGGCGCCTGGCGATGGACAGGTCCCTGGCCGTCATCAGAGTGAGAGGATGCTCCAGCTGCAGCTCCCGGCGGCCATAGGCATAGGCCTCCTCTCCGAAGTCACAGGCCTGTGCGTGATCACCGCACAATCTCACGATCCGGGCGAGTCCGTTCCAGGACATCTGCACGTCCCACTTGCTGACTCCCTCCTTGGCGCCGCTCTGCTCCAGGTAGGCGAGTTGCTGCAACTCCCGGGCGGACTCGTACTCGCTGAGCAGGGCGTGATCCAGCGCGAGGTTGTTGATCACGCGCATGGTCGCGGGGGCGTCCCGGCCGAACTCGCGCTCATGAGCCGCCAGCGACCCGGTGTCCTGGTCGAAGGCCTCGCGGAACCTTCCCTGGGAGCGCAGGTTCGCCGCGTAGGTGAGGGCGACGCGCAGCGTCTCCTCGTGATCGGGGCCGAACTCGCTCTGCATGAGGTCCAGTGTCGCCTCGTTGAGTTCGTATGACTCCTTGTACGCACCCATCTGCCAGAGCACGTTGCCCAGGTGTCTGCGCAGTTGCAGGACGTTGCGGCTCGCCGGGCCGGATGGCGAGGTCCAATGGTCGAGGAACTCCAGGGCGAAGGCTCTGGCCGAGGTGTAGTTGGCCGCGCGATACAGATAGCGGACGATGTTGATGCCGAATGACTGCACCTCTTCGTCGCCGCACTGCATCAGGCCTGAGGGGCGTACGTGAGTGACGAGCGCCTCGAAGTCCTGCCACTGGCCGGTGTCCTCGGGGTCGGTGGGCGCGGCGCTCGCCAGCAGCTGGTGCACCTCGTGCCTGATCTCCTTGCGCTGGTCCTCGTTGAGCGAGTCACGCAGGAGCGCCTGGACGAGCCGGTGCACCTGGACGGTGCCGGCATCCTGCTCCACCTTCACCAGGGCGAACCGGCTGAGCTCGGCGATCGCCTGGGTGAGCAGGAGAGGGTTGGCCAGGAGCGGCCCCATACGCCGGGCGCCGCTCTTGTTGCCACGGCGGAAGACGTCTCGCGGGATGGGGTCCGGGCCGAAGAAGGCGAGGCAGCGGAGCACCTCGGCGGCCTGCGGCAGCCGGTTCTCGATCTCGTGGACCGACAGTTGCCACGCCGCCGTCATGGAGTGCGGGTACTCCGTCGACTTGCCCATGCCCAGCAGGGTCCGCGTCTGCTTGGACAGCTGCTCGACGTAGTCTTCGGTCGACATGCCGGTCATGACCTGCAGAGCCGCCGCCTGCTCGAGTGCCAGAGGCAGGTCTCCCAGCTCGTGCGCGAGGTGCTCGGCCTCCTTCTCGTCCACGTTGCGCTGCAGTCGCTTGCGCAGGAAGGCGACGCTCTCCGTGGTGGAGAAGACATCCACCGGCACGGTCTCCGCCACACCGCTCCAGCGGCTGTTCCTGGAGGTGATCAGGATGTGGCCGGGACCACCCTCGGGAAGGAAATCCCTGATCTGCTCCGGCTCGTCGGCGTTGTCGAAGATCAGCAACCAGCTGTCGTACGGATCTCCCCGCTGCAACGCGTCCCGGACCGAGGCGGCCGCCTCCTCGATGCCGATGCTGCCCGCCGGGCGCAGCTTGAGCTCGTCGGTGAGCGCCGCGAGGGTGCTCGGGACGAGCATCGGCTGGTCGGAGGGCACCCACCACACGAGGTCGTAGAAGCCGCGGTACTGCCACGCGTACTCGATCGCGAGCTGGGTCTTGCCCACACCGCCGAGTCCCTGCAGCGCCTGAGGCAGCGGCACGACGGCGGCCTTGGCCGTGGTCAGCATGCTGTCGCGCAACTGCGTAAGCAGCTCTTCGCGTCCGGTGAAGTGCTTGTTGCGACCTGGGATCTTCCCCCAGATCACCGGCATCCGTGCCGATGCCTGTGTGCCGGCCCGCTCCTCCACGTCGCCTCCACCTCCCAGCCCGTCTAAATTCGATCCTACGATTGATTCTGGCGGAGTGTAGATAGAAAATGACATAAGAGAAGCCGCGTGACCATGCACAGGATAATCGGGCAGTGTTTATGGGTGACCGTAAATAGGTTATAGGGAGAGCGCATGGTAGACGAGAACGCGACCGGTCTCATCGATGTCAGTGAAATCGATCTGGAGCGCTTGAAGAGTCTCCGGATCCCCGCTCTCACCAGAGCGCTGCAGAGATGCGCGGAAGAGGGAGGCGGCACGGTAGCGGGTTTCCAGTCAGCTCTCTGATCTCGCACGTCATGCCTGATGGAAGCGTAGATCGGCATGAGGTGAGTGGCGCATCATATTCACGCTCTCGGTTCAGCCTGATGCATGGGTGGCGTCGAGCGAGTACGGTTGAGGGGCGCCGATGATTCTGCAAGAGGATTGCAAGGTCGTCATTCGATGCTGAGCTGATGAGCGAATTCTCGATGAAATGCCTGGGTAGCGGGATGTGGCGATGACTTCCAGCGGCAGCGACCCGAAGCCATACGTAGGCCTGCGCCCATTTCGCCGGGAGGATCGCGCGACATTCTTCGGCCGTGACCGCGAAGCCGCCGAGCTGGCGGCGCGCTGGTGTGACAACCGGCTGACCATTCTGCACGGCCCCCCGGGCGTGGGGAAGACCTCGCTCCTGGCGGCCGGAGTGCTGCCGCGCCTGGACGACGGGCCGGTGCTGCCGGTGGGCAGTGTTCTCCGGCCGCTGTCCGTGCCTGCCGGGCTCATCCCTGTTGACAGCGATTCGCGCGTCTTCTCCCTGCTGTCGTCGTGGTCGCCACACGAGATTCCGACCGAGTTCTCCGGACTCACGGTCGCGGCCTATCTCAGGCGATACCACTGGAGTCCCGAGGGCCGGCCTGTCATGGCCGCCATCGACCATGCCGAGGAGGTGTTCGGCTCCGGACCGGTGGACCAAGCGCACCTTCTCGACCAACTGGCCGACGCCCTCGATGGCCGGCTGCCCCTGCGCCTGCTCATCGTGATCTCCGACGAACACCTCGCGCCCCTCCTGGACCACGCCGGGCTGCGAGGGCACGTCACGAGGAGCACCCTCTACCCTCTCGGGCCCCTGAACGTCTCCTCGGCCCTGCACGCGTGCCGCAGGCCGCTCGACGGCCTGGGGCGGGAGTTCGAGCCTGGGGCGGCGGAGGAACTGGTCGACGATCTGCGGGTCACCCTGTCCGCTCGCTTGCCGACCGTCGAGCCGGTCCATCTCCAGGCGGTGTGCTCCACCCTCTGGGAGAAGGTTCGGGGGTGGAGCCGGCCGATCACCTCCGCCGACCTGGTGGACTCCGACCAGGTGCTCACCGACTTCTGCCACGGCCGGATCGTCGAGGTGGCCCATGACCATCTGCACGGTGACGTGGACAAGCTGATCGCGTTGTTACGGCAGATCGCCGTCGGCGACGGAACGGACGGTGGTGACCTGCCCGCGCCTGTCGTGCGCGTGCTGGCGGAACGCCATGTCCTCCGGCTGGGTCCGGATGGCCTTTACAGGGTGCCCGGCAGATTGGTGCGGCCCTTCCTGCGGGGCAGGTTCAGGAAGCGGGAAGAGGAGCAGCCCGCGGCGGCCGATCAGCTGCACGCCGCCCGGCACGCGTTACATCATGGCCTTTTCGAGCTCGCCGCCAAGCACGCGGGCGAGGCCATGCGGCACTCGGCGGGCGACGCGAGGTTACGGGCCCGCATCGAGTCGTTCTCCGGGGACATGGCCTATCTCAGAGATGACCTCGACGAGGCGCTGGTCCATTACCGCAGGGCCGCTCAGATGTTCGACACGATCAACGGCGCCCAGCAGACCGTCGCCACCCTTCTCACCGCCATCGGGCGGATTCTCATGAGCCAGGGGCAATTCGATTCCGCGATCGGCGAGCTGAACGGCGCGGTAAGGCGAAGTCCGGATAAATCGGTCATTCAGACCGAATTAGCGTGGGCCCTGTGGTATCGCGGGAAAGAGAGCGGAGCCGTCGACGTCCTCGACAGTGCCCTGGCGCGGAAGGGGGACTCTCCCGAAGCGCTGCGCGCCCGGGGCGAGATCCTTTCCGATCTGGAACGGCCGCAGCCCGCCCTGCTCGACCTCGACCGGGTACCGCACGAGCGGCCCTCCACCCGGGCCGCCTACGCGCTCGCTCTGGCGCTGAGCGGAAACGTCTCCAAGGCCGTGCGCGCCATCCCTCCACTTGACCGCGAGAGCGACGGCCCGACCCTGCTGCGCGCCGCCCGGGTGATGGAGGCCGCGGGGAACCGGCCGGAGGCGGTGCGCCTGGCCCGCCGCGCACGGCAGAGCACCGGTCGGCGGCCTCTTCCGCCGCAACTCGCGGCCGAAGCGGACCGGCTCATTCGCAGCTGACGCGGCCCACATCCTGATCTGCGGTCTGTTTTGGCGGCACAGATGGCTGGTTTACTCCTGCTCGTCATTTCACCGCTCAACAATGCTCTAGTCTTCGACAGTGCTCGGGCCTTCATCCGTGCGCCGAACCGAAATCAAAGCCGCCAAAGTCCGAATCTCGGAAGCTCTGGTGGTAGGCGTGCGCCAGATTAAGCAGTTCTATGCGCTATTCACCGTTCATCGACCCTTTCGGTGGGCTTGGACGGGTTCGACCTTTTCCATGCTGAGCACACGTACGCTCGGTGTGACCTATCCGTTGCTGGCCTTCACCATCACAGGTTCATCCGCCTATATCGGCTGGGTGATGTTCGCCTCGACGGTTCCCGGTCTGCTGTGCTACATCCCGGCCGGAGCGCTCATCGACCGGCTCGGGCCGCGCAGGGTTCTCGTGTGGAGCGAGACGGGACGCGCACTCCTCGTGGCCGGGCTCTGCGTCGTCATGGTCTCTGGATCGTTGCAGATCGCGCATCTCATGGCCTTCGCGCTGGCCGAAGGCGTGCTGTCCGTCCTGTCCTCGGTCGCGGAGACCGCGCTGATACCGAGGACCGTCGAACCGGACGATGTCGGCCTCGCGCTGTCCATGCACGAGACGACCCTGCAAGGGGTCGTGCTCGCGGGACGTCCGCTCGGCGGGCTGCTGTACGGGATGGGGCCGCTCGTCCCGTTCATCGCCAACGCGGGCACATTCCTGTTCGCCGGCCTGGTGCTCCGCCGCCTGCCCAAGGAGAGGGCTCCGGACACGACGGCGCGGGACAAGCTGCTCAACCAGATTCGGGCCGGCCTCAGCGAGCTGTGGCGTCACCCGTTCCTGCGATCCGCGACGATCATCACCGCACTCACCAATCTGATGGTGCAGTGCCTGATCGTCGTGTTCCTGTCCGCGGCGACCGCTGACGCTCTGCACCCGGTGCTCGTGGGCACGATCCTGGCCGCCGCGGGCGTCGGCGGTGTCATCGGGGCGTTCATCTCGCCGGTACGCCAGCAGATCCTGCGCAGGATCGAGCGGAGATCGGCCCAGCACGAGCTGGCCGCCGCGCTGACGCAATGGATGGGACTGTCGCGGCGGCGCCGATCCATGATGCTGGTGCACGTCTGGGCGTGTGTCGCGGCGCTCGGGCTCACCCTCGCGGGCCGGCAGTCCTGGCTGGCATTCGCCGCGGCGCTGCTGGTCATCGGCCTGGCCGGAGGGCTGAGCAACGTCACCATGCGGACCGTGCTCAGCCGGGTGCCCGCCGACAAGAACGCGCGGGTGGTGAGCGCCTCCCGCCTGGGCACTTACAGCGCCGTCGCGCTCGGCCCTCTGCTGGCCACCCTGCTGTTCACCGGGGTCCAGCCGCAGATCTCGCTGTTCATCCTGTTCGTCTTCACGACGGTGCTCGCGGTCGCGGTCACCGCGGTGCCCGGCATCAGGAACAGCCTGTCGTCCAGTCCGGCCACATCATCGGGGGCGCAGCCCGTGGAAGGGATCTGATCCGCCGATAACCAGTTGGTCACGGGACGTGCGCCGTGCGCCACTGTGAGGTGAAATCAAGGCATGGCGGGTGGACGTCTTGTGCTGGTGTCCTCGCGTGTCCTGGTTGTCGTACTCATCGCGTTCCTGTGCTTACCGGTCGGAGTGGCGGCCCACGTCTCCGCGGGGCCGCAGTTCCTGGAGCAGGACCGGCTCTCCATCCCTCTGCAGCGGCTGGAGCAGGGGGGCAGATGGCAGATCACGCTCGTCAATCCGGGCGCCGCCGTGGATGTGGAGGTGCGGATCGCCGGGTCGATCGCCGATGCGCTGGCCATCGAGGGAAGCGGTCGTGTTCACCTGGGCCCCGGTGGCACGGCCACGATGGTCATGGTTCCCGGCAAGCGGCGTCATGCCGGGAACGGCCAGCTCGTCCTGATCTCGGCCGCGGGAATCGACAGGCGGCAGGTGAGCGTGACCGTGGCGCCGTTCCTGGAGCGCTACCGCCTGGCGCTGATCGTCGGCGCCCTCCTGGTGGCGGGTGCGGCGGTGCTCCTGTGGTGGCGGCGTCCGGCACATGGACGGAAGGTGCCTCTGGAGCAACCCCCACCGGGGCAGCCGGCCGATTCGCCGAGGTACACGCACAGCGACGAGCCGGCGGCCGAGGACAAGCTGAACCGGACGGAGTATGCCGAGTATCTGGCAAGGCTGGCCCGCAACGAGACCCCGCCGCTGGTCATCGGCGTCTTCGGGGAATGGGGGACGGGCAAGACCTCGATGCTCATGCAGGTGCGCGACCAGGTGAAAGAGGATGCGAGCTGCGCCCAGGTGTGGTTCGACCCGTGGCGGCACCACCATGACGACAATCCGGTTCTGCCGCTGCTGCATGCCATCGTCACTCAGCTGGGCCTGGAGCGAAGGCAGCACGTCAGGCGGACCCTGAAGACGATCTCCGAGGTCCTCGGCTCCCTCGTCCTGTCGGCGTCGATCAAACTCAACGTCGCGGACGTACGCAGATCCTTCGAGGAGTACGACGCCGAGAACTTCCGCATCCGCTCCGAACGCGCGCGGCTCGACGAGCATCTGGACCTGCTCATCCGGGACGCCCTGGCCGCCCTCGGCAAGAGCCGGCTCGTGGTCTTCATCGACGATCTGGACCGTTGCCACGCCGACCAGATCACCGCGCTGCTCGAAGCGCTGAAGCTGCACTTCAACCGCGACAACTGCGTCTTCGTGCTCGCGGTGGCCAAGCAGCCGCTGCTCGCCGCGGTGCGGGAGAAGTATCAGGATCCGGGCGGCGACTACCTGGACAAGATCGTGCAATTGCCGTTCGAGATGCCCAGACTGTCCGAAGACAACTTCGACCACTATCTGGATGGTCTGCTGAGCGCCGACCTCAAGGACGCCGCCCCCTCGCTCAAGAGCGGGCTGCGGTGGAACCCGCGCGCCATCAAGCGCTTCGTCAACGTGCTCACCCTGCAGGACCGCGTGGCCAGGGACAGAGGGCTGGATGACCACCTCGACGACTATGACGTGGCCATTCTCGCCGCCGTCCTGCTGATCAGAGATGGGGACGGCGACTTCTACACGAAGCTGGCCGAGGACCCCACACTGCTGAAGCGGATCGCCGAGGACATCGAGACCGCCGGCGAGAACGAGCTGCCCGACTGGAACCCGCTGCCGCTGAAGATCGTCCGGGAGATCCGCGAGAGCGTGCCGGAAGACGTCAGTCCCTACATCGACCTGGTGAAGGCGTCGCCGGTGCCGGAGCCGAGCGATCTGACGATCCAGCCGCCTGCTGAGTCCGCGGCTCATCCAGGCGCGGTCCTCCCGGAGGCGGCCGCCGAACTCGGCCGCCCGAGCCGGCGCGCGCTCGGGTCCGCGCTCGAGGCCCTCGCGGAAGGCGTGCTCGGGCGCGTGGACCAGGTCTGCGACGCCGAGCACGAGCTGCTGCCTCCGGTCGTCCGGTTCGCGGAAGAGGAGGTCGCTCACCCGGCCGGTCTGGACGAGATCCTGGCTCGTGGCACCGGCAAACTCATGATCACTGGCCCGCCGGGGGTGGGCAAATCGGTTCTCGCCGCCCGGTTGGCTCGACACATGATCAATACAGGCGCCAGTGGCCGGCTCCCGGTTCTCCTGTCCTTCCGCACACTCGAGGCCGACTTCTCCACCGTCGAGCGGTCGCTGACGCATGCTCTGGTGGACGAGTACCAGATATCCATGCCGGACGCGTTCGCCATGGTCAACCGGGGCCTGCTGACCCTCGTGCTCGACGGGCTGGACGAGCTCGACGCGACGGCAGGTTGGACCAAGCTCGTGCAGCTGGTCATGCGCTGGGCCGGGACGACCGGCGCGGGGATCATCATGATCGATCGCGTCCGTCCGGCACGCGACTCCCCAGCGGCCCAGCTGGGCTTCCAGATGGTCGAGCTGCTGGGCGTGCCCGGGGAGGAGGCTCGCCGCCGCCTGGATGGCCTCCTGTCCTCCCACCGGGTGGAGCCGAGTCGTCTCCTTGGCGTGTCGCCCGAACTGCTGAGCTCACCCCAGATGCTCTCGACTCTCACCACGCGGACCGGGTGGATCGACGACCTGCCGGAGGAGCCGGTGTACTTCCTGCCATGGTACGCACGGCGGGCGGTGAACAGGTCGGCCGAAGGATTCGACGCGGAGGCCGTCGCGGCCGCGCTGGGCAAGGTCGCCCGCCTGCTGGCAGCGGGGCAGCGCGACGCCTTCGGCAGCGGTGACGCCGACATCAGGGCGGTGTTCCGGGAGTCCGGCATCCGCGGTGTCCAGGTGCCCAGCGTGCTCCATGCCATGGTCGAGGCGGGAGTGCTCCGCGAGATCGCTCCCGAGAACTACCATTTCATCCACCCGCTGCTCCAGAGGCACATCGCCGGTTGGCACGAGGTCACGCCGCCGAGAGCGTCGCCACCTGCTCCTCCGTCAACGTGACGCTCGCCGCCGCCACGTTCTCCTCCAGATGGCCGACGGTCGAAGTCCCCGGAATGGGCAGCATGACCGGCGACCGGGCCAGCAGCCAGGCCAGCGCCACCTGCGCGGGCGTGGCCCCCGTGGCCCGCACCACCTGGTCCACCAGGCCGCCCGGTCTGGCCAGGGCGCCGGCCGCGATCGGGAACCAGGGGACGAACCCGATCCCCTGCTGCTCGCAGCGCTCCAGAACCTTCTCCGAATGCCGGTCGGCCAGGTTGTAGCGGTTCTGGACGGTGACGATGTCGGCGATGCTGCGGCACTGTTCGAGCTGATCGACGTCCACCTCCGACAGCCCGATCGCGCCGATCTTGCCCTCGTCCTGGAGTGCCTTCAGCTCGCCGAGCTGGTCGGGGATGGGGACGAGCGGGTCGATGCGGTGGAGCTGGAACAGCTCGATGCGCTCCAGGCCGAGCCTGCGCAGGCTCATCTCCACCTGCTGGCGCAGGTAGGCGGGGCGGCCCAGCTCGTGCCACTCGTTCGGGCCGGTGCGGACGAAGCCGGCCTTGGTGGCGATCAGGAGCTGGTCGGGATAGGGGTGCAGCGCCTCGCGGATGATCTCCTCGCTGACGGACGGGCCGTAGGAGTCCGCGGTGTCGATGAAGTCGACGCCGAGCTCGACGGCGCGGCGTAGCACCCGCACGGCCTCGGCGTGGTCGCGTGGCGGGCCCCAGATTCCGGGGCCTGTGAGGCGCATGGCGCCGAAGCCGAGGCGGTGGACGGTCTTGCCGCCGATGGCGAACGTGCCGGCGGCGCGGGCTGGAACGGACATGTGCAACTCCCTCGGGAAAGGCCCACCGCTGTCTCCGGTGCCCTTTCCCGAGGTGGGGCGGCTGATGCGCCCGTCAGGTGATGGAGCCGAGCCCGATCGTGTCCGACACCTCGGCGTGGCGCTCGGCCTCCTCCTCGGCGAAGCGGGCCTCGTCGAGCTTGTCGGCGATGTCCTCGTCCTGCTTCATCAGCGCGTCGAGGGACTGGCCGGCCATGTCCAGCACGCCCATGTCGGCGTACGCCTGCTGCAGCCGGGGGCTCCACAGCCCGATGTCCTTCACGCACGGCACGATGCGGCTGAACAGCAGGGAGCGGAACAGCTTGAGGTACTCCGACTCGTCCACGGCCTTCATCGCCTCGTCCACCTCGGCCTTGGACAGGCCGAGGTTCTCCCATGTCTCCCTGCCGCGCAGCCGGTCGCGCATCAGGTAGCAGCCCTCGATGACGAAGTCCTCGCGCTCGCGCAGCTCGGTCTCCGACAGGCTCTTGTAGAAGTCGCGCAGCGCCATCCGGCCGAAGGCGACGTGCCTGGCCTCGTCCTGCATGACGTAGGCGAGGATCTGCTTGGGCAGCGGCTTGGTGGTGATGTCACGCATCACGCCGAACGCCGCCAGGGCCAGGCCCTCGATCAGCACCTGCATGCCGAGGTAGGGCATGTCCCAGCGTGAGTCGCTCAGGGTGCTGTCGAGCAGCGCCTTCAGGTGCTGGTTGATGGGGTAGGCGAGGCCGACCTTCTCCTGCAGGAAGCGGGCGTAGGTCTCCGCGTGGCGGGCCTCGTCCATGGTCTGGGTGGCGGCGTAGAACTTGGAGTCGAGGTCGGGCACGGACTCGACGATCCGCGCGGAGCAGATCATCGCCCCCTGCTCACCGTGCAGGAACTGGGAGAACTGCCAGGACGCGCTGTGCAGGCGGACGTCCTTGCGCGTCTTGTCGTCCATCCGCTCCCACAGCGGCGTGCCGTAGATGGCGATGGTGTTGTCCGGGATGCCGAGGATGTCGTACGGGTCGACTTCGAGGTCCCAGTCGATGCGCTTGGTGGAGTCCCACTGCTTGTCCTTGCCCTTCTGGTACAAGGCCAGCATCCGGTCCCTGCCGTCGTCGTACTCCCAGGTGAACTTGCTCGTCCCGGCCATGTCCACGTTCCAGGTGGAGAGCTCGGCGGGGATGGTGTAGAGATCGTGCGTCGACATGGGACCTCCGGGGGATTACGTACACCGTACGTCCACATCGAGGCTTGCACGTACGCTGTACGTCCGTCAATAGAATGAGCTATGACCACCGAGCCCCTGTCCAGGGCGCGCATCGTCGCCGCGGCCATCGACCTCATCGAGCGCGAAGGCGCCGACGCGGTGTCCATGCGGCGCATCGCGGCGGATCTCGGCGTCGGTGTGATGTCCCTCTACAACCACGTGCCCAACAAGGACGCGCTGCTGAACGGTGTGGCCGAGGCCGTGCTGAGCGAGATCGAGTTCACCGACGACCCCGACGCGCACTGGACCGACCGGGTGCGGATGCAGGCTCGCGCGTTCCGGCAGATCGCGCACGACCACCCGCGCTCCACCATGCTCGTCGTCAGCCGGCAGCTCCACTCCAACGCGGGCCTGCTGCCCGTCGAGCGGGCTCTGGCGACCCTGCGCAGTGCCGGGTTCGACGGGATCGACGCCGTGCGGGTGCTGCGGTTGTTCATCGCGTTCATCGTGGGATCGTTGCTGCGCGAGGTCGGGGTGACGCCGACGTTCGCGCCCGTCCACACCAAGATGATCAATGCCGAGGAGGTCGACCCGGCGCTGTTCCCCGAGGTGAGCGCGCTGTCGTCGCTGCTCGGCAGCTGTGATCACGAGGCCGAGTTCGAGTTCGGGGTCGAGCTGCTGATCCAGGCGATCGCCGTGCACCCTTCACGGAGGGAGGGCACCCGGTGAGTCACGGATGCCCTCCATGCCGTCTCAGTACCAGTTGTGCGATCTGAAGTGTCCCCAGGCGCCGCAAGGCCTGCCGTACCTCCCCTTGATGTAGGCCAGACCCCACCGGATCTGGGTCTCGGGGTTGTGCCGCCAGTCCGGGCCGGCTCCCCGCATCTTGCCGCCGGGCAGCGCCTGCGGGATGCCGTAGGCGCCTGACGACTTGTTGTAGGCCCGGTGGTTCCAGCCGCTCTCCCTGGTCCACAGGTTGTCCAGGCACCGGAACTCGCGCAGCGGCCACGCCCGCTGCACCACCTGGTCCAGTGCGAATCCCTTACTGCTGCTGGCCGGCCGGTCGGCGGTGATCTTCGGCTGGGCGGAGGTCCGCCACGTGCCGGTCTTCACCACCGGGGCGTCCCAGGCGTTCGCCCGGTGCTCGGCCTCGGCCAGAGAGGTCGACGCGGTCCCGCCCAATGCGGTGAACGCGGTGACGGTGACGAATGCTCTGCTCAGTGCGCGCTTGCTGTTCAACTCGATCCTCGCGGTCGGGTCGTGTGCGGGCGGGCGCTCATGCTTCCCCGGCGCCGTGGCGCTGCGCGTCCGTGGCTCGGACGCGCAGGGCCCGCGCGGTCCTCCGGGATCCTGTTCCGCCCAGCGAGCTGGGTGGCCCGGAGGACTCCACGACATGTCCTCTTGCACCGGTTTCTAGTACGCGGCGCCACCGGTAATCAGGACCCGGGACACGCGAAGGACAGGTGTTTGTCCGACCGTTGTCGACAAAGGGCGCTCTCGTTGGGCCGTGATGGTGTGGCCCGGCGCCTCGATGGTGCGTGCTTGCCGCGAAACGTGCGCAAGCCTGGGGTTTGGATCAGTACCAGTTGTGGGATTGGAAGTGGCCCCACGCGCGACACGGCGTGCCGTACCTCTGCTTGATGTAGCTCAGACCCCACGCGATCTGCGTGCGCGGGTTGGTGCGCCAGTCGCGCCCCTTGGTGGCCATCTTGTGGCCGGGCAGCGCCTGCGGGATGCCGTAGGCGCCGGAGGAGCGGTTGCCGGCCCGGTGGTTCCAGCCGCTCTCCTTGGCCCACAGCCTCGCCAGGCAGCTGAACTGGGAGGCGGCCCAGCCGCGCTTGGCCACCATGGTCCTGGCGAGGGCCTTGTTCTTGCCGGCCCTCTTCACGGCTTTCGAGGCGGCCGTGGTCGTGCTGCCGGCGCTCGTGGCACCGGTCTGGGAGCTCTGCGCCTGTGCGGCCGTGGCGCCGCCCGCCGCCATGAGCGTGGCGCTCAGAAGGAGGACGTTGGTACGGCGGAGCATGGGCATTCGGGTTCCCTTTCGGAGGAATCGGGGACCGCTGCACCCTGCCGGACATGCCGTATTTATCGCGAATTGACCATGAAAAAGTAGGTAACAGATGAAGATCGCGACTTGGGGCTGTTCTGGCGTTTTAGGGGATATGTGTGGACCGCGTCACAGTGTGCGCGCGGAGCCGGTCTCATAGGGTCGGACCATGAGCGTTCGAGACATTCCGGTCCGCACCCTGGCGGACGTGCCCACCACCCTTGCCGACCTCGCCGGCGACAGCGCCGTACTCGTCGTGAACGTGGCCTCCAGATGCGGCCTGACGCCGCAGTACGGCGGCCTGGTCAAGCTCCAGCAGGAGTACGGACCCCGCGGGTTCAGCGTGGTCGGCATGCCGTGCAACCAGTTCATGGGCCAGGAGCCCGGCAGCGCAGAGGAGATCCAGGAATTCTGCTCGACCACCTACGGCGTCGACTTCCCGCTGCTGGAGAAGGGCGAGGTGAACGGCCCGGACCGGCACCCGCTCTACGAGCGCCTGGTCGAGACCCCGGACCCCGACGGCGAGGCCGGCGACGTGCAGTGGAACTTCGAGAAGTTCCTCGTCGACCGTGACGGCGCCGTGGTGGCCCGCTTCCGCCCCGGCACGACGCCCGAGGACCCGGCCCTCGTCTCGGCCATCGAGAAGCTGCTCTGAGGCCCGCGGAGCCTCACCGAGGCCGCGCGAGTCAGCGGCGGGGGCCGCAGCTTCCGCGGACGATGAGCTCCGTGGGCAGCACGACGGTCCGGGGACGCCTGCTCGCCGCCCGCAGCACGAGCTCGGCCGCGCGATAGCCGATGTCGCGGCCGGGCTGGGCGATCACCGTCAGCGGCGGTGCGCACAGCTCGGCCCACGGCACGTCGTCGTACATCACCAGCGACACGTCCCGCGGCACCCGCAGGTCCAGCTCCCTGGCCGCGAGCACCGCCGCCTCGCCGAGCACGTTGCCGCCGGCGAGCACCGCAGACAGGTCCGGGCGGCTCTGGAACAGGCCGGAGGCGGCGGCGTAGGCCGAGTCGCGGCTGCCCGTGGCGAACACGATCAGCTCCTCGTCCACGGGCTCGCCCACGGCCTCGCGGAAGGCCGCCACCCGCCGGTCATGGCCGGGACCGCCGAGGAAGGCGATGCGCCGGTGGCCCAGCCCCCGCAGATAGCGGACCGCCGTCCGGATCCCCGCCCTGTCGTCGGCGAGGACGGCGGGCACCTCCAGCGGGCGGGCGGCCGGACGGGCGGGCGGGGCCGGGGCGAGGCCGTCGAGCAGCATGAGGTCGCCGGCGGCCGAACCGCCGGCGGGCTCCTGGGCGCCCGCGGGCTGCCGGTCGGCGAAGACCACCGTCATGCCCGCCCTGATCGCCGGACCCCAGGTGTCGGCGTCGCCCGAGGGCACCGCGATCACCCGGTCCACGCTCTGCTCCAGCAGCATGCCGATCAGCTCGGACTCCTGCTCGGGATCGTCACCAGTGGAGCCGATGACCACCGGCTCGCCCGCCGAGCGCGCGCAGGCCAGCACCCCCTCGGCGAGCTGGCCGAAGAAGGTGTCGGTGAGGTCGGGCACGAGCAGCCCCATGCCGCCGGTCCGGCGCTGGCGCAGGTTGCGGCCGAGCGCGCTGGGGCGGTAGTCGAGCTGGGCGGCGACCGCCAGCACCCGCTCCCTCGTGCTCGCGCTGGCCGAGCCGCCCGACAGGACCCGGGACACCGTGGCGACGCCCACCCCCGCCGCCTCGGCCACGTCCTTGATCGTTGCCCGCTTCTCCATGGAAACGATTCCATCATGCTTTCCGTCGTTCCGGAAGTACGAGGTGTCGAGATCGGCTGGTCACGCGCAAACCCTTGACACTGATGTCCGTTTCAGGTGAGATGCTTGAAAACGTATCCACGTGAGTGGATACTCCGCACAACATCGGGGCCACGCCCTGGAGCGCGAAGGACTGTCATGGCATCCATCGTTCTGACCAATGTCGACAAGATCTACGCCGGTGGCGTAAAGGCCGTGAACGGGCTCAACCTTGAGATCAGGGATGGCGAGTTCATGGTGCTGGTCGGCCCCTCCGGTTGCGGTAAGTCGACCGCGCTCCGGATGATCGCCGGTCTGGAGGACATCAGCGGCGGCGAGATCTCGATCGGCGACAAGGTGGTCAACCACCTGCCTCCCAAGGACCGCGACATCGCGATGGTCTTCCAGAACTACGCGCTCTACCCGCACATGACGGTCGAGGAGAACCTCGCCTTCGGCCTCAAGCTTCGCAAGATGCCCAAGGCGGAGATCCAGCAGCGAGTCGGCGAAGCCGCCAAGATGCTGGGTCTGGACACCTACCTCAAGCGCAAGCCGGCCGCCCTGTCCGGTGGTCAGCGCCAGCGTGTCGCCATGGGCCGCGCCATCGTCCGCGAGCCGCAGGCCTTCCTCATGGACGAGCCGCTGTCCAACCTGGACGCCAAGCTCCGCGTGTCCATGCGCGCCTCGCTCAACACCCTGCACGAGCGCCTCGGCGTCACGACCGTCTACGTCACCCACGACCAGGTCGAGGCCATGACCCTCGGCGACCGCGTCTGCGTGCTCCGCGACGGTCTCCTCCAGCAGGTCGACACCCCGCAGAACCTGTTCGACAAGCCGGTCAACCTCTTCGTCGCCGGCTTCATGGGCTCGCCGTCGATGAACTTCGTCACCGCCGAGCTGGTGCGCGACGGCGGCGCCGCCGTGACCTTCGCCGACGTCAGGCTGCCGATCCCGGACTCCACGTTCACCGACAAGCCAGGCCTCGACAAGTACATCGGCAAGAAGATCATCCTCGGCATCCGCCCGTCGGACTTCGAGGACGCCACCTCCGCCGGCAGCCACGCCAACGGCTGGGCCACCCTGCCCGTCAAGATCGAGGTCACCGAGGAGCTGGGCTCCGAGATCAACGTGCTGTTCCTGATCGACGCCCCGCCGGTCGAGCACAAGGACACCGTCGCCGCCGCCGACACCGGCGACGACGAGGAGGCGGCGCTCCCGCTCGTGGGCGACAAGTCGCTGTGGACCGCCCGCGTCAACGCCCGCAGCCACGCCCGTTCCGGCCAGAACCTGGAGCTGGTCCTGGACACGCACAACCTGCACTTCTTCGACAGCGACTCCGGTCTGGCCATCGGCCACGAGGCGAACGTCGGCCGCTGACCCGGCCGCACGCCTGACGGAGGCGGGCACGGACTCCCGCGCCCGCCTTCATCGGACCACCGCGCCCGGCCGCGAGCAGCGCTCGCGGCCGTCACGGGCCCTCACCGCGACCCCCTCCCGCGGCGAGGGCCCGCCTCATTTCCGGCAGCGCCGCACCGACGGCCCTTTCGCCTCCCGTGTACGGCCCGCGGGCTCAGCGGCCGATCCGGCCCGAGATCAGGCCCACGAGGCGGCGCGGCACGAGCCGGCCGACCGCCACGATGACCTTGTAGCGCAGGGACGGAATCGACACCCGCTTGCCGAGGGCCAGATCCCGCATGGCCTCGTCGACCACCTTGTCGGCCTTGAGCCACAGAATGCCGGGCGTCCCCGACATGTCCGCTGAGGCTCGCTGGTGGAACTCGGTCCGCACGAAACCCGGACAGAGCGCCATCACCTTGAGGTGGGGGCCGCCGACCTCGGCCGCGACCGACTCGCTGAAATTCAGCACCCAGGCCTTGGTCGCGCTGTAGGTGCCGCGAGTGAAGAAGCCCGCGACCGACCCCACGTTGATCACCGCGCCCCGGCCGCGCCGCCTCATCCCGGGCAGCGCGGCCAGCGTCAGCCGGAGCACGGCCTCGCAGTGCACCTTGAGCATGCGCAGCTCGTCCTCGACCGGCGTCTCCAGCAGACTCCCCGGGTGGCCGAACCCGGCGTTGTTGACCAGCAGGTCGACGCCCTCGCGGCAGCGTGCCTCGACCTGTGACAGGCCCGAGTCGGTGGCCAGGTCGGCGGGCAGCACCTCGACCGTCACGCCGTATCTCAGCTTGAGCCGGTCGGCCGCCTCGGCGAGCCTGCTCTCGTCGCGTGCCACGAGGACGAGCGTGAAGCCGTCGGCGGCCAGGCGCCGGGCGAAGGCGGCGCCGATGCCGGCGGTGGCGCCCGTGATCAGTGCGGTAGGCATGGCTGAACCCTAACTCCGCCGGGGGCGGGCACCTGTCGTCCGCGAGCCTAGCGTGGAAGGATGTGCGGCGTGCGCTTCGCCGTAGCCGTGCTCGCCGTCGCCCTGACCGCATGCTCCGCCGCCGCGCCGCAGGCGGAATCCCCCTCGCCGCCCCCCATCACCTCGACCTCCCCGACGCCGCAGCCGTCGCCGTCGCCGGAAGAGGGGACCGAGCGGACGACTCCGGGAAAGCTCCGCTTCACCAAGATCGCCGAGCTCGACCGGCCGGTGGCGTTCGCGGTGCGCCGGGGCGACCGGCGGCTCTACGTCGCCGAGCAGGGCGGCAGACTCCGCACCAGCACCGGCGAGACCGTCGTCGACCTGTCGAAAGAGGTGAGCGGCGGCAACGAGCAGGGACTGCTGGGCGTGGCGTTCCATCCCACGGGCCGCTGGCTCTACCTCGACTGGACCGACACCGCCGGCACCACCCACGTGACCGAATGGGCCTACGACGGCGGCAGGGCCACGGCCAGGCGTGAGGTGCTCACCCAGCGGCAGCCGTACGCCAACCACAACGGCGGCCAGCTCGCCTTCGGCCCCGACGGCCACCTCTACATCGCGCTCGGCGACGGCGGCAGCGGCGGGGACCCGCAGGGCAACGGCCAGGACCTGGGCACGCTCCTCGGCAAGATCCTGCGCATCGACCCGCGCGGGAAACCGTACAAGATCCCCGCGGACAACCCGTTCGTCGGCAAGGAGGGCGCGCGGCGCGAGATCTGGGCGTACGGGCTGCGCAACCCGTGGCGGTTCGGCTTCGACCGCGAGAGCGGCGATCTGTGGATCGGCGACGTCGGCCAGAACCGCTGGGAGGAGATCGACTACCAGCCGGCGGGCTCCGAAGGCGGCGAGAACTACGGCTGGAGCCTGCGCGAGGGCAAGGAGCGCTTCAGCGAGGGGAAGGCCCCCGAGCTCGTCGACCCGGTCATCGCCTACCCGCTGAACGAGGGAGGCAACTGCTCGGTGATCGCCGGCTACGTCTACCGGGGCACGAAGATCGACTGGTTGCGCGGCCACTTCCTGTACGGGGACTTCTGCGCGGGCTGGATCAAGGCGGCGCCGGTCGAGGAGCTCGACCAGGAGGCCGAGGTCGGGCGGGTGGAGCAGCTCTCGTCGTTCGGCGAAGGGCTCGACGGCGAGCTCTACGCGCTCAGCCTGGAGGGGCCCCTCTACCGGATCGATCCTGCCTGACGCGGTGCAGCAGCTCCTCGACCTGGGTGCTGAGCCGGGCGCCACGTGACCAGCCCGCGTAGTGGGTGAGGAAGACGACGACCTCGCGCAGCTCGCTCTCGCTGAGGTCTCCGGTGCGCAGGGCGGCGTCGAGCTGGACGTCCACCTGCCCGTCGAGGCCCTGGCCGACGAGCAGCCCGAGCAGCAGCAGGCGGCGGCTCCGGACCGAGAGCGTGTCCCGCGACCAGACGTCGGCGAAGGCGCGCTCCGCGGTCATTCCATGGGAGTCGACGGTCTCCATCGCCGGGTCTGTCATCTTCGCGCTCCGGTCGTGCTAGGGGGTCCTCCCATCTTTAGCCACTTCGCGCAGCCGACCAATGGCTGGGCGGGAAGTCGCGAGCGGATCTCCTGTTTCGCCGGAAATGATCTGTAACAAAATAGGCGAAGGTCGGCCAAGATTTGGTCAAGATTTCCCACCGCCGGGGCGGCTCATCTGAGGCGAAAGCGGGCACAACAACTGCGGTGCCTCGTATAGCGGAGGTAAGCCCTGGTGAAAGAGACGCGGGCTTGGGTCGCGCTCCTGGCCGTGATCCTCATGCTGTCTGCGTGCGGGCAGCCGGAATTCATCTACGTGCGTGACAGGGACGGCACCACCTACTTCAAGGTGCCCGCCTCCTTCGCCCAGATCGACGCCGACCCGCTGGAGACGGTGTTCAGCGGAGTCCGGCCCGACTCGCAGGCGGCCCGGCTGCGCGAGCAGCGGGTCTGGTCCACGGCCTTCGACCAGTCTCCCGAGCCGGCCTTCGACCATCTCTTCGACTCCCGGGAGCCGTTCGTCTACGCCACGGTGCACAAGCTCACCGAGGAACAGCGCGCCACCGTCTCGCTCGACCGGCTGCGCGACTTCATCCTCCCGGTGACCGAGCAGATGCGCACCGCCTACCTCACCCAGGCCCTGCAGACCGGTCGCCCGCCGCTGTTCAAGCGGTTCGAGCCGATCAGCGATCAGCTGATCCTCCTGGACAACGGCGCCAGGGGAGTCCGGGTGCGCTTCAACTATCAGATCGGCGCCACGACGCAGACGTTCGACCACACCGCGATCCTCGACGAGCAGGGCGGCACCGTCTCCGTCATGCTCATCACCTGCCAGGCGAACTGCTTCACGGCGCGCGGCGCGGAGTTCGACGAGATCGCGACCTCCTTCAAGCTGCTCCGGCTGCCCGGATAAGGGAGCACCAGTGACGACGACACTTCGTGAAGGGCTGCGCGCCCCCGGCAGCGGGCCCACCGGCCCGGACGCCGTCACCAGAAAGAAGACGACGTTCTGGGAGCGGAGCAGGCTCCTCGTCGGGCTGGCCCTCGCCTACCTGGTGCTGACCTGGAAGGTGATGGCCGACTTCGAGGGCATCGTGTCCTATCCGGAGGCGATGCGGGTGATCGCCCAGCAACATCGATGGATCCTCTGGCTGCTCGGCGCCGAGGCCCTGCGGCAGGCCCACTTCCTGATCGGCGAGCGGTGGCCCGCCTATGACCGGTTCTGGAGCCGGCGGGTCTTCGGCGGGTTCGAGCGGTGGTCGCGGCAGCGCTTCGACGACTGGACCAGGTTCCGCGTCTCCCGGGTGCTGAAGATCACGTTCTGGATCGTGCTGACGGCGCTGGTGCTCGGCGCGGTGCTCGACACCGATCCGTTCCTCGCGCTGCTCAGGACGCCCGCGCTGACCTTCCAGGCGCTGCCGCCCCCGCTCCGGCTCCTCTTCCTGCTCCTCGTGATCGCCGTCCTGCTCGCCGGCCTGCTCTGGTCGCTGTCCAGGGGCGGCGTCGAGACCTACCTGCCCGACGACATCAGGACCCGCTTCGCCGACGTCTGGGGCCAGGACCACGTGGTCGAGCGGCTCAGGGAGGAGATCGTCCTCCTGGAGCGGCCCGGCGAGATCGAGCGGCGCGGCGGCTACGTGCCCGGCGGCCTGCTGATGTGGGGGCCGCCGGGCACCGGCAAGGCGCTGATGGCCGAGGCGGTGGCCGGTGAGACGGGCAGGCCGTACGTGTTCGTCGATCCCGGCGCGTTCATGGGCTTCGGCATCCTCAGGGTGAAGGCGCTGTTCAGGAGGCTGCGCAGGCTGGCGCTCCGCTACGGCGGGGTGATCGTCTTCTTCGACGAGGCCGACACCCTCGGCAGGTCCGCTCAGCAGGGCCCTCCCGGGCAGGGCGGCGGCCTGTCCGGTTGTCACGGGCTGAACTATCTGTCGGAGGAGACCCGCACGGTGCTCGCCTTCCGCGGCCGGCGCGAGGCGGAGGAGCCGGGGCTGCGCGAGCGCTTCCTCATGAGCGGCGGCGGCACCCTGCAGGCGCTGCTCGGGGAGCTGTCCGGGCTGAGGAAGCCGCGCGGGTTCTTCAACCGGCAGGTGAGACGGCTGCTCGGGATGCGGCCCAAGCCGCCGCCCAGATACCGCATCCTCGTCATGATGGCCACGAACCGGCCGGACGCGCTGGACGAGGCGCTGCTGCGGCCCGGCCGCGTCGACCGCATCTACAAGGTCGGCTACCCGTCCAAGGCCGGGCGGCTGCGCACCTACCAGGGCTACCTCGACAAGGTCGGGCACGACCTCACCGGGCAGCAGATCGACAAGCTCGCCACCATCACCCCGTACGCGACCGGCGCCACGATCAAGGACCTGGTCAACGAGTCGCTGATCACCGCGATCCGGGACGGGCGTCAGGTGATCACCTGGTCCGACGTGCTGCGCGCCAAGCGGCTCAAGCAGCTCGGCCCGCCGGAGGACGTCGCGTACGTCGAGCGCGAGCGGCACGCCGTGGCCGTGCACGAGGCGTGCCACGCGGTGGTGGCGTACGCGACCCGCTGCCACCTCGGGATCGACATCGCGACCATCGAGAAGGGCGCCGACTACCTGGGCATGGTCGCCTCGATCAAGCCGGAGGACCGGTTCACCCGGTGGAAGTCCGAGTGCGAGGCGGACATCATGGTCTCGCTGGCGTCCCTGGCGGGGGAGCGGATGTTCTTCGGCGAGGACAACTCCTCCGGCGTCTCCGGCGACCTGCGCGCGGCGACGTTCCTGACCGCGCTCATGGAGTCGTCCTGGGGGATGGGCTCGGGCGTCACCTCGCTGCCCGCGCTGCAGGAGCTGGACATCATGCCCAGGCGCGGCCCCGAGCCGACACCCGACGTGCTGGCCGAGCGGATCGAGGTCAACCTGGTGCGGCTGCTGGAGAAGACCGAGCGGCTGCTGCGGGAGCACCGCAGGGACGTGCTCTGCGTGGCCCACGCGCTGGAGACGCACCGGACGCTCGACGGCGACGACGTGGTGGCGATCATCGAACGGTCGGCGGGGCCGCTGGTCGACGGCACCGTCTACGCCTCCGACGAGCTCTACCGGGAGCTGGAGGACTACCACCGCGACGCCGCCAGGGCGCACAAGGAACACGGCCGCATCGACCGGAGGCTGCCCGGTCCCGCCACGGAGGAGGTGGCGAGGTCCGCCGTGATCGCCCGAGGCGTGGCCGCACCCGGCGCGAACGGCCCGGCTCCGGTCCGGCCGGTCCGGCCGGTCCGGGGGCATGCTGCCTCCGGCCCGGTGGTTCCTGGGCAGCCGGCCAGGGCGGTCGGCCGGCCTTCCCATCCGGGGTTCGCGCCGTGGGCGGGGCAGGCCGCGCCCGTGCCCCAGCCTCGCCCCGCCCTTGACCACGTGGCCGCCTTCACCGGCGCCCCGCCCGCCGGGCCGGTGGCCGCGGCGGGCAGGACCGGCAGGCACCTGTGGCTGGTGGCCGCCAGCGCGGTCGCCCTGCTGCTGCTGGCGGTGTTCATCGGCCTCGCGGTGACGGGCGCGCTGACGGGCGGCCCCGCGTCGGGTACGGCGGCGGACACGGCGAGTACGGCGCCGGGGCCGGGGGTCGCCTCACCGGGGCTGCTGCTCGCGCTGTTCGTCGTGGTGGTCGCCGTGATCGTCGGCGGAGGGCTCGTCGCCGTGGCGGTGAAGGGCATCCGGGCCGCACACGCCAGGACCGAACGGGAACGCGACCAGGCGCACGCCCGCGCCCAGCTCCTGGCGGCGGTCCTCGACCCCGACACGGCGATGCGGCTGCTCGGCTACGACGGGAACGGACGGCGCGAGAGCAGCTGAACCGCCATCGCCCGGCGCACGTTCTACAGGTGTGCGCACACTCGCCGCCTGTCTCGCCGCCGCGGCCCTGCTGACCGGGTGCGAAGCGGAGCAGATCTGCACCGGCATCGGCACCCCGGTAGGCGTGGGCGTGACGGTCAAGGCGCCGCTCGCGGGTCAGGTGAGAGACGCCGAGCTGGAGATCTGCTGGTCGGGCTCCTGCCGTCGCCCCGGCCTGGAGCTCTTCCCGTCCACCGCGGCCTCCGGGCAGACGTGCACCGGCGACACCTGCTCCGCGGTCATGGAACCGACGGGGGACAAGCACGGCTTCGCCGGCGTCGAGGGCCTGCCGAAGAGTCCGGTGCGCGTACGGCTGACGCTGCGCGACGCCGGCGGCGACGAACTGCTCGACCGCACCCTCCAGGTGACGCCGAAGGGCCGCTTCCCCAACGGCCCGAAGTGCGGAGAAGGCGGTCCGAACGCCCAGCTGGTGGCCGAGCCCGGAGCCGTACGAGAAGGCTGACGGCTTAACACGCCGTTCACATGCGGGCAAAAACGGGGAAACGGCCATCCCTAAGACTCGGCGTGGCTGAGAAAAACCTCGAAAGGACCACCGTGAGCTACAAGGCTGAGTACATCTGGATCGACGGCACCGAGCCTACGGCTCTGCTGCGCTCGAAGACCAAGATCCTGGCTGACGGGGTCGAGCCTCCGGTGTGGGGCTTCGACGGCTCCAGCACCAACCAGGCCGAGGGTCACTCGTCGGACCGCGTGCTCCGTCCGGTGCTCACCACCCCGGACCCGATCAGGGGTGGCGACAACGTGCTGGTCCTGTGCGAGGTCGAGGAGATCGACGGCACGCCGCACAAGAGCAACACCCGCTCCCTGCTCCGCCCGATCGCCGAGCAGTTCGCCGACCAGGAGTCGTGGTTCGGCATCGAGCAGGAGTACACCTTCTTCAAGGGCAGCCGCCCGCTCGGCTTCCCCGAGGGCGGCTTCCCCGCTCCGCAGGGCCACTACTACTGCGGCGTCGGCGCCGAGGCCGTGTTCGGCCGCGAGATCGTCGAGCTGCACCTCGACCGCTGTCTCGCCGCCGGCCTCGCGATCTCCGGCATCAACGCCGAGGTCATGCCCGGCCAGTGGGAGTTTCAGGTAGGCCCGGCCAGTCCGCTCGACGTCTCCGACCACCTGTGGCTCGCCCGCTGGCTGCTCTACCGCACCGCCGAGGAGTTCGGCGTGGAGGCCACCCTCGACGCCAAGCCCGCCCGCGGCGACTGGAACGGCGCCGGCGCGCACACCAACTTCTCCACCAAGGCCATGCGCGAGGGCTACGACGCCATCATCACCGCCTGCGAGGCGCTCGGCCAGGGTGACAAGCCGGCCGAGCACGTCTCCCAGTACGGCGCCGACATCGAGAGCCGCCTGACCGGCGCGCACGAGACCGCCCCGTGGAACAAGTACAGCTACGGCGTCTCCGACCGCGGCGCCTCCGTCCGCATCCCGTGGCAGGTCGAGGTGGACAAGAAGGGCTACATCGAGGACCGTCGCCCCAACGCCAACGTCGACCCGTACGTGGTCACCCGCCTGCTGGTCAACACCTGCTGCGCCGCCCTGGAGAAGGCCGGCCAGGTCTGACGCACCGGATGAGAAGCAACGCATGAGAAAACGCGGGCACCCCCGATGGGGCCCGCGTTCCCTCATGCCAGGCGAGACAGATAGACCCTGCGGGCCTCCTCCGCCAGCGCCAGGTAGGCGGGGCTCACCCGAGGCCTGATCGCCTCCTCCAGCAGGTCCAGCCAGCGCAGGCAGAACGTCACGTCCTCCTCCCTGGCCACCCGCCGGTGCCCCACGTCCAGGTAGACGGGGCTGGTGTGGGCGAGCACCTGGCCGCCGCCCTCGACGACCGCGACCACGTACGTCGGCCAGATCACCGTCAGATCGGCGACCAGCTCGCCGGGCCGTCCCGCCGCCAGCTCGCCGTCCGCGGTGAGCAGCCGCACCCGCTCCGCCCGCGGCCCGATCACCCGGCCCGTCACCCGCACCCTGCCGCCGGGCGCCAGGTCCAGCGTGGCGCCCGGGCCGTGGCCGTCGACGTCCAGTTCCAGGAACGGGCCGGTGGTGGCGAAGGTGCGGCCGCGCCGCACCGCCGCCGCGTAGGACTCGGCCGTCAGCGGCCCCTCCACCCGCGCGTACGTACGCTCCCGCCCGATCGGGCCGAGCCGGTGCGCGGTCCCTGCGACGGCGGCGACCCGGTTGCCAGCGCCGACCAGCCGCCGGTAGGCGCAGGCGGAGCCGATCGCCGAGGAGAAGCCGTCGACCAGCCCCAGGGCGGCGTCCACCACCGACAGCCGCGCGTCGAAGCCCGGCACGCCCACGCCCACGAGCTGCTCGGGAGTCTCCACCGGCCCGCGGAAGGAGTTGGCGTAGCCGACCAGCCTGCCGCGCCGGCGCGGCGCGCCACCGGGCGGCGGCCACTCCTCCCAGCTGTAGGCGTGGTGCGCGAGATCGACCCGGGCGACGTGCAGCGCGTCCGACCACGGCAGGTCACGGCCCGACCAGTGCCGCAACGCCTCGTCCTCGTCCGGCAGCACGTTGACGACGTGCAGGTCCTCGCCGTGCTGGGAGGCGGCCACCCAGGTGGGCGGGCGGTTGAGACGCACCTGCAGGTCGCCGCCGTACCAGCCGAGGGCGGCCGCGTCGTAGATGCGCTGCGGCGCCAGCTCCACCAGCGTCTCGCCGTCGCCCGGCACCAGCGTCGTCTCGGCGCAGCCGTACTCCATGCCGCGGGCCGCCCTGACCGTCAGCGGCTCGCGCGGCACGTCGAGCACGACGTCGTCACCGTGGAAGTACGGCAGGCCGTCGAAATCCCGCGCCGGGACGGTGTCGCGCGGATAGAGGCCGCGGCCGGCGCGGGTCCAGACGCTCCAGCGGCACGGGAAGCCGGCACGCAGGCGGAGCGCAGGTCGGGCGGTTAATGGCTGCACATTGTCACGCATCGGCTTCTCCCCGTGATCGAAGGCGCCGTCATCGTGACACGGCCATCACCCGCCGGGAAGGCCCTCCTTTCCGGCGGGGTGGCTTTCTTCACTCCAGGTATAAGGAACTAGAGCCGGAACTCCATATCCGGGCTAATGTCCGCAACGTCCATCTGGGCCTTCTGCAGGCGGCCGGAGTGGTCCCAGTTCATCGACTGCCAGCGGGTGAACTGGTCGAGCACCCACATCCCGGACTGGCGGCTGCCGTTGCCGGACTTGCCGTTGCCGCCGAACGGCAGGTGCGCCTCGGCGCCCGAGGTCGAGTTGTTGACGCTGACCATGCCGGCCGAAATGCCCTCGCGGAAGCGGAAGGCATGCTTCGGGTTGGTGGTGTAGATGCTGCTCGACAGTCCGTAGCCGGGCAGGTTGGCCAGCTCGATCGCCTCGTCCAGCGTCTGGAAGGTCGTCACGCCGACGATCGGGCCGAACGTCTCCTCCAGGAACAGGCGGTCCGCCGGCTTGACACCGTCGACGACGACGGGGTGGTAGTAGAGGCCGGCCTCGCCGGTGAAGTCGTGGTGCGGGCTGTCCGGGGTGATCCGGCCGACGGCCCCCGACACGACCCGGTGGTGAGGCTGGATCCAGGTGAGGTACTCCTCGTAGCGGTCGGCGAACTTCTGGTCCAGCAGCGGGCCGGCCAGCACGTCCTGCTCCGGATCGCCGATCCTGGCGTCGCGCACCGCGCGGGCGAAGCGCTCGGTGAACTCCTGGTGGACGCTCTCGTGCACGATCACCGTGCCCAGGCTCGTGCACCGCTGGCCCGCCGTGCCGAAGCCGGAGAACAGGGCGCCCTCCACCGCCAGGTCCAGATCCGCGTCCGGCATGATCACCATGGGGTTCTTGCCGCCCAGCTCCAGGCAGGGGGACTGCAGGTGGCGGCCGGCCAGCTCGCCGATCTTCCTGCCCACCTCGCTGGAGCCGGTGAATCCGATCTTCTGCACGGTGCCCTCCGTGAGCGCCCGCTCCAGGCCCTCGAACGTCTGGGAGCCGTCGGCGAAGACGATGTCCAGCACCCCGTCGGGCAGCCCGGCCGCCGCGAAGAGCTGGTAGAGGGCGTGCGCGGAGGCCGCGGCGTATTCGGCGGGCTTCCACACCACCGCGTTGCCGCACAGCAGCGCCGGCACCAGGTACCACGACGGGACCGCCACCGGGAAGTTGCCGGCGGTGATGACGGCGGCCACGCCGACCGGGTTGCGGAAGGTGAACAGGTTCTTGTCCGGCATCTCCGAAGGCACCGTCTGGCCGTAGAGCCTGCGCCCCTCGCCCAGGAAGAAGTCGCACGTGTCGACGATCTCCCGCACCTCGCCCAGCGCCTCGGCGTACGGCTTGCCGATCTCCTGGGTCACCAGGCGGGCCAGACGCTCGGCGTTCGCCTCGACCAGGCGGCCGATCGAGGCGATCACCCTGCCCCGCACCGGGGCCGGCACCTTGGCCCACTCCCGCTGGGCGTCCCGGGCGGTCCGGCAGGCGGCCGCGAACGTCTCGGCGTCGGCCAGCCCCACCCGAGCCACCACCTCGCCGGTGCGGGCGGGGTTGACGGATGAGTACGTGTCCGTGCCGGCGGCGTCCTTGCCACCCACGACGGAAACAATCTGACGGGTCACCGATGCCTCCTCATAGTTCCTCAACACACACAATCATCCCGCCATCGCGAACCCAAGGCGAGCTCCTCGCCAGGGACGCGATGTCATGCGTCCGGCTTGCCGGAGTAGTCCAGGCCGAGCGTGCCGGACAGGTCGCGGAGGCACTCCTCGTAGACGGGCTCCAGGTCGGTGTAGGCGAAGTCGAGCTGGTGCAGGACTTCGACCTGCCGGGCGGCCCCGGAGCCGCCTACGTGGCCGGAGAAGCCAGGACCTGCCAGATGGTGCGCGACCACCTGGTCCGCGAGCGCGACTGGCCGCGCACCTCGATCAAGGTCAAGCCGTTCTGGGCGCCGGGCAAACGGGGCCTGCACTGAGCCCTCGGCAGCCAGAAGGGGATCACCCTCGCCATGTCCGTCCCGCGTACCCTGATCACCCTCCTCGGGATGATCACGATGGTCAGCGCCGTGCTCGCCGACCTGGTCATCCCCGAATTGGCGGCACAGCACGCCTCAACCCCGCCTGGCCGCCTCACGCCAAGTTCCGCGACGCCCAGTACATGGTGATGACGGTGCTTCTCGCCCTCATCGGCCTGGCGCTCGCCCTACGGCAGGGCCACGACGCGCGGGCGCGGTTGCTCTGCGCCGCCGCGGTCCTCGCCACGCCGTGGCTCGGTATGTCAGGAGCACTCGTGTTCCCCGACACGGCCACCCACGACCCGGAGTTCGCCGGCCGGACCGTCTTCGTCCTCGGCCTGCACGGACAGGCCTTCATGGCCCTGGTCCTGATCCTGGTCCTGATCGGCACGGCGCGGCGGCCGTGCGCGTGCCCGCGGCGACCGGGGGACCGAAACCGGTGTAGTTACCTCCACCCCGTCGTGCACCTGGCTGCATTCACACGCTCCCACCCCGTTCCTACCGTTGAGGAGTCGAAGCCGCGCAGACGGTTCAGGGGGTTGTGATCATGAGTGAGGTAACGCGACGAGGGTTCATCGGAGGCACGGCGGCGCTGGGGGGTGGGGCCGTGACGGCGGGGCTGGGACCGGTCGCGGCGCAGGGTAAGGGAGCGCCGCCGCTCGGCCCGGTCGTCGTGCGGCCGGGCGATCCCCGCTACGAGGATCTGGTCGTCCGCAACACCAACCAGCGTTTCCGGCCCGAGCCGGAGTACTTCCACGTGGTGGGTTCCACCGAGCAGGTCGTCAAGGCGGTCGGCGACGCGGTGCGGGCGAACCGCCGGGTGACCGTGCGCAGCGGCGGGCACTGCTACGAGAACTTCGTCGGCGACGGCGCGCAGGTCGTGATCGACATGTGCGAGATGTCGGAGGTGTACTTCGACGACAAGCGTGGCGCGTTCGTCATCGAGGCGGGCGCCACCCTGATGCAGACCTACCGCAAGCTCTACCTCGGCTGGGGGGTCACCATCCCCGGCGGCCAATGCGGGGGCGTGGCCGCCGGGGGCCACATCGCGGGCGGCGGGTACGGCCCGCTGTCGCGGCGCGACGGGCTGACGGTCGACTACCTGCACGCGGTCGAGGTGGTGGTGGTCGACCGGTCCGGGCGGGCGCGCGCGGTGGTGGCCACGCGGGACCCGTCCGACCCGAACCACGACCTGTGGTGGGCGCACACCGGCGGCGGGGGCGGCAACTTCGGCGTCGTGACCCGCTACTTCATGCGGGACCCGAAGGCCAGGAGTGACGACCCGCGCGAACTGCTGCCGAAGCCGCCCGCCACCGTGCTGTCCGGCGTGGCCATCTGGTCGTGGGACGGGATGGGCAAGGAGTCGTTCCGCAGGTTGCTGCGCAACCACGGCGAGTGGCACGAGCGCAACGGCGAGCCGGGCACCCCGGAAGCCAGCCTGTGGGGCTCGCTGCTGATCCCCGGCAGCCAGGCGGGCCCCGATCGCGGCGGGATCATCCTGCCCACGCAGGTGGACGCGGGTGTGCCCGGCGCGGAACGGATCCTGCGGGACTACTTCGCCGCAGTCGCGGAGGGGGTCACCCCCAAGGTGATCGTCCCCCCGCTCCAGCGCGATCCATGGTTCTACGCGGCTCGTACGCTGTCGTTAGGCGAAGAAGCCGAAGCCGGGCGCTACAAGGGCAAGTCCGCCTATCTGCGCAAGCCCTTCACCGACGAGCAGGCGGACGTGGCCTTCGACCACCTCGCCACCGGCGAGGAGGGCTCGGCGACCGGCCTGCTGTGGCTCCTGTCGTACGGCGGGCAGGTCAACGCGGTGGACCCGGCGGCGACCGCCACGGCCGAGCGGCAGTCGATCCTCAAGGTGATCCATCTGGCGACCTGGGACCAGAGCCAGGACGGCGCGGCGCAACTGGCCTGGGTGCGCCGGTTCCACTCGCGGACGTTCGCGAGCACCGGGGGAGTGCCGGTGCCCGGCGGCAACTGCGGCGGCGCCTACATCAACTACCCGGACATCGACCACGCCGACCCGGAGTGGAACACCTCCGGGGTGCCGTGGTCCACGATCTACTACGGCGGCAACTACGCCCGTCTGCAGCGGGTGAAGGCCCGCTGGGACCCTCGGAACGTGTTCCGCCACGCGCTGTCCGTCCGGGCCTGAGCACCGGCCCGGCGCCGGACGTGGAGCCGGCCGCCCGTCACAGAGGCAGCCGACGGCGACGTTTCCGGACGTCCTGGCGGGACCGTGGGAGGGTGCCGCTCTGCTGGTCTACAGACTCTCGCCGGAACCCTCCTGTGAACCGCGGCGTCAGGCGGCGATGAGCCCGCGGACGTCCGCCAGCAGTTCGAAGGAGCGCAGCCAGGCGCTTCTGTCGGTCGCCGGGGAGGCGACGATCAGCTCGTCCGCCCCGGCGTGCTCGGCGAAGCGGTCGAGGTAGTCCTTCACCTCGGCCGGGGTGCCGACGGCGGAGTACTTGGTCATCTGCTGGATCTGCCGCCCGGCCGGGGACTCGAGGATCAAATCCGCCTCCTCCGGGGTGAACTTCCGGTCCCGGCCGACGAACAGGCTCACCCTGGCGCGCTTGGCGGCCAGGAACTGCTCCTCGGCCTTGTCCTTGGTGTCCGCGGCGATCACGTTCACCCCGGCGATCACGTATGGCCGCTCCAGCTGGGCTGACGGCTTGAAGTCGCGCCGGTAGAGGGCGACGGCCTCCTCCAGCGAGGTCGGGGCGAAGTGGGAGGCGAAGGCGTACGGGAGCCCGAGCATGGCGGCGAGCTGCGCGCCGAACAGGGAGGAGCCGAGGATGTACAGCGGCACGTCGGTGCCCTTGCCGGGCGTCGCGTCGACGCCCGGGATCCGCGACTCGCCGGTCAGGTAGCCCTGCAGCTCCAGCACGTCCTGCGGGAAGGTGTCCGCGGCGGCGGGGCTGCGGCGCAGCGCCCGCATGGTCTGCTGGTCGCTGCCCGGCGCCCGGCCGAGCCCCAGGTCGATGCGGCCCGGGTGGAGCGTCGCGAGGGTGCCGAACTGCTCGGCGATGGTCAGCGGGGAATGGTTGGGCAGCATGATGCCACCGGCGCCGAGGCGGATCGCGCGCGTGTGCGCGGCCACGTGCGCGATGAGCACGCTGGTCGCCGAGGACGCGATCGTCGGCATGTTGTGGTGCTCGGCGTACCAGATCCGCTGGTAGCCCCACTCTTCGGCACGCTGGGCCAGCGTGACGCTGGCGGCCAGGCTGTCACTCGCCGTCTCTCCCTCGCCGATGTGCGCCAGATCGAGAATCGAGAGTGGGAGAGCCATGAGGAACGTGCCTTTCGCGTGGATATCGGGGCATTGATCTGTAACCGTGCTGGTGCCAGGGTTATTTCAGCGCGCCAGGGATTCACAGCACCGGTTAACCGGCGGTTCACCGGTCTTGTCTACGTTTACCGGCCATGAGCTGGAAGTACAGGGCGAACGCCACCCTCGAAGGGCTGACGGGGTACACGCTGACGAGGGCGGGCCGGGTCACCAAGGCCCCCGCGCCCGCGCCCGCTCCGGAACCCCAGAGGCTGGCCGGCGACGTGGTGCGTCCACCGGCCGACCCCGGCGACCGGTTGCTGCGCGCGCCGGTCTTCCTGCTCTCGTCGGTACGGTCGGGCTCGACGCTGCTGCGCGTCATGCTGAACAGCCACTCCCAGGTCCACTCTCCCATCGAGACCCACTTCCGCCGCATGACCGTCGGCCTGCCGACCGATCCCGTACGGCAGGCCATGGAGCTGCTCGGCCACAACCACAGCGACATCGAGCACATCGTGTGGGACCGGATGCTGCACCGGGAGCTGACGCGCAGCGGCAAGCCGATCCTGGTGGAGAAGACGCCGAGCAACGTGTTCGCCTGGCGGCGCGTCTCCACCTGCTGGCCGGACGCGCGCTTCGTCTTCCTGCTGCGGCATCCGATGTCGATCGTGCAGTCGTGGCACGAGGCCGATCCCGAAAGGCGGCCGATGGAGGAGGCGGTGCCGCGCACGCTCAGCTACATGAACCACCTGCAGGAGGCCCGCTCCAATCTGGCCGGGCTGACCGTCAGGTACGAGGACCTGGTCGCCGATCCGGAGGCCGAGCTACGGCGGGTGTGCGCCTTTCTGGGCGTCGGGTGGGAGCCGTCGATGCTGAACTACGGCGAGCAGGACCACGGCGGCTTCGTGAAAGGCGTGGGCGACTGGCGCGACAAGATCCGTAGCGGTACGGTCGTCGCTGGCCGCCCGCTGCCCTCAGGCGACGAGCTGCCTCCCGAGCTCAGGGAGATCTGCGGGCTGTGGGACTACTGCTGAGCACGGCCGTCCACGACCAAGGCTCCGGCAGAGTTCGCCTGCCGTTCTCCGGTGGTTCGGCCGCCGCTCGTTCCTTGCCCTGAAGGTGTCCCGCATGATCGACGCGCCCTCGCGCCGTACCCTCCTGACGGGTGCCATCGCCGGATTGACCCTGCCGTCCGCCGCCTCGCCGGCGCGGGCCGCGCCCGCCTCGCGGCCCAACTTCGTCGTCATCCTCGCCGACGACCTGGGCTGGGGCGAGATCGGCAGCCAGGGGCAGCGGATGATCGCGACACCGCAGCTCGACCGGCTGGCCGAGGAGGGGGTGCGGTTCGAGACGGCCTACTCCGGAGCGCCGCTCTGCGCGCCGTCGCGGTGCGCGCTGCTCACCGGGTTACACGCCGGCCACGGCACGGTCAGAGAGAACCCGGAGGGCGGCCCGCAGCACTCGCTGACCGAGTCCGACCTGACCTTCGCCGAGCTGCTGCAGCTCGCCGGATACCGCACGGCCTGCATCGGCAAGTGGGGATTCGGGCCGGAGGAACCCGACCAGGAGTCCCATCCGAACGCACGGGGCTTCGCGGAGTTCTTCGGCTACATCGGCCACCGTCACGCCCACCAGTACTTTCCCGAATACCTCTGGCACAACGGCGACCAGGTGCGGCTCGGCCGCGAGGCGTACGCGCCGGACCTGTTCCTGCGGCGGGCGATCGAGTTCGTCCAGCAGCCGTCCGAGCAGCCCTTCCTGCTCTACTTCCCGACGAACCTGCCGCACTCGCCCAGCGAGGTGCCGGGGAACGCCGGCGCGTACGCGCACAGGCCCTGGACCCGCGCCAACCGCCGGCACGCCGCCCAGGTCACGCGGCTGGACACCGACGTGGCCGCTCTGGTGCGGGCGCTGCGCGAGGCGGGCGTGGCCAGGGACACGCTGGTGCTGTTCACCAGCGACAACGGGCCGCACCGGGAGAAGGGCGTGACGCCCTGGCTGTTCGACTCCAACGGCCCCTTCAGGGGCGACAAGCGCGACCTGTACGAGGGCGGCATCCGGGTACCGCTGATCGCCTGGTCGCCGGGGCTGCGAAGCCGGGTGGAGAGGCGGCCGGTGGCGCTCTGGGACGTGCTGCCGACCCTGGCGGAGCTGGCCGGGGTGCCGGCCCCCGACGGGATCGACGGCCTGTCGTTCCGGAAGCTGCTCGACGGCGGCGACGCGCCCCGTCACGACCATCTGGTGTGGAACCGGCCGCGCAAGGCGCAGGCGATCCGCCGGGGCCGGTGGAAGGCGATCAGGTTCGAGCCGGGCATCGCGGCCGCCGGGCGAGAAGGGCGGGTCGAGCTGTACGACCTGGCCACCGACCAGCAGGAGCGGCGCGACCTGGCCCGGCGCAGGCCGGAGCTGACCCGCGAGCTGATGGCGCTGCTCGACGAGTCGATCGGCCCGGACCCGCGCGGGCCGTACGGGCTGAAGGTGCTGAGTGCGGCGGGGGAGGTGACGGTGACGCTGGTGAACGGGTCGGCGGTGCCGTGGACACAGGTCAGGCTGGGTCTGAACCTGCCCCGGGGGCGCAGGCTGGAGGCGCGGGACGAGGTGGCGGCGCTGCTGCCGGGCGAGGAGTGCAGCGCCGTCTTCCCGGTGGGGGAGCGAGGGCTGGTCACGGCGTCGGCCGGATTCCGTACGGGCGGCAGGAGGCACGCCTTCCGCCGCGCGCACCGGCTCCGAGAGAGCATGGTCTGACGTGCGAATGTCCCGGAACACGGCGGTTGGTGAGCGGGGGCGTGTACAACAGTGCGTATGCCACAGCGCCAGCCGAGCGACCTCTCCGCGGTCATCTCGGCCGTCCTGACCGGGACCCGGCTGCTCGTCGGGATCGCCGTCCGCTCGCTGGGGGCGGTCGAGGACCGGGTCACGCTGCCGCAGTTCCGGATGCTGGTGGTGCTGGCGGGGCACGGCGAGACGAAGCTCGTCACGCTGGCCGACGTGCTCAACGTCAACTCCTCCACCGCCATGCGGATGGCCGACCGGCTCGCGGCGGCCGACCTGATCGTGCGGGAGGTCAACCCGCACAACCGCAGGGAGAGCCTGATGCGGCTGACCGGCGAGGGGCGGCGGATCGTGGACGAGGTGACGGCACGGCGCAGGCAGGAGATCGGCGTCATCGTCTCGCGCCTGTCACCCGAGCAGCGCCGCATGCTGGTCGACGCGATGACCGCCTTCAACGAGGCGGGCGGAGAGCCACCGGAGAGCGGCCTGCACCCGCTCGGCTGGCCCGCCGGATGAGCTAGGGGACCTCGCTGGTGACCGGCTCCGGCAGGGCGGTGACCGCCTCCTGGACCGTGTCGTAGACCTGGAACCGCTTGTGCAGCCCGGTGACGCTGAGCACTCGCTTGATCCGCGGATGGACCTCGCTGAGGACAAGGACGCCGCCCGCGGCCTCGGCTCCGCTCAGGGCCGTCAGCAGGACGCTGAGCCCCGAGGAGTCGCAGAATCCGACGGCCTTGAGATCGACGACGACCTTCGGCGGATGCACGCTGGCGGTGGCCTCCGCCATGCAGTGGCGCAGCTCGGCGGCGGTGGCGATGTCGAGCTCGCCCGACAGGCTGAGGACCGCGGCGCCGTCGTAGGGGGTGATGATCCAGGAGAAGCCGGCCTGCACGATTCCGCCCTCCATGCAAAAGTGTGACATTACACCCGGGGTCACGATTGCATAGTGCAATGAACTGGTCCAGTACCCAGTATCAGCGCGATACATGCGCCAAGTCCCGTGAATCTCCCCCTGTTGGGCTGCCGTGGACAGGTGGTTGCCACGTTCCGCCGGCCCGTGGACATTGGCAACGAGTGGCTGGATCGCATTCTTCGAGGAGACGGAGTGAACCTCTTCAACCTGCGTGATTTCCAGGACGTGGCTCTGGAGAAGCTGGACCCGGTCTACTACGACTACTTCGCGGGCGGGGCCCAGGACGAGGTCACCGTCCAGGCCAACGAGGCCGCGTTCAGGCGGCTGTCGCTGGTGCCCCGCGTGCTCCGCGGCGCCGGCAGGCCGGAGCTCGGCGGCGCCCTGCTCGGCCAGGCCACGTCGATGCCCGTGCTGCTGGCGCCGACCGCCTTCCACCGGCTGGCGCACCCGGCGGGCGAGGTGGAGACCGCCAGGGCCGCCGCCGAGGCTGGAGTGATCATGATGGCGGCGATGCTGTCGACGGTCGCCGTCGAGGAGGTCGCCGCCACCGGGGCCACGCTCTGGTTTCAGCTCTACCTGCAGCCCGATCTGGGATTCACCGAGTCTCTCGTACGGCGTGCGGAGGAGGCCGGGTGCAAGGCGCTGGTCGTCACCGTCGACTCGCCGGCCCTGGGCAGGAACGAGCGCGGCGACCGCAACGACTTCCACGACCTGCCCGCGGGCATGTCCTGCCCCAACCTCCGCGGTGACGGAGATGTTGGGCAGGTCGTGCTCTCTCCCGAATTCTCGTGGAGACATGTGGACTGGCTGCGGGGGATCACCTCGCTGCCGATCGTGCTCAAGGGCATCCTGCACCCCGCCGACGCCGCCCTGGCGGTCGAGCACGGCGCCGCCGCCGTCATCGTGTCCAACCACGGCGGTCGCCAGCTCGACACCATGCCTCCCACCATCGACCGCCTCCCGCTGATCGCCGACGCGGTCCGCGGGCAGGTGCCCCTGCTGCTCGACGGCGGGGTACGGCGCGGCACCGACGTGATCAAGGCGCTGGCGCTCGGCGCCCAGGCGGTGGCGATCGGGCGGCCGGTGATGTGGGGCCTGTCGGTGGCCGGCGCGGCAGGCGTGGCCAAGGTCCTCTCCCTGCTGCGCGCCGAGCTGGTCAACGCCCTCACCATCTGCGGCGTCGCCGCCCCCGGCGAGGTGCCCAGGGATCTGGTGGTGCCCTGACGCTCGCGCGAGCCGGCCCCGGCCGTGGGCGGGCCTGTCAGCCCTGCCGCGGCAGCGCGAGCACGGCTCAGGCCGTGAAGTCGGCGAAGTCGAAGCCCGGGGAGACGACGCAGCTCACCAGCACCTCCTCGCCGCCCGCCGGCCTGGCCGACTGCCAGACCCCGCCGGGGACGACGGCCTGCGGCACCTGGCCCTCCTCGACCAGCGGTCCCAGCACGACGCTCTGCTCGCCGATGGTCAGGCTCAACGGCCCGCCCCGGTGCCAGAGCCACACCTCGTCGGAGCGCACCATGTGCGGCACCGACTCCTCGCCCGCCTGCAGCAGGAAGTAGATGCCGGTGGCACTGGCCCGCGGGCCGTCGTAGCCGTCCGGCCGGAACGACACGGGGGACCGCCAGGTCTCCCTGAACCAGCCGCCCTCGGGATGCGGAAGCAGGTCGAGGGCGCGGGCGATCGGCGGGCGCTCGACGAAGGCGACCGGCTCCCCGGCGACGTCACGGCGCAGGAAGCGGGTGCCGTCGAGGACGAGCTGCCCCCGCAGGCCACGGGCCAGCGCCTCGGCCTCGTCCGCGACCTGGACGGACGGGCCGTCAGGATAGATCATCAGCTCCACCCGGCGATTCTACGGGCCGGGCTGACCTGCCCCGAGGGCGAGTCCGGGTGGGTCCGTCCAGCGGCTCCACGGGCGGCGGATCGCCGGGCACTTCGCGCCATGGCGGGTGTGCCGGTATGGGCGCGAAATGTCGGTCGGCGTGGCTAATGTGCAGCGAGTGATCGAACGGTGGAGCCGTGATCAGGTCCTCGCCCTCGCCCCCGACGCCCCTTCCCAGAAGGCGGCCCAAGGCGTGGCGGCACCAGGCAAATGGTCACTACGCGGCATGACAGGCGATGTGGTGTTCGGCGAGTGCCGGGGCAGCGGCGCCAAGCCCTACCTGGCGTGCGTGGACCTGACGGAGCCCGCCTACCGGTGTAGCTGCCCCAGCCGCAAGTTCCCCTGCAAGCACGCCCTCGGACTGCTGCTCCTGTGGTCGGCCGACGGCGTGCCGGAAGCGGACGCGATCCCGCCGTGGGTGGCGGAGTGGCTGGCGCAGCGTGCCGACCGCGCCGCCAGGTCGGCGGCCCGGTTGGAGGCCGCCAGAGCCGAGGCCGCTCGAGCCGCCGACGTCGAAGGACCGGGCGGGCGCGCGGGCTCGGCCGAGGTCTCCGGCGGGCGGGCCGCCGGCGGGGAGTCCGTACGGCACGCGCGCGTGGCCGCGGGACTGGCCGAGCTGGAGCGCTGGCTGGCGGACCAGGTGCGGCAGGGGCTGGCCGGTGCCGCCGAGTCCGACTGGGACGGGCTGGCCAAGCGCCTCATCGACGCCCAGGCGCCCGGTGTGGCGGGGATCGTGTCACGGCTGGCGCGGGTGCGGACCGAGGACGGCTGGCCTGGGCGGCTCCTGGAGGAGTACGCGCTGCTCGACCTCCTCGCGGTCGCCTACAGGCGGCGTGCCGAGCTGCCCGCCGATCTGGCCCAGACGGTCCTGATGCGCGTCGGCTTCCCGGTCACGCGCGAGGAGGTCCTCGCCGGACCGGCGGTGCGCGACCGGTGGGACGTGCTCGGCAGCCGTGACGAGGAGCAGGACCGGCTCACCGCCCGCCGGGTGTGGTTGCGCGGCCGCCGGACGGGCCGGGCGGCGCTCGTCCTGTCATTCGCGCCGCCCGGTCAGTCGCTGGACGCCTCGCTGGTCACGGGCACCGCCCTCGACGCCGATCTCGCCTTCTACCCCGGCGCGTCACCGCTGCGCGCCCTGGTCGTCACCCGCCACCCGGCCGCCGAGGGCCCCGGAGGCGGGGTTCCGCCCGGCGTGACGTCCGAGGAGGCGATGGAGGAGGTCGCCGCCGCCCTGGCGGGGGATCCGTGGGCCGAGTCGTGGCCGATCGTGCTGGCCGGGGCCGTCCCCGAGGAGAACGCGCTGGGCGGCTTCCCGCTGCACCCGCGCGGGCGCGACGTGTGGCGGCTGCTCGCCGTGTCCGGCGGCCGGCCCGTGACGGTGGCCGCCGAATGGACCCCGCGGGGCTTGCGGCCCCTGACGGCCTGGGATGACGACGGTAGGGCGGTGATCCTGTGAACGATCCTGTGAACGGGGAGAACGAGGGAGCAACGGTGCTCTTGCGCACCTGGGACGACGGCCGGCCGGCGGTGACCCTGTGAGCTGGGACGAGCTGGCCTCGGCGGCGCTGCTGGGCACCGACCGCAGGCCGCTGCGGGACGACCTGCTGGCCGCCGCGGCCGTCGAGGTGCTGCGGCGGCGGGCCGGGTGGCGGCCCGCGGAGCAGGGGGAGCAGGTGTGCGCCCCCGAGGAGGAGCAGGCCGCCGTCGGGAGGCGGGCGGCCGAGCGGCTCGTCAGGATCCTGGGCGGCGAGCACGACCGGGTGCTGCCCGAGTGGCTGTCCGTCGCGGCGGGCGCCGGGCGCAGGGTGCCCGCTCACGTGCTGCCGGAGCTGCTGCGCAAGGGCAGGCTGGATCCGTCGATCCGGGCGCATCTCGGGGTCCTGGCCGGCCGGCGCGGCCGGTGGCTGGCCGAACGCAACCCGGCGTGGGCGTACCTGCTGGAGGAGCCGACGGGGGAGACGTGGGAGCTGGGCAGTGCCGCCGACCGGCGCGCCTACCTGCGCCGGCTCAGGGCAGCCGAGCCGGGCGAGGCGAGGCGGTTGCTGGAGAGCACCTGGGAGCGTGAGACGCCCGACGACCGGGCCGCGTTCGCCCGGGTGCTCGGCGAGGGGCTGTCGATGGACGACGAGCCGTTCCTGGAGTCCGCGCTGGACGACCGCAGGCGGGAGGTGCGCCAACAGGCCGCGAACCTGCTCACCCGGCTGCCCGGGTCGCGGCTGTCGCAGCGGATGGCGGAGCGCGCCCGGGCCTGCCTGACCATCGAGGCCGCCACGATCGTCGTCGAGGCGCCGCTGAGCTGCGACAAGACCATGGAGCGCGACGGCATCAGGTCCCAGCCGCCGCGTGGCCTCGGCGAGCGGGCCTGGTGGCTGCAGCAGGTCATCGCCCGCGCCCCGCTGCGGATGTGGGGGCTGCCGCCCGGCACGATGCTGCGCAAGAAGATCTCCGACTGGGACAACGAGGTGAAGGCGGCCTGGGTGCGCGCGGCGGTGCTGCAGCGCGACCCGGAGTGGGCGCGGGCGATGTTCGCCTGGGACCCCATCTCCGACCTGCTCGTGGCACTCGGGCCGGACGAGCAGCAGGAGCTGGCCGCCGGCTTCACCAAGGAGCACGACCTGGACAGCCAGCTGATCATGGTGCTGGGAGGCGTGTCGCCGCGGTGGCGGGAGAGGCTGGCCACCGCCGTCCTGCGCAAGATCATCCAGGTGGCCGGCACCCAGCCGTGGAACCTCGACGAGCTGGTCAGGCTGGCGGGCGAGCGCATCGATCCCGCGCTCGCCGGCCTGGCAGAGGGCTACTCGCCCGTCCCGCCCATCCAGCAGGTCGCCGCCCTGCTGCGTTTCCGAGCCGACATGATCGAGGAGCTTTCATGACCGTCCTGCGCCCGCACGCGGAAGACCAGTACGCCGACGAGCTGGCCCTGCTCGCCAAGGACGACGACAGGCCCAGGCCGCCGGGCTGGAAGCTGTCGCCATGGGCCGTCACCACCTACATCCTCGGCGACGGCGACCGGATCTCCCCCAAGTACGTGGGCGCCCGCCGCATCGTCGAGGTCGCCGTCGCCACCCTGGCGACCGACCGGGCGCTGCTGCTGCTCGGCGTGCCAGGCACGGCCAAGACCTGGCTGTCGGAGCACCTCGCCGCCGCCGTCAGCGGCGACTCCACCCTGCTGGTGCAGGGCACGGCAGGCACCGCGGAAGAGGCGATCAGATACGGCTGGAACTACGCGAGGCTGCTGGCCGAGGGCCCGTCCATCGAGGCGCTGACCCCGTCGCCGGTGATGCGGGCGATGGCCGAGGGCCGCGTCGCCCGGGTGGAGGAGCTCACCCGGATGCCCTCCGACGTGCAGGACGCGCTGATCACCGTGCTGTCGGAGAAGACGCTGCCGATCCCCGAGCTGAACCGCGAGGTCCAGGCCGAGCGCGGATTCAACGTGATCGCCACCGCCAACGACCGCGACCGCGGCGTGAACGAGCTGTCCAGCGCGCTGCGCCGCCGCTTCAACACGGTCGTGCTGCCCGTGCCCGCCACGGCCGAGGAGGAGGTGGACATCGTCTCCCGCCGCGTCGCCCAGCTCGGCCGCTCGCTGGAGCTGCCGGAGACGAGCACCGGGCCGGACGAGATCCGCCGGGTGGTGACGATCTTCCGCGAGCTGCGTGCGGGAGTGACCGAGGACGGCCGCACCAAGGTCAAGTCGCCCAGCGGCACCCTCTCGACGGCCGAGGCGATCTCGGTTCTGACCAGCGGCATCGCGCTGGCGGCACACTTCGGCGACGGGGTGCTGCGGCCGTCGGACGTGGCCGCGGGCATCGTCGGCGCCGTGGTGCAGGAGCCGGTGTCGGACCGGGTGGTGTGGCGCGAGTACCTGGAGACGGTCGTCCGCGAGCGGTCCGACTGGCGCGACTTCTACCGCGCCTGCCGAGAGGTGTCATGAGCCGCGCGACCGCGGAGCGGCGGAGGGCACGCCGATGAGCGTCTCGATACTCGGCGTGCGCCACCACGGCCCCGGCTCGGCCCGTGCCGTACGGGACGAGCTGGCGCGCCTGCGCCCCGACGCGATCCTCATCGAGGGCCCGCCTGAGGCGGACGCGCTCGTCCGGCTCGCTCCCGAGCTGGAGCCGCCGGTCGCGCTGCTGGCCCACGTCCCCGGCACGCCCGCCCGCGCCGCCTTCTGGCCGTTCGCCGGCTTCTCGCCGGAATGGCAGGCCATCCTGTACGGGGTCGCGGCCGGGATCCCGGTGCGGTTCTGCGACCTGCCGGCGGCCCACAGCCTGGCCGAGCCCGCATCCGCGCCCGAGGCCGTGGAGCCGGGTGAGCTGCGCGTCGACCCGATCGGGGCGCTCGCCCGCGCGGCCGGCTACGACGATCCCGAACGCTGGTGGGAGGACGTCGTCGAGCACCGGGGCGACACCCCGTTCGAGGTGATCGCCGAAGCCATGGCCGCCGTCCGGGAGGGCTACCAGCCGGACGAGCGGGAGGCCAGGCGCGAGGCGTACATGCGCAGGACGCTGCGGGCGGCCGTCAAGGAGGGCTTCGAGCGGATCGCGGTCGTCTGCGGCGCCTGGCACGTGCCCGCGCTGACCGGCCCCCTGCCGGCGGCGAAGGACGACAACGCGATCCTGCGCGGCCTGCCCAAGGTGAAGGCGGAGCTGACCTGGGTGCCGTGGACGTACGGGCGGCTCGCGTGGTGGAGCGGCTACGGCGCGGGGATCACCTCGCCCGGCTGGTACGACCACCTGTTCGCGGTGCCGGACCGGCCGGTGGAGCGCTGGCTGGCCGGGGCGGCGGCCGCGCTGCGCGACGAGGGGCTGGCCGTGTCGCCGGCGCACGTGATCGAGTCGGTGCGGCTGGCGCACAGCCTGGCCGGGCTGCGCGGGCGGCCGCTGGCGGGGCTGAGCGAGGTGACCGAGGCGGCCCGCGCCGTCCTGTGCGAGGGCGACGACCTGGCGGTCGAGCTGATCCAGCGCCGGCTGGTGGTCGGCGACCGGCTCGGGCAGGTCACCGACGGCACGCCCATGGTGCCGCTGCAGCGGGATCTGCGCGACCAGCAGCGCAAGGTCCGGCTCCGGCCCGATGCGCTCGACCGGGAGCTCGACCTGGACCTGCGCAAGCCGCTCGACCTCAGCCGCAGCCACCTGCTGCACCGGCTGCGGCTGCTCGGCGTGAGGTGGGGCGTGCCGGGGGCGTCGCGCGGCAAGGGCACGTTCAGGGAGACGTGGACGCTGCGGTGGCAGCCGGAGTTCGACCTGGAGCTCATCGAGCGGGCCGCCCTCGGCACGACGGTGGCGGCCGCCGCCGCCCAGCACGCCCGTGACGTGGCCTCCGGCGCGGTGACGCCGATCGGGGGAGCGGACCCGACGTCACTGGCCGAGCTGACCGGGCTGGTCGAGCGGTGCCTGCTGGCCGACCTGCCCGAGGCGCTGCCCGAAGTGCTGGCCGCCCTGTCGGCCCGGGCCGCGCTCGACACCGACGTCACGCACCTGATGGCGGCGCTGCCCGCGATGGTCCGCGCGCACCGCTACGGGGACGTGCGCGGCACCTCGGCCGAAGGGCTGGCGGTCATCGTGCACTCGATGGTGGACCGGATCTGCGTGGGCCTGCCGGTGTCGGTCACCGGCCTCGACGACGGCGCGGCTACCGACCTGCTCGGCCACGTCGACGCCGTGCACGCCGCCGTCGCCCTGCTGGAGGAGGACGGCGACCGGCCGGAGACGCCCACGCCGCGCAGCCGGTGGCTCGTCACGCTGCGCGGCATCTGCGACCGGCAGGACCTGCACGGGCTCATCGAGGGACGGCTGACGCGGATCCTGCTGGACGCGGGGGACCTCGACGACGCCGGTGACCGGATGTCCAGGGCGATGTCCCGCGGCCAGACTCCGGCCAGGGCCGCCGCGTGGGTGGAGGGGTTCCTGGCGGGAGGCGGGCTCCTGCTGGTGCACGATCCCCGGCTGCTCGGCCTGGTGGACGAGTGGCTGACCGGGCTGGGCGGAGAGCAGTTCATCGAGGTGCTGCCCCTGCTCAGGCGCACGTTCGGGGGTTTCGCGGCACCGGAGCGAAGGGCCGTCGGCGAGCGAGTGCGGTCCGCCGGGCGGCACCAGGAGGCGGCCGAGGCGGACCTGGACGAGCGGCGGGCGGCCGCCGCCGCGAAGACGGTTCTGACGATCTTGGGGAGAGACCATGGATGAGCCGGTGGACGAGCGGCTGCGCAGGTGGCGGCTGGTGCTGGGCGGCGGCGAGGCCGACGGCACCGGCTGCGGGCTGAAGGGCGGCGACGCGGCGATGGACGGCGCGCTGGCCGCCGTCTACGGCGAGCAGGGGGCCGCGCAGGGCGGCAGGAGCGGCGGGCTCGGCGCGTCCGCGCCCCGCGTGGCGCGGTGGCTGGGCGACATCAGGTCGTACTTCCCGTCCACGGTCGTCCAGGTCATGCAGAAGGACGCCATCGAACGGCTGAACCTGACCAGGCTGCTGCTGGAGCCGGAGATGCTCGAGGCCGTGGAGCCGGACGTGCACCTGGTCGGCACCCTGCTCGCGCTCAACCGGGTCATGCCCGACCAGGCGCGCGAGTCGGCCAGGGCGGTGGTGCGCAAGGTGGTGGCCGAGATCGAGCGCAGGCTCTCCCAGAAGACCCGGGCGGCGGTCACCGGGGCGCTCGACCGCACCGCCAGGACGCATCGGCCCAAGCGGGCGGCGGACATCGACTGGGACCGGACGATCAGGGCGAACCTGAAGAACTACCTGCCGGAGAAGAACACCGTGGTCCCGTCGCGGCTCGTCGGCTACGCACGCAGGCAGCGGGCGGTCCAGCGGGAAGTGGTGCTCTGCGTGGACCAGAGCGGCTCGATGGCGGCCTCGGTCGTCTATTCGAGCGTGTTCGGGGCGGTGCTGGCCTCGATGCGGTCGCTGAAGACGTCGCTGGTGGTGTTCGACACCGCGGTGGTGGATCTGACCGACCAGCTGCACGACCCGGTCGAGCTCCTCTTCGGCACCCAGCTCGGCGGCGGCACCGACATCAACCGGGCCATCGCCTACAGCCAGGGGCTCATCACCAGGCCGGCCGATTCCGTCTTCGTGCTGATCAGCGACCTCTACGAGGGCGGGGTCAGGCAGGAGATGCTGCGCAGGGTCGCCGCGATGACCCAGGCGGGAGTGCAGGTGATCGTGCTGCTTGCGCTGTCGGACGAGGGGGCGCCGTTCTACGACCACGAGAACGCGGCGGCGCTGGCCGCTATGGGCGTGCCCGCCTTCGCGTGCACGCCCGACGTCTTCCCCGACCTGATGGCCGCGGCGATCGAGCGCCGCGACATCGCGCGGTGGGCCGAGCGCCACCTCGGCGCAGGCTCCTGAGCGTCAGTGTCAGTGAGCGGTCTGGTCGGGCCGTGCCCTGCGGGGGAGCAGGAAGGACAGGGCCAGGGTGACGAGCAGCAGCCCGATCTCGACCGCCATGGTGGCCTCCATCGCGCCGCCGAAGCTCCACTGCCTCTTGAGCAGGTCGAAGAACAGCGTTCCGAGCATGGCGGTGCCGAGCACGCCGCCGAGCTGCTGGACGGCGGTCAGGGTGCCTGAGGCGGAGCCGGACTCGTGCGGCTCGACCCCGGCGAGCACGATGTCGAAGAAGGGCGCCATCGTCAGGCCCATCCCGATGCCGACCAGGGCCAGGCCAGGTGCGAGCTGCCATGGACTGACGTCGGGCCCGGTCAGGTGGACGGTCACGCCGAGGACGGCGGCGCCACCGGCCATGACGACGACGCCGATCTGCAGCAGGCCGCGGCCGAGTCGTTCCTGCAGGCCCGACATGGCCAGGCCGAAGCCGGCGACCGCGCCGAGCGCCTGCGGCAGGCTGGTGAGGCCGGCCTTGAGCGGGCTGAACCCGAGCCCGACCTGGGTGTAGAGGGTGAAGACGAGGCTCACGCCCATCAGCCCGGAGAAGAACGCCAGCCCGGCCACGAGCCCGCCGGTGAACGCCCGCTTGCGGAACAGGCCCGGGGTGATCAGCGGGTCCTTGCCGGCGCGGGCCCGGCGGGACTCGTAGGCGCCGAACACCGCGAACATCACGATGGAGGCCGCCGTCGAGGCGTACGTCCAGGCAGGCCAGCCCAGTTCCTGGCCCTGGATGAGGGGGTAGATCAGCAGGAAACCGGCCACTGAGACCAGCAGCACGCCGACCAGGTCGAGGCGGGTGGCGTCGGAGAGCCTGTGCTCGGGCAGGAAGCGCATCCCGGCGACGGCCGCGGCGAGGCCGACGGGCACGTTGATCAGGAAGATCATGCGCCAGCCGGCGCCGAACAGGTCGGCGTCGATCAGCCCGCCCGCCAGGATCGGCCCGCCGACGGACGCGATCGTCATGACGGGCCCGAACATGCCGAACGCCTTGCCGATCTCCCGCGGCGGGAACATCTCCTTGATCAGGCCGAGTCCCTGCGGGATCATCACGGCGCCGCACAGGCCTTGCAGGACCCGCCCGCCGATGAGCATCTCGGGGCTCATGGCCAGTCCGCACACCAGTGACGTCGCGGTGAAGCCGATCGCGCCGGCGACGAACATCCGCCGCCGGCCGTACAGGTCGCCGAGTCGACCGCCGGTGATCAGACCGACGGCCATGGCGAGGGTGTAGCCGGCGCCCAGCCACTGCACCAGGCCGGCGCTGCCGCCCAGCTCCTGGCGGATGGTCGGGGCGGCGATCGTGGTGACCAGCGCGTCGAGCAGGTCCATCGCCTCGGCGGCGAGGATCACGGCCAGGGCGATCCAGCGCCAGCGGTAGGGCTGGACCTCGTTGGCCGCCATGGTGGCGCTGACAGACATGGGGGAACTCCTTTAGCGAACAGTGTTCGTGTACGAACACTGTTCTAAACGCGAACAGCGTTCGTGTCAAGTACGCTGTTCGTATGGGAAGCAGTACCGAGGTGCCGCCACCGCCGTGGCGCAAGGCCCGCAAACCGGCGCAGATCAGGCGGCAGCTCAACCAGGACCTCATCGTCGAAACAGGCCTGCGCGTCCTGGACGCGGAGGGACTCGACGGGCTGAGCATGCGTCGGGTGGCCCAGGAGCTCGGCACCGGACCGGCCTCGCTGTACGCGCACGTCGCCAACAAGGACGAGCTGCTGGAGCTCATCTACGACCAGGTGCTCGGCGAGGTCCGGCTGCCGGAGCCCGACCCCGCGCAGTGGCAGGACCAGCTACGCGCGTACGCGGCGGAGATGCACCGCGTGCTGAACAGCCATGCCGACGTGGCCCGGGCGGCGCTGGCCGGCATCCCCACCGGCCCCAACGCCGTGCGCCTCGCCGAATTCGTCCTCGGGCTGCTCATCGAGGCCGGCATGACGCCCAGGCAGGCCTCGCTCGCGCTGGACCGCCTCACGCTGTACATCAGCGCCGACGCCTACGAAGGCTCGCTGCACTACGTCAAGATGCGCGCCGCCGGGCTGACCGACCCGAAGGACTACTTTCCGCTGTTCGTCGGCCGTGTCAGCGAGTACTTCCGGTCCCTGCCGCGCGACCGCTTCCCGCACATCACCGCGAACGTGGACGCGCTGATCGCCGACGGCGGTGAGGAGCGGTTCACGTACGGACTGGATCTGCTCCTCGCCGGGCTGGCCGCCCAGATGTCCTAGCGCCGCTCGTCCTCGGAGTTCAGTTCGCCCTGCCAGGGCGGGTCGGAACCCGTGCGCGTGCACGTGATGGCGGCGACCTGCTGGGCGTAGGCGAGCGCCGAGGTCAGCGTGGCGGCGGGGATGGCGGCCAGCCGGTCCCGGGGCAGCCTGCCTGCCCGGTCGAGAGCGGCGAGCAGGCCGGACATGAACGCGTCTCCGGCGCCGACGGTGTCGGCGACCCTCACCTGACTCCCGGGCAGATCGACTGGTCCGGCGGGCCCGATCGCATGGACGCCTTCCGCTCCGCGAGTCACGACGACGAGAACGGGTCCGCGGCTGTGCCAATGGGCCGCGACGGCCTCGATCGGCTCGCCGGGGACGAGCCAGGCGAGATCGTCGGAGCTGATCTTGACCACGTCCATCTGGGCGATCCACTGGTCCAGCCGCGTGCGCAGGCGGACGGGATCGCGAGCCAGCTGTGGTCTGAGGTTCGGGTCGAAGGTAAGAGTGCGCCGAGGCCGTTCCCGCCGGAGCAGCAGTTCGAGAGTGTCGCCCATGGCCGGGATGGCGAGCGCGAGTGACCCGCTGACATGCAGGGAGACGGCACTGTCGGGCAGTGCCCCCGGCAGCTCGGCGGGCTGCCAGGCGCCGTCGGCACTGCCTTCCACGTAGAAGACGTATTCGGCGCCGCCCGCCGGGTCGAGTGTGACGACGGCCAGGGTGGTCGGCTCGCGGGCGGACACGGCGATGCTCAGGTCGACGCGCGAGTCCGTCAGGTGCGCTCGCAGGAGCCGGCCGAAACCGTCGTCGGCGATCCGGCTGAGCAGCGTGACGCCGATGCCGAGCCGGCCGAGACCAACGGAGACGTTGGCGGGGCTGCCTCCCGGCCGGGCGGCGTATGTCCCCCGATCCTGCAGGGGAACCAGGTCGACCAGCGCCTCTCCGCAGACCACGATCATGTACGGCCTCCTCGCCCGTCGAGTTCGCCGATACCCAGAGGCCGGCGGTCAGGCGGGCAGCCGCCGGCCCGTGATCGTGGAGAAGAGCCGTCCCTTGCCCGGCACGATCCGCAGTCGGACCCGGTCGCCCTTGGCCGGCGGCGCGTTGGGATCGACCCGGGCGATGACGGTCTGCGCGAGGAGCGCCGGATCGCTCGTGTCGGCGTACTGGCCATAGAGGAAGGCGTCCGAGCCGAGTTCTTCGACGACGGTCGCGGTGACCAGGAAGGTCGCGTCGTCCTTGTCGTCGTCGCCGACCACGTCGACGTCCTCGGGCCGGAAGCCGAAAATGACCCGGTCGCCGCGCTCCTCCGCGAGCGCTTTGAGCGTCTCGCGGGTCAACCGCACCCGCGCTCCGCCGAAGACCACCTCTTCGCCTTCTACGCGGTATTCGCCCAGATTCATCGACGGGGAGCCGATGAAGCCGGCGACGAAGACGTTGGCCGGATGCTGATAAAGGCCCAGAGGCGTATCGACCTGCTGCAGAATCCCGTCCTTGAGGACGGCGACCCTGTCGCCCATCGTCATGGCCTCGACCTGGTCGTGGGTCACGTAGACCGTCGTCACTCCGAGCCGATGCTGCAGGGCGGCGATCTGCGTGCGGGTCTGCACGCGCAGCTTGGCGTCCAGGTTGGACAGCGGCTCGTCCATGAGGAACACCTGCGGTTCGCGCACGATCGCCCGGCCCATGGCCACGCGTTGCCGCTGCCCGCCCGAGAGCGCCTTGGGCTTCCGGTCGAGGAACTCCTCGAGGTCCAGCAGACGGGCGGCTTCCCGGACCCGGCGCTCGCGCTCCTCCTTGGACACCTTCATCACCCGCAGTGCGAAGCCCATGTTGTCGGCTACCGACATGTGCGGGTAGAGGGCGTAGTTCTGGAACACCATCGCGATGTCCCGGTCGCGCGGCGGCAGGTGGGTGACGTCGCGGTCGCCGATGGAGATGCGTCCGCCGTCGACCCTCTCCAGCCCGGCGAGCATGCGCAGGGAGGTGGACTTCCCGCAGCCGGACGGGCCGACGAGGACCAGGAACTCGCCGTCGGCGATGGCGAGGTCCAGGGCGTCCACCGCGGGTTGAGTCGATCCGGGGTAGATGCGGGTCGCCTCATCGTAAAGAACTCCGGACATGCCATCACTCCTGTGGCCGTACGACTGCCTTGACCAGTGCGGGATCGTGGGTGCCGGCCGTGAGAGCCTGCTCGACCTCGGCCAGGCCGTAGTGCCCTGTGACCAGGGCATCCAGCTGGACGCGTCCCGACGCGGCCAGCACGATGGCTTGCGGCCAGGTGTTGGCGTAGCGGAACGTGCCCGTCACCTCGAGTTCGTGGGCCTGTACGTGGGCCAGCGGCAGCGGGATCTCGTCCCCTCCCATGCCGATGAGCACGATCCGCCCGGCCCGGCCCACCGCACGGATGGCCGCTCCGGCGGCGGCCGGATGACCCGAGCATTCCAGCAGCACATCGGGGTCGAACGCGGCATCGAGCAGGTCGTTCTCGCGCGCGTCGAGGGTCGCGGTCGCACCCAGGTCGCGGGCCAGCCCGAGCCGGACGGGATTGACGTCGGTGACCATGATGTCGGTGGCGCCGAAGGCCTGCGCGGCCTGCAGGCAGAGCAGCCCGACAGGGCCCGCGCCGGTGACGAGCACGCGGGTGCCCGGCCCGACCCGCGCCTTCCCGCAGGCCCACATGCCCACCGAGAGCGGCTCGATCAGGGCGGCGGCGTCATCGGACAGATCATCGGGTACGGGGTAGGCGAACTCCTCGTGGACGACGACGTACTCGCAGAAGGCGCCGTCGACCGGAGGGGTGCCGAAGAACCGCATCCGCGGGCAGAGGTTGTACCGCCCGGCCCGGCACTGCCAGCAGGTGAAGTCCGGTATCCCCGGCTCCAGGGAGACGCGCTGCCCCAGGCGGTGACGGTGGGCCCTGGCTCCGGTGCCGACCACGGTTCCGGACGGCTCGTGACCGAGCACCAGCGGGGACTCCACCACGAAGTCGCCGATCCGCCCGTGCTCGTAGTAATGCACGTCGGAACCGCATGTCCCGACCGACGCGACCTGCACGAGCACGTCTCTGGGGCCGGGCTCGGGCCGAGGCCGCTCCTCCAGCGTGATCTTTCCCACGCCGTGCAGTACGGCAGCGCGCATGGTGCCTCCTACTCTCCGGTGACGGCGCCCAGGGTGAGTCCGGTGACGAGCCAGCGGCGCACCGCGAGCCCGGCGAGCATCATCGGCACGACCACGATCGTGCCGATGGCGGTGAGCTGGCCCCAGTCGATGCCCGTCTGGGTGACCAGCTGGGAGGCGGCGATGGGCAGCGTCTGGGAGTTCGGCCCGGAGAAGACCACGGCGAAGGCATAGTCGTTCCAGGCGAAGACGAGGCACAGCACGAAGGTGGTGACCAGTCCTGATTTCGTGAGCGGGAGGATGACGATGCGGAAGGCCTGCCAGCGGGTGCAGCCGGCGACGAGCGCGGACTCTTCCAGAGACGGCGGCACCTCGGCGAAGAACGCGCTCATCAGCCAGATGGCGAACGGCAGGTTGAAACTCAGGTAGGCCAGCACCAGCCCGGGGATCGAGTCGATCAGGCCGAGCCCGCGGAAGATGAGGAACAGCGGGACCACGATCGCCGCGATGGGCGCCATGCGGGTCGAGATGATCCAGAAGGCCAGATGCTTCTTCCCGCGCATCTGGGTCCGCGCCAGACCGTAGCCGGCGAGCGCTCCCAAGCACACGGCGAGCACCGCGGAGATCCCGGCGGCGAGCACGCTGTGCCAGATGTAGGGCCACAGGTTGTTGGAGCCGGTGAACAGGCTGCGATAGTTGTCCAGGACCGGCGTGAACAGGACCTGCGGTGTGGCCGCGGTCACGTCCGCGCGGTTCTTGAACGACGAGAGCAGCATCCATAGCAGGGGAACCAGCGTCCAGAGCATGGCCGCGGCGATGAGGATCGCCACTACCCACCGCGTGCGCCGGCTGCTCTCCTCGAGCGGGGACTGAGGCACCCCTCGGGGAGCGGCCTGGACCGGTCGCCGGTCCGTCCGCGCGATCTGATCGGGACCGGTCCTCCGGTGGGGCGTGGCCGGCTGCGGCGTCATCGACGTGCTCATCGGGTCAGCCCCCTGGTGTCAAGCATTCGGACGAAGGCGCGGGCGATGAAGATCGAGAAGGCCAGCATCGTCAGGCCGATGGCGGCGGCGTAGCCGAAGTCGAAGAAGCGGAAGGCTGTCTCGTACAACCGGATGGGGACGATCTTGGTCGCGTCCGCGGGGCCGCCGTTGGTGGTGACCCAGATGATGTCGAAGTAGCGGATGGCGTCCATCGAGCGGATGAGCAGCGCGACAAGCAGCACGTTGGAGATCGCCGGGAAGAGGATGTACCGCAGCGTCATCCACCCCGAGGCGCCGTCGACGGCGGCCGCCTCCCGCACCGATTGGGGCACGCTGGACAGGCCGGCGAGGGCGATCAGGGCGATCAACGGGGTCCACTCCCACACGTCCATCAGCACGACGGCGGCGAAGGCGCTGGTGGTGCCGCCGAGGACGTCGCCGCTGAAGCCGAGGGAGCGCAGCACCCACGCGTAGAGCCCGAAGGTGGAGTCGGTGAGGTAGCGGCCGAGCAGCCCGACGATCGAGGGCGCGACGAACATCGGTAGCAGGAGCAGGCTGAGCAGAATGTTGCGGCCGCGCAGCACGCGGTACAAGCACAGTGCGATGCCCACCCCCATGACCATCTCCAGCCCGACGGTGAGCACGAAGTAGATGATCGTGCGAAGCCAGGACATCCACATGTCGGCGTCGGTGAAGGACCGCACCCAGTTGGTGAGGCCCACCACCTCGAGCCGTACACCGCCCAGCAGCCGGACGCGGGAGAAGCTCATCGCGATCAGGGCGAGGAAGGGCAGGATCGACAGCGCGGCCAGCAGGATCAGGCCGGGCGTCATCACCTTGCCTTCGAAGCGGATCCGCGGCTCCTTGGGCTCGGTGGTCTCCGGCCGGGATCGGTGGAGCATCGGCGAGGAGTCTGCGACGTTCGTCATCTAGGCCACCCACCCTCGCGCCACGATTCGATCGACCCGCGACGTGATCGAACGCATCGCTTCCTCCGGTGACGCCGCCCCGGTGAGCATCCGGGACAGCTGCGTGAAGACCGCGGTGTTGCACTCGTTCCACATCGGGATCTTGGGCCGCAGGCCGATCCGGTCGGGCTGCCAGGCCTCGCGCACTGCGGCGGCCGTGAGCATGTTGGGCATCGACGAAGGTCGCTGCTCGGCCGCGCGCACTTCCGGCAGCTCGTACACGGAGGTGCGCGTGGGGGTGCCACCGCCGGCCTTGCTCTTGAGGTTGGCGAGCTGCGTCTCGGGCGAGGTGGCCCACACGAGGAACAGCCAGGCCGCACCGCGCTCGTGGGGCAGCGTGTTCGCACTGATCGCTATCCCGGTGCCCCCGTACATGTTGGCCGTTCCCGCCGGGCCTTTGGGCAGCGCCGAATAGCCGACCTTGCCGGGCATCACCTGCTCGTTGCTGGCCGCGAACTCGTGCCAGTTGGGGCACATCGCCAGCCTGCCGGAGCGGAACGCGGCGCCCACGCCGTCCCAGTCCCACGTCGTCGAGGCCGGATCGGCGATGCCGAGCAGCCGGTCGTAGAACTCCGCGCCCGCGATGGCGGCGTCGGAGCCGAGCAGGCACGGGCCCGGATCCGGCGTCCCGAGCCGTCCCACGTCCTTGCCGTTGTCGAAGTAGTCCCCTCCGTAGGACCACAGCACGTTGCTGAAGTCGTTCATCAAGGAGTCGTGCTGGCGGGCCTGGTGCCCGGTGCCGTACCGGACGTCCGACGTCGCGTTCCTGTTGAACCACTGGGCGATCCGGAAGTACTCCTCCCACGTCCGGTCACCGCCCGGGGTGGGGTCGAACCCGAGATCGGTCGCCATCCGGTCGCGGTACTTGTCGAACAGGTCGCGCCGGTACTGCCAGATCATCGTCGGCGCGTCGTACGGCAAGGTGTAGACCCTCTCCTGATCGACGAATCGGCCGGCGGCATCCAGCTGGGTGGGGATGAAATCAGCGAGGCCGCCGGGCAGGTCCGGCAGGTTCGGGTCGTTCTGCAGCGAACGCAGGTCCACCAGCCCTTTCTGGTACGGCGCGAGGACCTGGTAGGGGTCGGCGTAGATCACCTGGTACTGGGCCTGGCCCGAGGCCAGGTCCAGGGCGACCCGCTGGACCAGCGCGGACAGTTCGAGCGTCACGATGCTGACATCGATCCCCGTCAGCTCGGTGAAGGGGCGGATGTTCGCGGCGATGGCCGCGGTGGGAGCGGTGTTCTCCGAGATGAAGTTCAAGGTGGCGCCGCTGAACTGGCGCCACGGATCACCGCCGGCGGTTCGCGGCACGTCACTGCGGGAGCCGCAGGAACTCAGGCCCCCCGCCAGAGTCACCGACGCCCCGGCGGCCAGGGCGCCACGGAGGACATCGCGCCTGCTCATCTCGGCAGGATGACCGTCCACTGTCCACTGCACCTCCCGACACCGCGGGTAAGGTCACAATAAATAGCCCATACCGTGGAAACATTGCCGTAAACTTATATGCGTTATTTATTGGGAATTCGGAGATTGTTTTGGCTTTTGTGTGCGAAAAGTGTCGGAGAATTGAAAAGCAATCTACGCGTGAATGGCGTACGTCATACTCCGGCGAGCTGTCGCACCGTCGCCCGGGCGCCCTTCGCGTGCAGCGATTCGAGCGCGCGCACATACGGGTCGACGAACCGCCTGTCGTCGGCGAGATCACCGAAGAGATCCCGGTTCTCGATGAAGGCCGTGGGATGTTCGCGCTGCCTTCTCGCGGCGGCCGTCAACCGCTCCTTCAGCCGGTCGACGATCTCGATCGGCTCACCGGATTCGTCGACTCCTTCCGCATAGCGTGCCCAGGCGGCCACCACGGCGGCCGCGCGAGTGACCTCACCGCCCCGAGCCAGCCGCTCGCGCACGACGGGGAGCAGCCATTTGGGGATCCGGTCGGATGACTCGGCACACAATCTCGCCAGCGTGTCCCTTATCTCGGGATTGGAGAATCGTTCGATGAGAGTCCGCTTGTAGGCGTCCAGGTCGATGCCGGGCACCGGGGGGAGTGTCGGCGTGGCCTCGATGTCCATGTAGGCGACGAGCAACTTCGCGATCGCGGGGTCGGTCACCGACTCGTGGACGTATCGGTACCCGCTGAGGTAACCGAAATAGCAGAGCGCCTGATGGTCGGCGTTGAGCAGGCGCAGCTTCATCAGCTCGTACGGCTTCACATCCGCGACGATCTGCACCCCGGCCTCCTCGAATGGAGGACGGCCGGCGGAGAAATGCTCCTGGAGCACCCACTGCGTGAACGGCTCGCAGACCACGGGCCAGGCGTCCTCGACGCCGGACAGCAGAGCAAGGGTCTGGCGGTCGTGGTCGGTGGTGACAGGGGTGATGCGATCGACCATGGAATCGGGGAACGCGACGGCGTCCTCGATCCAGGCGGCGAGGTCGGGGTCGACCAGGCGGGCGAACGCCGTGAGGGTACGGCGGGCGACGCCTCCGTTCCCCGGGACGTTGTCGCACGACATGACAGTGAACGGCTTGAGCTTTCGGGCGCGCCGGCGGCGCAGGGCCTCGGTGACGAGCCCGAACACCGTGGCCGGGACCGCGCCGGACCGCAGGTCCGCGCGGATCGCGGGGGCCTGCGCGTCGAACTCCCCGGTGGCGGGGTGGATGTTGTAGCCGCCTTCGGTGATCGTGAGCGACACGATCCTGACCGCTGGGTCGGACATCTTCTCGATGACCGCCTCCGGGTCGTCGGGCGCGAAGAGGTATTCGATGATCGACCCGATGACGCGGGCCTCGGATGTCCTGTCAGCGTGCTTCTGCACGAGCGTGTACAGGCCGCCCTGCGCGGTCAGTGCGTCCCGCATCCGCACATCGCCTGGGAGGACCCCGACGCCGCAGATCGCCCAGTCGTGCGCCTTGCCCTCGTTCATCAGCCGGTTGAGATACATCGCCTGGTGCGCGCGGTGGAATCCGCCCACCCCGAAGTGGACGATGCCGACCGTGAGCTTCGACCGGTCATAGGCGGGGATCGCCATCCGCCCGGCGAGAGTTCCGACCGTCTGCTGCGTCAATGGCGTCACTACGATCTATCTCCTCTGACGTGGCCCTCCCTCTTTCGTCTCTACGCTCAGCACCGCCAACGCCGACGGTTCCCGTCCTTAAACTGTTGGCATAATCCCGGTCCTTGACCATGTATCGGCGACCCGCATGCCTGGGCGACGGCCTAGGGCGGACGGCCTAGGCCCAGCGTCCGATGTGCTGACCTGCGGCTCGGCGATAGCTTCCGAGGCATGACGACAACGGATGTGAAACCGGCCCCGGCCCCTGACAGTGTGATGTCGCCGCGCTACCGAGCGCTCAGCGTGGGGCTGGTCGCGCTGGTCATGCTGGTGGCCTTCGAGGCGATGGCGGTGGCCACGGCCATGCCGGTGGTGGCGCGCGACCTCGGCGGCATGCACCTCTACAACCTCGCCTTCAGCGCCACCCTCGCGGCCAGTGTGATCGCCACCGTGCTCGGCGGGCGCTGGAGCGATGTGAAGGGCCCGATGCCGCCCATCGCGACCGGTGTCGCGGGATTCGTCGCCGGGTTGCTGATCGCCGGTTTCGCGCCCACGATGGAGGTGTTCGTCGCGGGCCGGTTCGTCCAGGGGCTCGGTGGCGGCCTGATCCAGGTGGCGCTGTACGTCTTCGTGGCCAGGGTCTATCCGCCGGAGCTGCATCCCAAGGTGTTCGCCCTGTTCTCGGCCGCCTGGGTGGTGCCGTCCATGGTGGGCCCGGCGATCGCCGGTCTCGTCGTGGAGAACACCGACTGGCGCTGGATCTTCCTGGGCGTCTCGTTGATCGTCGTGCCGGCCTCGCTGCTGCTGTGGCGCGGTGGCGGCGGGCAGGCGACCCGCGAGGACGGCGCCGCCGGGCCCGCCCCCGGCCTCGGCGGCAAGCTCGTCTGGGCCACGCTGACCGCCGTCGCCGCCGCCCTCATCCAGTACGGCAGCGCCCTGCAGCTCGCCGGCCTCCCCGTGCTCGCGGCCGGAGTCGTCCTGCTGGCCGTCGCGCTGCCCAGGCTGCTGCCGCGCGGCTCGCTCAGGGCCGCCCGCGGCCTGCCGACCGCCCCCGTGCTGCGCGGCCTCGCCTACGGATCGCTCATGGCGGCCGAGGTGCTGATCCCGCTCATGCTCATCAACGAGCGCCAGCTCACGCCGACCGGCGCGGGCGTCGTGCTCACCATCGGCGCGCTCGGCTGGTCCACCGGCTCCTGGATCAAGGGCCGCGGCATGATCAGCAACCTGACCGCGCTGCGCGGCGGCGCCCTCATGATCGCCGGCGGCATCGCGCTCATCTCGCTCGTGCTGATCGACTCCGTGCCCATCGCGCTCGCCTACCTGGCCATGGCCATCTCCGGCCTCGGCATCGGCGCGCTCCACCCCACGGTGTCCGTCCTGTTGCTGGAGATGTCCAAGCAGGGCGAGGAAGGCCAGAACAGCGCGGCACTCGGAGTCGGCGAGTCGGTGTTCACCGTGGTCGCCGTCGCGGTCACCGGCGCCCTGTTCACCGCCACCGGAGGGACCTATCTCGTGGGCCTCGCCTTCACCGTCGTCCTCGCGCTCGTGGCCGCGTTCGTGGCCCCGCGTTTTGCCCAGCCTGCGAAGACGGGCACACTGGAGGCAACCGCGTCATAGAGGGGGGCACATGCCGCGAGTGCGGGAGCTTGAGGTGCTCCGAGTGGTTCTGCCGTACGGCACACGCACGGAGAGCCTTCTGGTGAAGCTCACCGATCAAGGTGGCATGACGGGCTGGGGCGAGACTGTCAGCCCCGAGCCCAAGGCCTGGAGCAGGCTCGAGGAGTCGCTGGGAGCGCTGCTCATCGGCGTCGACTGGGAGCATCCCGACAGCGTGCCGAGCGGCGACTCCGCCGTCGACATGGCCTGCTGGGACCTGTGGACCAGGATGCGCGGGGTGCCGCTCGCCGACGCGATCGGCGGCACCCGCACGTCCCTGGTGGCCACGGTCCGACTCACCCCCGACGCCTCCATCGACAGCCTGGTGACGCGGGTCAACCAGCAGGTCTGCGCCGGCTACAACCATGTCACGCTCGACGTCCGCCCCGGCTGGGACGTCGAGCCGGTCCGCGCTGTCCGCGCCGCCTACCCGGCGCTCACCCTCGCCGTCGACTGCGCGGGCGCCTACACCGACAGCGGCCAGCTCGTCGCGCTCGACTCCTACGGCCTCCAGGTCATCGAGCGGCCGTTCCCGGTGGCCGACGTCTACGCCCACGCCGCCCTCCAGGACCAGGTCACCGCCTCGGTGGCGGTCGAGGTCCGCGCCACGGCCGACCTCGACGACTATCTGACGCTGCGGGCGGCCAAGGTCCTGCTGCTGCGCCCCACGGCCTTCCTGTCGCTCAGCGAGGCCCGCCGCGCCCACGACCGCGCCGCGGCGGCGGGCTGGGACATCCAGTGCGCGGGCGGCCAGGGCGCCGGGCTGGCCAGGGCGGCCACGGTCGCGATAGGCAGCCTTCCCGGTTGCACCCTGCCGTGCGACGTCACCCAGCCGCCGCGGAACAACCAGATCGTCACCCCCATCGTCGGGGCCAACGCGGGCGTGATCGCGGTCCCCTTCACCCAGCCGGGCCTGGGGCACACGGTGGACGAGACCCGGGTGCGCAGGCTGGCCAAGGACTACTTCAGCGCGTGACCGGCCACGTGACGCGTAAGTGATCATTCCCCCTTACCTTTGAGCCGATGGCGCGAGCTGAGCAAGTGAACGCTCGGGCGGGGATCGGGCCGGTGGAAGACGGCGCGGCAGCGGTGACGCTCGCCGTCGCGGAAGTCCTCGATCTCTTCGGCGGCCAGTCCGCCGGTGGCGAAGGCGGCGACCTCCGACGGCGTGAGCGGCCACGGCGTCACGAGGCCAGGGCGGCGTCCAGGAGTAAGGCGCCCGCGCCGTGCAGCGCGGCGTCGCGGCCCGCTCGGGCCGGGGCGATCTCCAGGTCGCGGGTCGCCAGCGGCAGGCAGCGCTCGTAGACCGTGGCGCGGATGGACGTGATGAGGGGCTCGGCGGCCGACAGGCTGCCGCCGATCGCCACCACGTCCGGATTGAAGAAGTTGACCAGGGCTGTGAGCACCTCGCCGATGCGGCGGCCCGCGGCGCGCACCAGGCTGGTGGCCTCCGGGACGGCGTCGCTGACCAGGCCGACGATGTCCGCCGTGCGGGTGACGTCGATGCCGGCCTCGGCGAGCGCCGCGGCCAGGGCGGCGCCGCTGGCGTGCACCTCCAGGCAGTCGGTGTGGCCGCAGGCGCAGACCACGGCCGTGTCGGAGCGGACGCGCACGTGGCTGATGTCGCCCGCCGCGCCGCGCCCCCTGTGCAGGCGGCCGTTGACGATCACGCCGCACCCGATGCCGGTGCCGGCCTTGAGCACCATCAGGTTCTCGCTGCCCGGCCAGGAGCGGGCCTCGCCGACGGCCATCAGGTTGGCGTCGTTCTCCACCAGGATCGGCAGGTCGTAGCGGGTGGCCAGGTGGCCGGCGACGGGGAAGTCGTTCCAGCCCGGCATGCGCGAGGGGGTGACGACCTTGCTCGTCGCCGGGTCCACCGGGCCGGGGATGCCGGTGCCGACGCCGCGCAGCGGCACCGTGGGCGGTACGTGCTCGGCGAGCAGCTCGTCGAAGGCGGTCATCAGCCAGTCGAGCGTGACCTGCGGCCCCTTGGCGATCTCGCACGGCCGCTCCGCCACGACCAGCGGCACGCCGCTCAGGTCGAGCAGGGCGAGCCTGGCGTGGTGGGCGCCGAGGTCGGCGACGGCCAGCACCCCTGCGGTGGGCGACAGGCGCAGCCGCCGCGGCCGCCTGCCGCCGCGCGAGGCTCCGGAGCCCTCCTCGGCGAGCAGGCCCGCCTCGATCAGTTCCTCGACGCGCAGCGAGACGCTGGAGGCGGCCAGTCCCGATAACCGGGCCAGGTCCGCGCGTGACGCGGCGTCGCCGGTGGCGACGAGCTTCAGCAGGTCGCCCTGTGCCCCGTACACGGGCAGCCGCTGGTCCATGTCCAGATGAATATCATGAGCGGCTTTAGTTCGACAACGGCTTGACTTGCTCCGAAAAAAGCCACTACGGTCCGCTTTGTCTTCGATATCGAACGAAGATAGGCCGAAGGAAGTGGTTGGACATGAAGAGGATGGTCGCTGCCCTCGCCGTGGCCGTATTAGGACTCACGGCCTGCGGTGAGACGAGCAGTTCCGCCGTACCGGGGGAGTCGAAGAGCGCTGACCTGTTGGCCGAGGCGCCCATCGCCGCGGCGGCCGACATCCTGCCCGGCTCCACCATGGAGAAGATCAAGCAGCGTGGCGAGCTCATCGTCGGCGGTTCGCTCGACGCGCCCCTGCTCTCCCAGCAGAACCCCGCCACCGGCGAGGTCGAGGGATTCGACGCCGACATGGGCAAGGCGCTGGCCAAGTACATCATCGGCGAGCCCAAGGTGAAGATCGTCAACTCGGCTTCGGAGACCCGCGAGGCGCTGCTCGCCAACGGCACCGTGGACGTCGTCTTCCAGACGTACACGATCACGCCGGAGCGGGCCGAGCAGGTCGCGTTCGCCGGGCCGTACTACACCTCAGGGCTGACCATCGCGGTGAAGAAGGGCACCACCGGCATCACCAAGCCGGAGGACCTGAACGGCAAGAAGGTGCTCGCGGGGGCCAACACCCCGGCCATCCCCGCGATCAAGAAGCTCGCCCCACAGGCCGAGATCATCACCTTCGGCAGCGACCCGGAGTGCATGCAGGCGCTGAAGCAGGACCGCGGTGTCGCCTACGTGCAGGACGAGACCCTGCTCGTGGCCAACGCCCAGAAGGATCCGTCGATCGAGATCGTCACCAAGCCCTTCACGGCCGACCCGTACGGGATCGGGCTCAAGCACGGTGACGAGCAGTTCAAGACGTTCGTCAACGCCTGGCTGAAGAAGACCCAGGACGCCGGCGTCTGGCAGCGGATCTGGAAGTACTCCATCGGCACCGTCGTCACCGGCGACGCGCCCGCGCCGCCCCAGATCGGCTCCGTGCCGGGCTCCTGATGTCCGCACTCCTCGATCACCTGCCGGAGCTCTGGCAGGGCCTGATCGTGACGTTGCAGCTCACCGCCGCGTCCTTCGCGGGCGCGGCGGTGCTCGGCGTCCTCGTCACCGCCCTGCGGGTGAGCCCGGTACGGGTGCTGCGCGCGCTCGGCACGGCCTACGTGGAGACGTTCCAGAACCTGCCGCTCCTGGTGCTGCTCGTGCTCGCCGTCTTCGGCCTGCCGGAGATCGGCATCAAGGCGGACCTGCTGGTGACCGCCATCGTCGTCATCGCCGTCTATCAGGCCGCCTACCTGGCCGAGGCGCTGCGCTCCGGGGTGAACTCGGTGGCCAAGGGGCAGGGCGAGGCGGCCCGGGCCATCGGGCTGACGTTCTCCCAGTCGCTGCGGCACGTCATCCTGCCCCAGGCGCTGCGCACGGTCGTGCAGCCGATCGGCAACATCTTCATCGCGCTGGCCATGAACACCTCGCTGGCCGCCGCGGTGGGCATCGTCGACCTCACCGCCAGCGCCAACCGGGTGAACCTGGTCGAGGCCCAGCCCATTCCGATCTTCGTCGGCGCGGGCCTGGCGTACGCGCTGATCGCCGCCTGCGCCGGTTTCGTCACCGGGCGGCTCGAACGCAAGCTGGTGATCCTCAGATGAGCACCGTCCTGTTCGACGAGCCCGGCCCGAGGGCGCGGCGCCGCATCCGCGTCGCGACCGTCCTCGGCACGCTCGCCGCCGTCGCCCTGGCCGCCCTGGCCATCCGGCAGTTCGCCGCCAACGGCCAGCTCGACTACGAGCGCTGGCAGCCGTACGCCACCTGGCCGATGTGGCGCTACCTGCTGGGCGGGCTGTGGTCCACCGCCCTGGCCGCCGTCGTCTCCGCCGCCCTCGCCATGGCCTTCGGGCTGGTGCTCGCGCTCGGCCGGCTGTCGGAGCGCCGCTGGGTGCGCCGGCCCGCCGCCGCCTACGTCGAGGTGGTCAGGACCATCCCGGCACTGCTGCTGGTGTACGTGGTCCTGTTCGGGCTGCCGCGTTACGGGCTGGACCTGCCGCTGTTCTGGAAGCTGGTGGTGCCCCTGGCGGTGTCGAACGCGGCGGCGTTCGCCGAGATCTTCCGCGCCGGCATCCTGTCGGTCGAACGCGGCCAGACCGAGGCGGGCCTGGCCGTCGGCCTCACCCGGGGGCAGACGATGCGCCTGGTCGTGCTGCCGCAGGCGGCCCGCCGCGTGCTGCCGTCGATCGTGAGCCAGTCGGTCGGCCTGCTCAAGGACACCTCGCTCGGCTACGTCGTCAGCTACGCCGAGCTGCTCTACAGCGGCAAGGTGCTGGCCTCGTACAACGGGCTGCTCATCCAGACGTACGTGGTCGTCGCGCTGATCTATCTCGTGGTCAACCTGTCGCTGTCCAAGCTCGCCCGCACGCTGGAAGCCCGCCGGCGGCTCGCCGTACCGAAGAGGAGATTCGCCCGTGCCTGAATTCGCCGTCCTCGCCGAGGTCGTACGCTCCGGTTTCACCGAGAGCGTCCACTACGGCAGCGCGGTCGGGCTGGACCCGTCCGGCCGGGCCGAGGTGGCGCTCGGCCCGGTGGACGCGCCGGTGCTGCCGCGCTCGTCGGCCAAGCCCTTCCAGGCTCTCGCCTGCCTCACCACGGGCGCCGCCCTGGCCGGGCCGCGCCTGGCGATCGCCGCGGGCAGCCACACCGGCGAGGACTTCCACGTGCGGCTGACCGGCGAACTGCTGGCCGACTACGGGCTGGACTTCGGCGCGCTGCGCTGCCCGCAGGCCTGGCCGGAGGACGAGGCGACCCGCCACGAGCTGATCAGGCGCGGCCAGGAGCCCACCCGCGAGCGGATGAACTGCTCCGGCAAGCATGCCGCGATGCTGGCCGCCAGCGTCGCGAACGACTGGGACACCGCCTCCTACCTGGCCCCCGGCCACCCGTTGCAGCTGGCGGTGCGCGCGGCCACCGAGGAGCTGGCGGGGGAGAAGGCCGCGCACGTCGCGGTGGACGGCTGCGGCGCGCCGCTGTTCGGGCTGTCGCTGACGGGCCTCGCGCGGGCCGTGCAGGGGCTGGTCCTCGCCGCGCCGGGCAGCGCCCCGCGCCAGGTCGCCGACGCGATGCGCGCGCACCCGGAGTACGTGGGCGGCACCGGCCACGACAACACCGAGCTCATGCGGGCCCTGCCCGGCGCCGTGGTGAAGGGCGGCGCGGAGGGCGTGCTGGTCGTGGCGCTCGGCTCCGGGCACTCCGTCGCCGTCAAGGTCATCGACGGCAGCCCGCGCGCCACCACCGTGATCGCCCTCGACGTGCTGCGCCGGATGGGCTGCGACGTGTCGCCGGCCGCCGCGTTCGAGAGCGCTGCCGTGCTCGGCGGCGGGGTGCCCGTCGGGCGGATCGTCACACCTTCCCGCACCCGTCCGTGAGGCCCTTGGCGGGGTCCTGACCGGTCTCGGTGGTCTTGCCCTGGTCCTTCTTCTTCGGGCTCTTCGTGGGGGAGGGGGTCGCCGAGGCGGCGACCGGCCGGGCGCTGGTGGACTCGCGAATGGCCTTCTGGGTGAGATTGCGGATCTTGTCCCAGTCCGGGTTCCAGGTGGTGATCAGCGGCGGGACGAACTGGATGCTCGTCACCTCCGCGTCCTGCACCTTCAGCGCCAGCGGGACGAGGTTCGTCAGCATCGCGCGCGGGATGTCGGTCTGGATCAGCTCCTTGGTGGCGCCCGCCACCTTGGTGAACCGGGCCAGCACCGTGGCCGGGTCCGCCTGGTCGAGCAGCGCGCCGATCACACAGCGCTGGCGGCGCATCCTGGTGTAGTCGTCGCTGTTGGTGCGGGATCGGGCGTACCACATCGCGTCCGCGCCCTTCAGCTTGCGCGTGCCCGCCTTGACCAGGCCCTCGTTGTACCGGCCGAACACCACGTCCCGCTCCACGGTGAGCGTGACACCGCCGATCGCGTCGATCAGCCTGGCGAATCCCCACATGTTGACCAGGGCGTACCAGTCGACGTCGAGGCCGAGCGTGTAGCCGATGGTGTCCATCAGCACCTTGGGGCCCTGGTTGCGCTTGCCGCCGAAGATCTCCGGGTGCGCGTCGGAGTACTCCCAGACGCTGTTGAGCAGGTCGCTGCGGCCGCCGCCCGGGTCGGTGGGCAGCCGGAAGCCGTCGGGGAAGCGCTCGGCCATCGGCGTGCCCGGCCTGAACCGCACCTCCTCCAGGTTGCGCGGCAGGCTGATCAGCACGGTGTTGCCGGTCCTCACGTCGACGCTGGCCACGTTCATGCTGTCGGTGCGGACGCCGGGCCGGTGATCGTCGGCGTCGCCGCCCAGCAGCAGGATGTTGACCCGCTCGCGGCCCGCCCACGGATCGCGCGGCCGTTCGGGCGGCTTCTCGCCCTGCGCCTGCGGCTCCGGCGGCTCCTCGCGGAAGATGCCGTTGAGCGTCTGCCGCGCCGTCCAGCCGTACTGCGTGGCCACCGCGAACGGCGCGAGGACCGCGACGGCGAGCAGTCCGGCGAGCGTGCCGGTGACGATCTGCTCCGCCTGGCGCAGCGCGCCCGGCCGCAGCACCACGAAGGAGTGCACCATCAGGGCGAACCACGCGACGCCCAGCAGGGCGGAGCCGATGGTGATCGTCATCAGCCAGGTGTCGTCGACCACCGATCCGGCCAGTGAGCCGACCAGGTTGTCGGTCGCCAGCGCCACGGCCAGCAGGCCGAGCAGCACGGCCGCGTAGCAGCCGATCAGCACCAGCCCGGTCTTGCGCCAGCCCGCACGCAGATGAGCCGCTCCCGGCGCCAGTGCCGACAGCACCAGCCAGCCGAGCAGCCTTACGGCACCCACGCGTTGCCTCCCCTGGACCGCCCTCTTGGCCACGCCATCCCCGTTTCCCCGGCACCGTAGGCCGAATCGAGGCGGCAGCCTACTGTCAAAATACGAAATATAGGTTTATAGATGAGTGAACATCCGCGACCGAATAAGGTTCGGTTCATGGCGTTCACTGAGATCGAGTACGACGTGGCGGACCGCATCGCCACCGTCACATTGAAGCGGCCCGAACGGCTCAACGCCTTCACCTTTACGATGCGCGGAGAGTTGATCGACGCCTTCGACCTCGCCGACGCCGACGACGAGGTGCGGGCCGTCGTGGTGACCGGCGCGGGCCGCGCCTTCTGCGCCGGCGCAGACCTCAGCGGGGGCGGCGGCACCTTCGGGAAGTCCGAAGCCCCGAAGGTCGACGGCCATCCGCGGGACGGCGGCGGCACGGTCGCGCTACGCATCGCCGCCTCGCTCAAGCCCGTCATCGCCGCGATCAACGGCCCCGCCGTGGGCGTCGGCGTCACCATGACCCTGCCGATGGACGTGCGACTCGCCGCCGACACCGCCAGGTTCGGCTTCGTCTTCGCCCGACGCGGCATCGTCCCCGAGGCCGCGTCCAGCTGGTTCCTGCCCAGGATCGTCGGCATCGCCCAGGCCATGGAGTGGGCCGCCACCGGCAGGGTCTTCGCCGCCGAGGAGGCGCTCCAGGGCCGGCTGGTCTCGCGGGTCTACCCGCAGGACGAGCTGCTGCCCGCCGCCTACGCGCTCGCCCGCGAGATCGCCGCCAACACCTCCGCCGTCTCCGTCGCCGCCGTCCGCCGGCTCATGTGGTCGGGACTGTCGGCGGCCTCCCCCTGGGAGGCGCACGCGGCGGACTCCCGGCTCATGGCCGAGCTCGGCGCCTCCCCCGACGCGGTCGAGGGCGTGACCTCGTTCCTGGAGAAGCGGCAGGCCCACTTCCCGATGAAGGTCAGCCAGGACCTGCCCCCCGGGCTGCCGTCCTGGCCGGAAGATCCTTATCGTGTCTAGCATGTACGAGACCACCGTCCTCACCATGCCGCCCGACTTCGAGGGCGACGTCGTCGCGACGCTGCTTTCCAGGCGCGCCGGATCCCGCAGGGCGGTGCTCTACCTGCACGGCTTCACCGACTACTTCTTCCAGGACCACCTGGCCGACCACTACGTCGACGGCGGGGTCGACTTCTACGCCCTGGACCTGCGCAAGTACGGTCGGTCACTGCTGCCGCACCAGACCGCAGGCCTGGTGCGAAGTGTGACGGAGTACTTCCCGGAAATCGACGAGGCAGTCCGGATCATCAGGCAGGACCACGACGAGTTGACGATCAACGCCCACTCCACCGGCGGCCTCATCGCGCCCCTGTGGGCCGACCGGGTCCGCGGCCGCGGCCTGGTGCAGGGCCTCGTGCTCAACAGCCCGTTCTTCGACCTGAACGTGTCCTTCCCGCTCCGGCTGGCCGCCGACCTGCTCAAGACCCCGCTCTCCTACACCAGCCGGCCGCTGCCCGTCGGCGTCAGCACCACCTACGGCCAGAGCCTGCACCGCGACCACCACGGCGAATGGGACTACGACCTGGAGCTCAAGCCGCTCGGCGGGTTCTTCGTGCACTCCATGTGGCTGGCCGCCATCCGCCGGGCGCAGCGGCGCCTGCACGCCGGGCTGTCCGTGGACGTGCCCGTGCTCATCCTGTCCTCGGCCGCCGGCCTGCGGGTGCGCGACTTCGTGCCCGAGGCGCAGTCGGCCGACATCGTGCTCGACCCCCGGCAGATCGCCCGCTGGGCCACCTCGGTCGGCCCGCACGTCACCTGCGTGCGCATCACCGGCGGCATCCACGACCTGGTGCTGTCATCGGAGCCGGTGCGCAAGCAGGTGTTCGCCGAGATCGACAGATGGACGGCGGCCTACATCGGGGCCGTCCGCAGGGGGCCGGCGCACGTGGCGGACGGCGTCCGCCCCCACGGCTACCAGGGGAAGGAGAACAACCCGTAGTAGGCCGCGGCCACGAGCAGCAGCCCAGTGCCGCCGAGCACGCCCGCGATCGCCACATGCTGCCACCGGCTCGGCCGCATCCCCTCGCGCAGCCCCGACACCACCGCGGCCACGGCCGTGACCTCCTGGACGAGCATCAGCACGGCCAGCACCCGCACCACCAGCCAGCCGGCCAGCACCGCCGGCCACGCCCCCGCCTGGTTGATCGAGAACAGCACCAGCAGCATGATGAACGCCACCACCGACAGCAGCAGCCCGACGCCGGTCCACACCATCTTGTGCAGCCTGCGCCTGATCGGCGGCCACAGCCTGGCGTTCACCTCCGGCGCGTGGCGACGGCCGCGCAGCCGCACCACCATCGCGGCGACCGGCCCGGCCACGTAACCGACGGCCGCCAGGCAGATCGTCAGCCCCAGCATCGTGCCGCCCGCGTACCACGGCGCGGCCGGCACGTCGCTGGCCTCGAACCGCTGCACCGGAGTCGCGCCCGCCACGTGCACCGGAGGACTGGCCGTGGTCGGCAGGCCGATGATCCAGTTGGTCAGCGTCTCCAGGTAGCCGGCGGTGAAATCGCCGCCGTTGATCCGCATCGCGTGGTCGCCCCGGTCCATGAAGCGGATCGTGTAGCGGTCGTTGCCCGCCTCCTTCATCCCCTTCGTGAGCGCGTGGGTGGACTCCACGAACGGGATCGACGGATCGGTCGTGCCGTAGAACGCCAGGACCGGCTGCTTCACGCGGCTCAGCGCCGGTTGCGCGTCGTACCGGAGGAAGTCGAAGCCGATCCCGCCCATCGCCCTGATCAGCAGGTCGCGGGCGCCGGCGGGGGCGCGCAGCCGTAGCAACTGCTCGTTCAGCGCCCAGGCCACCTGCCTCAGAGGGGAGACGTTCGGCGAGGACACCAGCACCACGAAACCGACGCTGGCGCTCTTGGCGGCGGCGATCGGCACCACCCAGCCGCCCTCGCTGACCCCCCAGATGCCGACGCGCAGCGGATCGACGTCGGGACGGGAGCGCAGATACTCCACCATCCGCAGCGCGTCGTCGGCCAGCAGCCCGAAATCCCGGTCGCGGAAGTTGTAGCCGACCGTCCGCTTGTCGAACGCGACCGTCACCACACCCGCTCTGGCCAGGAACTCCGCCTGCGGCGTGAACTCGGTCCGCGACCCGTTGCCCGAGCCCGACACGAACACCATCGCCGGATAGCGCCCAGGGGTCATCGGCGAACGCACCGTCCCCTCGAGCGTCTGCGCCTCCGCCCGGATCGAGATCGTCTCCTCGCGGAGAGGTGCCAGGGCCACCACCGGGCGCAACTCCGTACGGGGCTGCGGCGGCAGTGCCTGTAAAGCCACATCGGCCTTGAGCGGTGGAGGGTCGAACGCGGGTGGTAACACATACCCGACAGACGCAAGAGCCACCAGTAACAGACCGGCGGCAACGCTCAAGATGCCACGGCCAGTCCGCATCGGCCTCCCCATGTGCGTTGGTTTGCCCGCCGATCTTTCAGCCTACTCCCGGACCGTGTGGCGTAAGTGACCGCGTTTGTCGTTGGGACCTGTTAGCTTCCTGCGAATGCGGATCCTGCACACCTCGGACTGGCACTTGGGACGGTCGTTCCACCGCGAGAGCCTGCTCGACGGTCAGGCGGCGTTCGTCGACCACCTGGTCGAGACGGTGCGCGCCGAGCGGGTCGACGTGGTCGCCGTCGCCGGCGACGTGTACGACCGCGCGCTGCCGCCGGTCGACGCGGTCTCGCTCTGCAACGAGGCGCTCGGCCGCCTCCAGAGCGCCGGGGCCCGCACCATCATGATCAGCGGCAACCACGACTCGGCGCGCAGGCTGGGATTCGGCGCCTCCCTGTTCGAGGCGGCCGGCGTGCACCTGCGCACCGACCCGGCCCTCGCCTGGGAGCCGGTCGTCGTCGACGACGTCGCCTTCTACGGCATCCCCTACCTTGAGCCGGAGCTGGTCCGCCGCCCGTGGGACCTGCCCGACCGCAGCCACAGCGCCGCGCTCTCCCACGCCATGGAGCGCATCCGGGCCGACGCCGGGCGCCACCCCCGCTCGGTCGTCCTGGCCCATGCCTTCGTCACCGGCGGCCAGGCCAGCGACAGCGAGCGCGACATCAGCGTCGGCGGGGTGGCGCACGTGCCGCTGTCGGCCTTCGACGGCGTCGACTACGTCGCGCTCGGCCACCTGCACGGCCGCCAGCGCATGTCCGAGACGGTCCGCTACTCCGGCTCGCCGATCGCCTACTCCTTCTCAGAGGTCAACCAGGTGAAGGGCTCCTGGCTGGTCACCCTCGGCGCGGGCGTGGAGTTCGTGCCCGCCCCGGTGCCCCGCCCCGTCGGGCGGCTGCGCGGCCACCTGGAGGACCTGCTGAGCTCACCTCGCCACGCCGGCCTCGAAGACCACTGGCTCCAGGTCGTGCTCACCGACCCGGTCCGACCCCGATCCGCCATGGACCGGCTGCGCGCCCGCTTCCCCCACACCCTCGCGCTGTCCTTCGAGCCCGAGGGCGGCCAGGCCGCTCCCGAGCCGGTGCGCCTCAGCGGGCGGCCCGAGGCGGAGGTCGCGCTGGATTTCGTCCGGGAGGTCCGCGGCGAGCCTGCCGCGTCTGAGGAGGAAGAGCTGCTAAGACAGGCCATCGAGGCATCCCGGGTGAAGGAGACGATGGCGTAGATGCGGCCGCACCGGCTCTCGCTGACGGCGTTCGGCTCCTTTCCGGGATCGGAGACGGTCGACTTCGACTCCCTGGCGGAGTCGGGTCTCTTCCTCGTCCACGGGCCGACCGGCGCCGGCAAGACCACCGTCCTCGACGCCCTCTGCTTCGCCCTCTACGGTCAGGTCCCCGGCCAGCGCAACAGCGCCCGCAGCCTGCGCTGCGACCACGCCCCGCCCGCCGCAGGGCCCTCCGTCACGCTGGAGGTGACGATCCGCGGCCGGTTACTGCGCATCCAGCGCTCCCCGGCCTGGCAGCGGCCCAAGCTCCGCGGCACCGGCCACACCGAGGAGAAGGCCAAGGTCATCGTCGAGGAGTGGCAGGGATCGGCCTGGCAGGGCCTGACCACCCGAGCCGACGAGGCCGGCGACCTGGTGAGCGGGCTGCTCGGGATGAACGCCGACCAGTTCTGCCAGGTGGCCATGCTGCCGCAAGGGGACTTCGCCCGGTTCCTGCGCGCCGACGGAGCCGACCGGCGCAAGCTGCTGGAGCGGCTGTTCACCGTCAAGATCTTCACCCAGGCGGAGTCCTGGCTCGCCGAGCACCGCAAGCAGGCCTGGCGGGAGCAGCAGGAGCTGCGCCAGCAGGTGGACTACGCGATCCGGCGACTGGAGGAGGCCGCCGGAGACGACCTCCTCGCGTCAGGCGTCGCCGCGGGTGTGCGGGAGGTCTCAGCCGGAGCGGCGGAGAGCCCGGTCGGCGGGCAGGAGGTCTCACCCGGAGCACCGGAGGGGGCGGCCGGCGACGTGTCCGCGACGGCCGATCGCCCGGCGGCCGAGGAGCCGACGCCGGAGGACGATCCCGTGCGGTGGGCGGGAGCGCTGCTGGACGCGGCCCGGTCCGTCGTCGCCCGCACGGCGGAGTGGCACGCGCAGGCGGAGCAGGCCTGGCGGTCGGCGGGTGTCCGGTTCGAGCAGGCGTCCGCGCTGGCCGACCGGCAGCGCCGCCACGCCGAGGCGCTCACGCTGCGCCGCACCCTGGACGAGCGCGCCGAGGAGCGCGCCGAGCTCCAGGCCGTGCTCGACGACGCCGGCCGCGCGGACCGCGTACTCCCGCTCATCGCGGCGGCCAGGCAACGCGCCGAGGCGTCCGCCAAGGCCCGCACCATGGCCGCCGACGCCCTCGCCCGTGCCCGCCCCCTCCTCACCTCCGAGGCCGCCGCACCTGGCGGGCTGCCCCGTGCGGCGGAGGGACACGACCGTGCCCGTCCCGACGGCCGCCGCTCGGGCGCGTTCCAGACGCCGGTCGCCGGGTGGGTCGTGCCCGAAGGGCTGGCCGCCCTGGAGCGGCGGCGGCAGACGGAGATCGCCCGCCTGGCCGAGCTGCTCACCGAGGAAGCCAGGCTGCTCGTGGTCCGGCGCGACCTGCGCAGAGTGGAAGAGGAGCTCGCGTCGCTGGCCCGGGAGGACGAGGCCGTGGGAGACCGGCTGGCCGTGCTGCCCGGCCTCATCGAGGAGGCCGGACGCGAGCTCGGCCAGGCTCGCCTCGACGCGGCCCGGATCCCGGCGGCGCAGGCCGTACGCGATGCCGCCGCGGACCTGATCGGCATCGACCGCGAGCTGACACGGCTGGCGGCCGAGCTCGACGGACTGGCTCAGCGCGAGGCCGAGGTGGCCGCCGCCGAGGCCGAGCTGCCCGCACGGGTCGCCGACGCGACCGCCCGGCTGGCCGAGGTACGGTCCGAGGCCGCGAACATCCCGGCCGCCGCCGCGAGGCTCGACGCCGCCAGGGCGGTGCTCGACGCGGCCCGCAGACGAGACGCGCTGGCGGCCGAGCTGGAGTCGGCCACGGCGACGCATCAGGCGCTGGTGGATCGCGCGCAGGGGCTGCGGGAGCGGTGGCTCGACCTCCGCCAGGCCCGCATCGACGGCATGGCAGCCGAGCTGGCCCGCGATCTGGCCGACGGCCGGCCGTGCGCCGTCTGCGGCTCCGCCCACCACCCCCATCCCGCCTCCCCGGCGCCCAGCGCCCCTTCGGCCGACGACGAACACGACGCCGAACGCGGCCACGAGTCCGCGCTGGCCGACCGCGAGGCCGCCGAACGCACCCTGGCCACCCTGGAGTCCCGCCTCGCCGACGCGACCGAGGCCACCGGCGGCATCGACGCGCACACCGCCGAGGCCGGCGTCGACCAGGCCGAGCGGGAGCTGGCCGGATTCCAGGCCGTCGCCGCCCGAGAGCCCGCGCTGGCCGCCGAGCTGGAACGCGTCGAGGCCGAGCGCGACCGCGCCCGGGACCGCGCCCGCGAGCTCGGCGAGGCGCTGGCCGCACACCGCACCCACAGCACCCACCTGCGAGCCGAACGAGCCCGCCTCGTCTCCCGCCTCGCCCACGCGGGCGCTCCCGGCCGAGAAGCGGCCTTCCAGGACGACGGCACCTCTGGACAGGGCAGCTTCGGCGTCGCGGCGCACACCCCCGCGGTGGCGGAGATGTCGCCCGAAAACGCGCCCGCCCTGCTCGCCGCCGCCGAGCGGGAAGTCGGCAGGCTCAAGGCGTCCGCCGCCAGGGAGCCGGTTCTCGCCGAGGAGGAGGCCAGACTGCGGCGGGAGCACGAGTCAGCCCAGGAGCAGGCGCGCCGGGTGACCGCGAGGCTGGCCGCGGGCCGCACCCGCCAGGAGGAGTTGAGCGGCGACGCCACCCGGCTCGGGGCGCGGCTCGACGAGGCGCGCGGGGACGACGCGACGATCACGGCGCGGCTGTCCAGGCTCACCGACGAGGCGGAGCTGCTGGGGGAGGCGCTGGAGGCGACGCAGGCGGCGGTCGCCGCCGAGGGGGAGCGGGGCAAGGCGGCGGAGGCGGCCGAGGCGGCGGCGTGGGAGGCCGGGTTCACCGACGTGGCGGACGTGGAGGCTGCCGCGAGGAGCGCCGCCGAGCGTGAGAGCAAGGCGGAGGCGCTGCGCAGACTCGACGCCCAGCACGCGGCGGTCACCAGCACCCTCGCCGACCCCGAGTTGGTCGCGGCCGTCGCCGAGCCGGCGCCCGATCTGGAGGCCCTCGGCGCGGCTCGCGACGAGGCCGAGCGCGCTTACACGGGGCTGGCGTCCGCGCTGGACCGGGCCACGGGCAGGCAGGCGAGGCTGGGAGAGCTGCGCGGCGAGCTGGTGACGTGCATCGACCGGTGGCGGCCGGCCGCCGAGCGGCACCGGCTCGCTGAACGCATGGCGGCCCTGGCCAGCGGCACGTCCAACGACAACCAGTGGAGCATGAGCCTGTCGTCGTATGTGCTGGGGGAGCGGCTCAGGCAGGTGGTCGACGCGGCCAACGAGCGGCTCGACCACATGTCCGGGGGCCGCTACCTGCTCAGGCACGACCTGGCCAAGACGGCGGGGTCCAGGGCGCGCTCAGGTGGCGGGCTCGGGTTGCGGGTGTACGACGGATGGACCGGGGTGGAGCGGGATCCGGCGACGCTGTCAGGCGGGGAGAGCTTCATCACCTCGCTGGCGCTGGCCCTCGGCCTGGCCGACGTCGTCACGGCGGAGGCGGGCGGGGCGGAGATCGGCACGCTCTTCGTCGACGAAGGGTTCGGGACGCTGGACGAGGACACGCTCGACGGCGTGCTCGACATCCTCGACGGGCTGCGCGACGGCGGCCGCACGGTGGGGATCGTCAGCCACGTCGCCGAGCTGCGCACCCGCATCCCCGCCCAGCTCAAGGTCACCAAGGCGCGCACCGGCTCGACCCTGTCGGTGGTCGCAGGTTAGAGCTGCTACGAGCGGAGTCATGCACAAAGTGCCAGGTGGTAGCGTTTCCGTACCACTGCACAAGATGTGAATCCCGCAATGTGAGACGTACATGACGCAATCCCCTCAGTCCGCATCCCATCGGGGCGCATCCCCACAGAGCTCTCCCCAGAGCTCTCCTCAGGCCGAGGCGCCGAGCCGGACCCGGATCGCGGCCGCCAGCCTCATCGGCACGGCCATCGAGTTCTACGACTTCTACATCTACGGCACGGCCGCCGCGCTGGTGCTCAACACCGCGTTCTTCCCCGAGCTGGACCCGCTGGCCGGCAGTCTGGCGGCGTTCTCGACGTTCGCCGTGGCGTTCATCTCGCGGCCGCTCGGCTCGGCGGTGTTCGGCCACTGGGGGGACCGGATCGGGCGCAAGTCCATGCTGGTCGTCTCGCTGCTCGTGATGGGCCTGTCCACGGTCGCGATCGGGCTGCTGCCCGGCCACGCGGCGATCGGCGTCGCGGCACCCGTGCTGCTGGTGGCGCTGCGCTTCACGCAGGGCATCGGGCTCGGCGGCGAGTGGGGCGGAGCGGCGCTGCTGGCCACCGAGCACGCGCCGCCCGGCAGGCGCGGCCTCTACGCCATGTTCCCGCAGCTCGGCCCGTCGGTCGGGTTCATCGTGGCCAACGGCCTGTTCCTGGTCCTCGGCGAGACGCTCAGCGACGAGCAGTTCATGAGCTGGGGCTGGCGGCTGCCGTTCGTGGCGAGCCTGCTGCTGGTCGTCATCGGCCTGTACGTACGGCTGAAGATCTCCGAGACGCCGGTCTTCCGGGCGGCCATGGACCAGCGCCGGATCGCCAGGGTGCCGTTCGCCGGCCTCATCCGTCATCAGTGGCGGCGGGTGCTGCTCGGCGCGGGCGCCATGACGATCGCCTACACCCTGTTCTACACCGCCACCACCTACTGCCTCGCGTACGGGACCACCACGCTGGACGTCCCGAGGACCACCATGCTCGCGCTGACGATGATCGGCGTGCTGTTCATGGCGGCGGGCACGGTGGCGTCCTCGATGGTGTCGGACCGGCTCGGCCGGCGGCGCACGCTCATCGCCGGGACGGTGGTGGCGATCGCGTGGGGCCTGGTGATGTTCCCGCTGATGGAGACCGGGTCGGTGGTTCTGATCGGGGTGGCCCTGGCAGGCGCCCTCGGCCTCATGGGCCTGGTCTTCGGGCCGATGGGCGCCTTCCTGCCGGAGCTGTTCAGGACCGAGTTCCGCTACAGCGGCGCCTCGCTCGCCTACAGCCTCGGCGGCGTGCTGGGCGGCGCGGTGCCGCCGCTGGTCGCCACCAGCATGCAGGCCGGCGGCCTCGGCGTGATGTCCGTCGGGATCTACGTCTCCGCGATGGCCGTGCTCAGCCTGCTCTGCCTGCTCGCCCTTCCGGAGACGGGCGGCGAGACCCTCTGACTCAGCCGGTCTCGTAACCGGGGAAGAGCAGGGACAGCTCGCGCGGGTAGGTCGCGATCAGGCGCAGCTCGTCGTCGGTGAGCGGCCTGCCCGTCATCGCGTTGCAGAGCTGTGCCAGCCGGAACGCCAGGTCCTCCTCCCGCACCTCGACACCGAGTCCGTCCATGACGTGCCGGAACCCGGCCTTTCCGCCGTACTCGCCGGTCAGCACGACCCGCCCGGCGCGCGCGTGCCAGTCCTCGGGGAACGGCCCGAGCGTCGCCTCGTCGTACAGCTCGTAGTTGCCGTGGTCCTTCAGCGCGCCGTCGGCGTGGATGCCGCTCTCGTGCGCGAACGCGTTGCGCCCCACCCCCACCTGGTTGTACGGCAGCGGCTGCCCGAGGGCGTAGGCCGCCCACAGCGCGAACCTCCTGGCCCACGACAGGTCGAGCGCGTCGCCGATCTTCGCCTCCAGGCCGAACCCGTGCTCGAAGGCGAGGATCGTGGACAGCAGGTCGGCGTTGCCCGAGCGCTCTCCGATGCCGTTGACGCAGGTGTTGATCCACGCGTCCTGCCCGGCGTCGAGGTCGCCGAGCGCGCCGGAGACCGAGTTGGCCACGGCCATGCCGAGGTCGTTGTGGCAGTGCGTCTCGATCGGCAGCGCTACCGCGGAGGCCAGCTTGGCGAACCGCTCACGGATCCGGTCAGGCGTGTCGCCGCCGATGGTGTCGCAGTAGCGCACCCGGTCCGCGCCCGCCTCCTTGGCCGCCAGCGCGAACTCCAGCAGGAACCCGTCGTCGGTACGCGAGCCGTCCTCGGCGTTGACGCCCACCGTCTCGGCCCCCGCGGCCTTGGCGGCCCTGACGGCGGCCGTCATCTCCCTGATGATCGCGCTCCGGTCGAGGCGGCCCCGGAACTTGTTCTGGATCATGTAGTCCGAGGTGGAGATGGACAGGTTGTAGTGCCGCAGCTTGAGCGGCGCGGCCTTCTCCACGTCCTCCGCCACGCCCCGGCACCACCCGGACAGCCGCAGCCCGCCGAACGCCCCCGCATCGGCCAGCGCGACCTGCGCCTTCACATAGGGCACCTCGTGGAACAGGAAGGGGAAGCCGATCTCGGACTGCGCCACGCCGAGCTTGGCCAGATAGAAGTTGACCATGGTCTTGCCGAACTTCGACAGGCCGGTGCGCGCGGTCTGCACGCCGTCCCGGTTGGTCACGTCGAGGAAGTGAACTTGAGGCATACGGCCACGTTGACACGGACCTTCAATGTGTATCAATATTGATTTTAATCAATATGGAGGCGCATATGGAGTGGATCGACGCGGCCACCGCGGCTGAGCGGCTCGGGGTCAAACCCGCCACCCTCTACGCGTACGTGAGCCGGGGCGTCCTCAAGCGCCGCCACGACGACACCGGGCGGCGCAGCCTGTTCGACGCCGCCGAGATCGAGCAACTCGCCAGACGCGGCCGCCCCCGCGGCCAGCCGCCGGAGCTGGTGATCGAGTCCGGCATCACGGCCCTCGGCCTCGACCGCCCCTACTACCGCGGCCACGACGCCCTGACCCTGGCCCGCGCGACCTGCTTCGAGGCCACCGCCGAGTGGCTGTGGACCGGCGACCCGGCACTCCTGCCAGCACCGGGCGGGACCCGCGCCTGGGACGGAGGAGGGGCCCGGGGGCGTGACGCGGTAGGCGGCCGGTCGCGGGGAGACGGGGTGGAAGCCGTGAGTCCTGGCGAGGTTGGCGCCGTCTCACCTCCTGGTGCTTCTGGTGCTGCCGGTGCTCCCGGCCCTCCCGGTGCTCCCGGCCCTTCCGGATCTCCTGGATCTCCCGGACCTTCCGGTGCGACCGGTGCGACCGGTGTTCTCGGTGCTGGGAGCGAAGCCGGTGGAGCCGTGGGAGCTCGCGATGGTGGGGTGCGGCCGTGGGACTGCGATCCCGAGGCGGTGCGGGCGGCGGTCGCCGCGCAGCGCGATCTGCCCGAGGGGATCCTGCCGCTCGACAGGCTCCAGGTGATCACCACAGTGCTCGGCGCGTCCGATTCCCTCCGCTATCACCTCGCCCCGGAGGCCGTCGCCGCCACTGGTCGCCGCCTCATCGCCGGCCTGGTCGAAGCCCTGCCTCCGCTGCAGGAGCCCCAGGGCGCCTCGATCGCCGAGCGCCTCTGGTCGCGCGTGTGCCCGCACCCCGCCACGCCCGCCCTGATCCGCACCTTCGAAGTCGCCCTGGTGCTGCTCGCCGATCACGAGCTGGCCGCCTCCACGCTGGCCGCCAGGGTGGCCGCCTCCGCCAAGGCCGACCCGTACGCCGTGGTGCTCACCGGCCTCGGCGTGCTCGGCGGTCCGCTGCACGGCGGCGCCTCCTACGCCGCCGAACGCCTGCTCGCCGAGGTCACCGGCCCGGACCAGGCGCCCCGCGTGATCGCCGGCTGGATCCGCCGCGGCGAGCGCATCCCCGGCTTCGGCCACAGCGTCTACAAGAACGGCGACGCCCGCGGGCGGCTTCTGCTCGACCTGCTGGCCCAGGCGGCTCCCGGCCACGACAGGCTCGCCGTCGCCCAGGCGGTGCTGGACGAGGTGCGCAGGCGCCGCCTGCCCGAGCGGAACATCGACTTCGCCCTCGCCGCCCTCGTCGCGGTCACCGGCATGGTGAGCGGTGCGGGCGAGGCCGTCTTCGCGATCGCCAGAACCGCAGGCTGGCTGGCCCACGCCATGGAGGAGTACGCCAGGGGCTCCCTGCTGCGGCTGCGCGCCAGCTACGTGGGCCCGCCGATCAGGTAGCGGTTCACCGCGCGGCGGATCTGACGGTGGCCGGCGGAGAATCGCCGTCAACGGCCGCCTGGGCGCCGTCAAAGCCCTGACCGAACCGGTACGCCTCGCGTCCGGCCCCTTCTATCTGGGCCGCGCCACCTAGTCGCCCCCGTGGACTTCTGGCCGGGCGCCGTCACCGACGTGGCGGTCTGGGACCGGGCACTGTCGAACGAGGAGGTGGAAGCCACGTCCGCCGCCGAGTGAGACAAGAGGGCGGCACGCCACACGCCGGCGATCTCTCCGACGAGTGGTCGACACCGATCCGGCCGGTCGACCGAGACATCCTCCCCGGCCCCCCACAGTCACCCCTCAGCGGTCACCCCTTCAGCCGTCCTGTCCACGTACGCCGCCAGGGCGCGCACCCGGTCGGCGTGCTGGTCGTGGCCGACGATCACCGGTGGCTCGTTGTACGGCATCGCGTCGGAGGAGCGCCGGAGCTTGATGTACTGGCCGCAGGCGTCGATCGCGTACGGCTCCATGTCGTCCTGCAGCGCGCCGATGACCGTGATGCCGTACGTCTCCCCGATCCGCCTGAAGAGCGCCACCGCCTCCCGCCTGTGCTCCTTGCCCAGGTTGCGGCCCAGCTCGTCCAGCACCAGGCACAGGTGACCGCCGCCGGAGGAGGCGATGGCCGCGGCGCACACCAGCTTGACCGCCTTTTCGTCCATGAGCGCGGTGTTGGCCCGGCGATTGTACGGGACATAGCCCTGCCCCTCGCCGCGCCGCCACTTCGGCGTCACCCGCCACTGCCAGCGCTGCTCCGGGTCGGCAGGCGCGGGCGGCACCGGGAACTCCAGCGTCGCGCCGTAGCCGCCGTAGGAGCTGTCGAGCTTCTCGAACTCCTCGGCCACCCGGGTGAGCCGCGCCCTGATCGCGGCCGTCAGCGCCGCCCGGTGCACGGCAGTCGACTGCGCCGCCTCCTCGGCGCCCTTGTCGGCCGCCGCGAGGTCACGCTGCCTGGACACCACCTGCGCCTCGATCTGCCGCCGCTGGTGCTTCTCGTACTCCTCCTGCCCCCGCAGGTAGGACGCCAGCGACCCGCACACCGCCGCGAACGTCGCCTGCTCGCGCGCGGTGCTGCCGGCACGTTCTCGCAGCAGGAACCGCAGCTCCTCGGGAACCTCGTCCTCCTCCTGCGGGAACGTGTCGCGCAACGCCTCGTCGAGGTGGCGCTCGGCGGCCCGCCACCACTCGTCCGCGGTCCGCGCCCGCTCGTCCTCCGGCAGCGCCCGCACCCACTCGCCGGCCGTCTCCACGGTGCCGCCCCACTCGGCGGCCAGCGCGTCCAGCCTCAGCGCCTCCCGCTCGCCGCCGACCTTCGCCTCCTGCTCGCGAGCCTGGGCACGCTCGGTCTCGTGCCGCTGCCGGCGCCCCTCCAGGCGTTCGATCTCCATGTCTCTGGTGCGGGCCCGGAAGTCGAGCGCGCCCGCCTGCCGCTCGGCCTCAGCCACCCGCGGGACCAGCTCTTCCAGCGCCGCCGTCAGCTCGCCCAGCCTGGCCCGCCGCTCGCCCAGCCGCCGCTCGAGCTCCTCGAGCCGCACCCCGGCCCTGGCCCCTTCGAGCCGGTGCTGCGCCTGCGCGACCGCTTCCTCCCCGTCGCGTACGGCCTGCGCGGCGGTCTCCTGGATGTCCATGGCGCGGTTGAGCCGCTGCTCCGCCGCTTTGATCCGTGCCTCGCGCCCGGTGGCCACCCCGTCGAACGCACCCACCACGCTTACCCCGGCAGCGCTCACCAGCACCGACCCGGGCAACCCGATCAGCGCGGCGGCGGCCGCATCGAGCTGGGCCGCGTCCACGATCACGGCGTGCTCGCCCGGCCACCCGCGCAACTCGTCCAGCCCGAGATCGCCACCCTGTCCCGCGCCGGCCCTTCCGGCAGGCCCCGAGGAGCCGCCCTTCCCGTGGGCGTGGTCGCGGGCCTGCTCGGCGACGTCGAGCGCGTCGAGCAGGCCCGTCCCGTCCACGCCCGCCGCGGCCAGGGCGTTGAGCTGGGCGGCGGCCGGACCTCCTTCGGCGTCGTCCAGCGCCCCCTGGGCGGAGGCCACCTCCCGGTCGGCGACGCCGAGCGCCTTCAGCGCCTCGTTGAGCCGGAGCCCGACCTCCTTCAGCTCACGCTCGGCCGCGGGCACGTCACGACCGTCGGCGAACCTGCGGGTCTCCTCCAGTGCGGGGATCATCCCGCGCAGCTCGTCGGCGGAGTTCTCCGCCACAGCGCGGTCGGCGTCGAGCTTGGCGGCCCGCGCCTGGAGGGTGGCGAGCTCCCTGCGCGCCTCGGTGACGCGCCGGTCGAGCGTGTCGTCCTTGAGCGTGGCGATCTCCGCCTTCACCATCGCGATCGCCTCGGCCGCCGCCTCGCCCGCGGCCCCGTGCCGCGCCGACTCGGCGGCGAGCGCCTGATCCCTGCCCGCCGCGTCGGCCAGCCTCCTGGCCTGCCTGCCGCGCCAGGACCGCAACGCCTCGGCCAACCGCACCCGCGCCTGATCGCGCCGGTCGAACGTGGCCAGCAGCGCCTTCGACTCCGCCTCGAACTCACCCAGCCGGTCACCCGCCTGCGCGGCACGCACCCGCTTGGCGTGCTCGTCCCGCCGGGCCTCCCGCTCCTGCTCCAACTCGGCGTCGAGCCCGGTCAGCGCCGCGATCGCCTCGAAGACCCGCTCGGGGGAGATCTCGTTGAGCGGCTGGGAGAGCAGGTTCGTGGCGACCTTGCTGCGAACACTCGTCGACAGGAAGGAGACGCAACGGACCCGATCCCCGTACAGGACCTTGGTGAGGTCCCGCGCCACCACGTCGCGCCGCCCGGCGGACCTGGGCAGCGAAGCCCACAGCTCGTCGGCCCGCGCCACCCTCTCCGCCTCGGAAGCCGCGGCGGCCAGGTGCACCCCGTCACGCCAGCGGATCTCCAGATGCGGCGCCTCCTGGTTGACGCGCAACCAGACGGTGACGGCCCCTCCGGAGTCGGCGGGCACCTCGAACAGCTCACCGTCGTCGCCCGCCACCGCGTCGACGGACGGAGTGCCTGAGAAGTCCTCCATGTCCGCCGGAGCGAACACGCCCACGATGTACCCGTGATCCGCGCTCGCCCACTGCCGCGCCCCGGCGCCGCTGGCCAGCTCGGCGTTGAACAGCAGCTCCGACACCGCCTTGGCGCCCGAGGCGAACCGCCACTGCTCATCACCCAGCAGCGCCGTGATCGAGGCGATGAACGACGACTTGCCCGCGCCGTTGGAGTCCTTGGGCCCGGCGCCCGCCACCACGATCAGCGTGCCGGGAACCGTCGGCACCGGATGGGTGGACAGCCGCGAGATGTTGACCGCCTGCACAGCGATCAGCACGCGATCCCCCACGACGTTCTCCACCTGCGACACCTCGAACCCCCGTAACCCTTCCGTCCGTCCTGACGTCCCCACGCCCATCGCGGGGTACGTGCTCTTCCACCGCGTGCTCTTTCACCACGGGCTCTTCCACCGCGTGCTCTTCCACCGGCTCAGCCTCACCGCGCCGACCTGCGGGCTCGCACGGCCGCCGCCAGCGGCGTGTCCGGACCGGCGGCCAGGATGAGCTCCTCCTGCAGTCGCCGCCGCGCCGCCGGGGTGAGCCGGTGAAACTGCGGACCGGGCACGTAGCCGCCCGCCTCCTCGCCGGCCTTCAGCTGCGTCAGCAACCCCCCGTGCCGCAGCACCCGCAACGCCGACTCCAGCTCGCCGATCGGCAACTGGGTGTGGCGACGCAACTCGTCCGCGGGCGTGGGGTGCGGCGAGAGCCACGAATCCTCCGGCAACAGGCCCTCGGCACGCGGGATCGCCACCGAGTGCACCAGCACCAGCGTCAGCACGGCCCGCTCACTCTCACCCAATCCCGGCCCCGGGCCGGACGCGGTCACGGGTCGCGAGGCTGATCCTGCCGGTGGGGCGGTGAAAGCGGCATCCTGGGGGGCCGGCTCCCCTTCCGTCTCGGGTGAGGCCGTCTCGGGTGAGGCCGGTCCTGCGGGTGCGAGGGTGGAGTTCGTGGCCTGCGAGGGGAGCCCGGTCGTCGAGGCGGGAGCAGGCGCGGCTGGTGCGGCAGAGGCGGCGGCCTCGTCGTCGTAGCCTGAGGTCCAGCGTTCGCGATGCTGGATCAGCGTGCGCCCGCGACGGGCGAGCATGTCGACGAGCGTGCGGCGCAGCGCCGGGTCGCGCAGTGCGGCGAAACGCGCCTCCTGCACGGGCTCGGCGGCGTGCTCCACCACCATGAACGCCGCCACCAGCTCAGCGCGCCGCCGCTCGTCGTAGACGCTGAGGAGGTCGTCGAACTCCACCGCCCCGGACTCCACCCGCCCGCCGACCACCGACCACGACTCGTCCTGGCCTTCACCCTGGGGCCCAGGGACGTCCTGGCCGCCGAGCAGGGGCCCGAAATCACCATGCCCCACGGCCCCGGCCGTGTCGGCGTCGGGCACCCCGGGCTCACGCCCGCCCTCCTGGCTCCCCGCGGAATGGTCCGGCCGGGATCCCGCGGGGGCGGCGATCCGGGACGCTGCGACGAGGTCGGCGTCGGGCACCACGGTCAGCGGTCGGTGCTCCGGCTCGGGGATGCGCCGGACCAGGTCCTTCAGCATCGAGTGTGACTCCACCGGCCACAGGGCGCAGCGCGGCCCCAGGGACACGATGCCGTCGGCCATGACGATCCAGGCCGAGTCGTGCAGGCGGCGCAGCGCGCCGATGGCCCAGTTGCGCATCAGGTCGTCGGTGCGGCCGATCAGCGCGCGGTAGGTGTCGAGCACCAGCTCCATCGGCGCCGGGTCGCCCGGCCACGGATCGGTGGAGTGGTCGGTCCAGCAGCATCTGAGCGCCGCCGCCAGGACCCTGCGGGTCTCGCCCGACCGCTCCACCGGCATGGGCGCCACCTGGTGCTCCTCCAGGAGTGACGGCGTCACGCCATCGGGCCACACGGGCAGCGCCTGGCCGGTGTAGTCAGGGCGCGAGAGCCGTAGCATCCCGGCGGGCGCGGGAACCGCGGCGGCCAGCTGGAGCGGACCGCCCGAGCGGGCCCGCACGTGGGCGACCGCGTCAGCCGCCGGCCCGGCGCCGCCGCCGGGACGACGACGCGCGGTGCCCGGCACGGAACCCGGCACGGAACCCGGCACGGAACCCGGCACGGTGCCCGGCGAGGAACCTGGCGCGGCGCCCTGGGGTCGCCGATCAGCGGGGGCGCCCGTGTCGCTCGGGGAGGGCCGGTCGGCGACCTGCCGTCCGCGAGAGGCGTCACCGATGGAAGGGGGCTCGCCGGTCATCGGGTGCGCTCCAGGAAGCCATGGGAGAGCCAGGCCGGCTCGCGCGACGGGTCGATCGAGAGGTCGTCGGACCAGCTGAGCCGGTAGGGCAGCTCGGGCCGCAGGTCGACGGCGGTCAGGTCGGAGAGCAGGCGGCGGGCCGAGGGCCAGTCGGAGCCGAGGACGTCGGCCAGCGCGACCCGCGACGACTGCCCGAGCAGGCTCTCCGCCAGCTCGGTCAGGCGCTCGACGGCGGCGGTCGGCGAGGAGTCGAGCGAGTCGCCCGGGCCGGGGTCGGGCAGGGTGGAGCGCGGAGGAGTGGGCTGGGCGGGGACGGGACGAGGTGCCTCGTCGACGGCGCGGGCGATGGCCGCCGGATCATGCCAGGGCGCGGGAGCGTCGAACACGAAGCCGTCGAGCACCGCCGCCAGCCGCTCCTTGGACGCCGTCTGGGCGAACGTGCGCCACGCCTCCGTCGGCAGCAGCGTCAGGTTGCGGGTCATGCCGGCCGAGTCGGCGAGTCGTCCGGCGGCCCGGCGCGAGGCGTCGCTGTAGGAGTAGATGGCGGCGCGCAGGTCGGTGCAGGAACGGTCGAGCTCCGGCCAGCGGGTGAGGATGGTGCCGTGCAGGCTCTGGGCCCGCCGGGCGATCTCCTCGGTGCCCCACAGCTTGGGCGCCTGCTCGCGCAGCTCCTCGATCGTGCCGGTGGTGAGCGTGATCAGCTCGAGCGCCCAGAGCCTGAACGCCCGCGCCAGGTTCGAGGCGCTCTGCCTGGCCTCGTCCATCGTGGTGCGCGGATCGGCGACGTTGAGGTCCTCCAGCGCGAGCAGCCGGTGCATCTCGGACTGGCCGCCGTCGTCCATCATCCGCCTGATGAACATCAGCCCGACGACGCTGGTGAACGACGCCCGATAGCGGAGCTGGTTGGGCTTGGGGAACACCTCCCGGATCGCGCCGAGGCCCTTGAGCACCCGCAGCCGGTTGTCGAACTGGTCGGTCGGGTGGGCGCGGCAGGCGAAGCGCATCTGCTCGTGTGTCAGCCACTCCTCGCCGGCCTCGGCGAACGCGGCGAACAGCGTCTCGGCGATGTCGACGAGGGCGGGATCGTCGACCACCGCGCCGCTGTCGCGGGCCAGCGCCGCGAACATGCGGCGGTAGGTGGACAGCACCGCCTCATCGGTGAGCGCGGTGTCGAGGGTCAGGAGCTGCTCGGGCACGCGCACTAAGGTACGGCCTCGCGCCGACAATCTCGGACCGGTCACGGGCGCGCCGTTTCCCCATGCGGGGAGATACGGGCGCGGCTAGGGTGACTCACGATACAAACGGGGCGAACACACAGTAATCATACATACGGGGTGAGTAACCGGATGCGTATCCGCGTACTCCGAGGGGACCGTGCCACCGCCGTGATCGCCGGGGCGGCGGCGGTCATCCTGGTCGGTGCGGCGGCGTTCTTCGGCGTGGGCGTGTCGAGCGCCAACCCGAAGCTGGCCGACGTCGGAGCCTGGCTGTGGACCAAGGTCAGGGGAAAGGTCGTGCACGTCAACGGCCTGTCCGGGGAGGTCGACGGCTACCTCGACGACAAGGCGGGCAAGCGGCTGCGTGTCGTGCAGGACGGCTCGAACGTGCTGCTCGTCGACGAGCGCACCGGCTACGTGAGCAGGATCGAGCCCAGCCAGCTCTCCGTCACCCAGACCCGCGACTTCGGCGCGGCGGGCGTGCAGCTGGTCCTGTCCGGTTCGACCGGCTATGCCGTGGATCCGGCCGGCAAGGTGCAGCAGATCGACCCCCTGACACTCAACACCGTCGGCTCGCCGCTCACGTTGCCGGGCCCGCTCGGCGCCGCCCGCATCGACGGCGGCGGCAAGCTGTGGGTGCCCGTCACCGCCAAGGGCGAGGTCGTCCCGGTGTCCGGCGGGGTGGCCGGCAGCGGGGTCAAGGTGGGCGAACCCGGCGAGGAGCTCGCCGTCACGATCGCCGGCAGCGTCCCCCTGGTCGTCAACACCCGCGCCGCCACCGCCACGCTGATCGGCGCCGACGGCGGCGTCGGCGAGATCATGCTGCCGAAGGAGGTCGCGCAGGCGGCCAAGGGCGGCGTCCTCACCCCGCCCACCACCGAGGGTCCACTCGTGCCGGTGCTCACGTCCGGCGGGTCCGGCCTGCTCGTGGTGATCGACACCTCGTCCAACGCGGTGCTCAACACCAGGTTCGAGGTGCGGGATCCGGCCGCGCTCGGCGTGCCGCAGGTGCTCGGCTCGAAGGTGTACGTGCCGGACGGCGGCAGCGGATCGCTGATCGTCTGGGACAGCGCCGCCGGCGGCAGGCCCACCACCCTCCAGGTGGCGCAGGGCCCGGGCCCGGTCGACGTGTTCGTCAAGGACGGTCTCCTCTGGGCGAACGACGAGAACGGCGACAAGGCCATCGTGATCGACCCGGAAGGCCGTAAGCACGACATCGACAAGGACGACTCCGACGTCCCCGGCCCCACCAGCACGCCGCGGCCCACGAAGACACCCCGTCCCGAGCCGACCCGTACGGGTTCGCAGCCGGACCCGACCAGGACGTCCGGTCCGCGCCCCACCGGCACCGAACCCGTCGGGCAGGAGCCCGAGCCGGATCCGGAGCCCGCCGCGACCAGGACGCCCACGCCGAGCCGCACACCTACGCCGAGCCCCACGCCGACACCCGCCGCCACCGCTCCCGGCAAGCCTGGCGCCGTCAGCGCCCGGTCCGGCCCCGGCCGGGTCGACGTCGGCTTCAGCCCGTCGACCGGAGGCGAGGTGGAGCGCTACACGCTGAAGGTGTCGGGCGGCGAAGGCAGGGCCACGCCCGAGTCCGTGGACGCCGACGGGCCGTTCCGGTTCGAGTTCGCCGGGGGAGACTGCTCGGCCGAATACACCTTCACCGTCGTGGCGCACTGGTCCGGCGGCGAGGTGGAGTCCGCGCCGAGCGCCGGCGTCAAGCCCTGCGTGGCTCCCGGCGCGCCGTCGAACTTCGCGGCCAAGCCCAGGAACAAGGGCGCCGAGCTGACCTGGAGCGCCCCGGCGAACGCCGGCGACGGCGTCACCTACGTGCTGTCCGGCGCGGCGGCCGTCGACGACGTCAAGGGGACGTCGTTCACCGTCGACGGCCTCAAGAACAACCAGAGGCACACGTTCAAGCTCAAGGCGAAGAACGACGCGGGGGAGAGCCAGGAGGTCGCCACCACGGAGGTGGACCTGGCCTATCCGAAGAACGCCTACCGGAACGCCCACAACGACCAGACGAACACGAGGATCAACTCGTGTGCCACGGGCGGCTGCCAGATCGGCCAGATCGACAAGGGCAAGTACCAGAGCCTGACGGTGATCTGCCAGGTCAAGGGCATGTCCGTCCGTGAGGAGCAGTCGGGGGAGACGAGCGACGTCTGGGACAGGATCGAGTGGAACGGCGGCATCGGCTACATCAGCGACACGCTGATGGAGACGCCGCGCGGCGGATTCCCCGCCGCTCCGCTCTTCGAATGCACCGACTGAGAAGGGGACTCGGTTGACGCAGTACGTCTACGAGCAGACCCAGCAGCCCGCGGCGCTCGCGGGACAGTTCGCCCAGCGGTTCCAGCTGCTGGCGACGAACATCGAGCAGGTCATCCGCGGCAAGCGCGAAGCCGTCGAGCTGGCCCTGGTGTGCCTGTTCGCCGAGGGGCACCTGCTCATCGAGGACGTGCCGGGCACGGGGAAGACCACGCTGGCCCGTTCCGTCGCCGCCAGCGTGGACGCCGAGTGGCGGCGCATCCAGTTCACCCCGGACCTGCTGCCCAGTGACATCACCGGCGTGTCGATCTTCAACCAGGCGCATCAGAAGTTCGAGTTCCACCAAGGTCCGGTGTTCGCCAACATCGTGCTCGCCGACGAGATCAACCGCGCCTCCCCGAAGACCCAGTCCGCGCTGCTGGAGGTCATGGAGGAGCGCAGGGTCACGGTGGACGCCGAGCCGCATCCGGTGCCCAGGCCGTTCCTGGTGGTGGCCACGCAGAACCCGGTCGACATGGACGGCACCTACGCGCTGCCCGAGGCGCAGCTCGACCGCTTCCTCATGCAGATCTCCATCGGCTATCCCGACCACGTGTCGGAGGTCGAGGTGCTCAAGGGCATGCCGTCGGGACCGCAGGTGGACCGGCTGCCGGTGGTGGCGCGCGCCTCGGACGTGGCCGCGATGATCGACTTCGCCACCCGGATCCACGTCGCCGACCCGGTCTACGACTACATCGTCGCGCTCTGCGCGGCCACCCGCGTCAATCCGCACCTGCGGCTCGGCGCCAGCCCGCGCGGCAGCCTGGCGCTGCTGCGGGCCGCCCGGGTCAGGGCCGCGGCGGCGGGGCGGCACTACGTGCTGCCGGAGGACGTCAAGGCGCTGGCCGTGCCCGTGCTGGCGCACCGGCTCATCCGCACCCCCGAGGCCGAGCTGCGCGACGTCACCGCGGCGAACGTGCTCGGCGAGCTGCTCGCCGGGATGCCCGTGCCCCAGGCGGCGTAGTGCTGACGCCGCTCGGCTGGGGGACGCTCACCGGCTCCGCGATCCTGTACGCCGCCGGGTTCGCGCTCGGCTACCCGGAGCCCGTGGTGCTGGCCACCGGCGGCCTGATCGCGCTGGCCGCCGCCCTCGCCTGGACCGCCCCCAGGCCCAGGCTGGAGGTGCGGCGCGAGGTGACGCCGGTCAAGGTGCCGCGCGGCGACGCCGCCGTCGCGGTGCTCCACGTACGCAACCTCGGCCGCCGGGGCCTGACCGGGCTGCGCGCGAGGGACCGGATCGGCGCCACCGAGCACACCGTCGACCTGCCCCGCCTGCCCAGGCGGGGGACGCGTACCGTCTCCTACCCGCTGCCCACGCGGGCGCGCGGCGACATCCCGGTCGGCCCGCTGCTGCTCGTCCGCGCGGACCCGCTCGGCCTCACCCGCAAGATCAGGGAGTACGGCGCGGCGGCGACACTCCTGGTCCGTCCGCGCACGGCAGCCCTGGCCGTGCCGCCGTCCGGCAAGGCCTACCACCTGGAGGGCCCCACGAGCGACAACGCCCCCAGCGGCACGGTCACCTTCCACACCCTGCGCGAGTACGTCGCCGGCGACGACCTCCGCCACGTCCACTGGCGCTCCAGCGCCCGCACCGGGACGCTCATGGTCCGCCAGCTGATCGACGCCGGCCTGCCCACCACGACGGTCGTCCTCGACACCCGCGGCCTCACCGAGCTCGCGGTGGACGCGGCCGCCTCGGTCGCCGTGGCCGCCGCAGGCACCGGGTTCCCCGTCCGGGTGGTGACCGGCGACGGGCCGGTGGCGGAGACGAAGGCCGACGCGGAGATCGTGCTCGACCGGCTCGCGCTGGTCGGGCCGGGTACGGCCGGCGTCACGGAGGCGCTGCGGCTGGCCCGGGGCGGCGGCTCGCTCGTCCTGGTCACCTCGGACGCCGCCGAGGCCGGCAGGGTCGCGGGCGTGCGCCGCCGCTTCGACCGGGTCATCTGCGTATATGTCGGGACAGGGGCGGCGAGCGCGCCCGGCGTGACGCTGATCCCCCTCACACACCTGGACGAACTGGCACTGCTCTGGGGGAACCGATGAGCCGAGGCGCCCCGCTCGGCCCTCCGGCCGGCCCCGCGCACGTGACCGCGCCGCCCACCGGACACGTGACCGCGCCGGCCGATGCCTCGCGGGGGGACGTGGAGGAGAGCCTGTGGCGGCGGCTCGTGGGGGTCGCGCTCGTGGCGGGCATCGCCGGGACCGCCGGATGGGGGTTTCACCGGGTCTTTCCCGGCGCGGAGCTGCTCGTGGCCGTGGCGCCCGCTGCCGTGGCTCCGGCGCTGGTGGCGGCGCTCACGTGGCGGCGGCCGCTCTGGCTGTCGCTGCTGCTCGACGTGCTGGTCTGGATCGCCGGGACCGTCCCCCTCTATCAGGGCCTGGCCCCGGGCCTGGTCGTGGACGTGGCCAACTCCTGGCAGGCGCTGCTCACCACGCTGCTGCCCGCCCAGCCGGAGCCGCGGCTGCTCGTCCTCGTGCACACGCTCGTCTGGGCCGCCGCCACCATCGGCGCGGAGGTGCTCAACCGCACCCGCACCCGGATCGCCGCCGCGCTGCCCGCCCTGGTGGTCTACGGGGTGGCGCTGCTGTTCGGAGTGGACGGCACGGGGTCGAACCTGCCTGTCGCCGGCGCGCTGCTGGTCCTGATCATCGCTCTGGCGCTGGTCAGGGACGGCCGGTCACCGCTCTGGCTGCTCGCCGGGGTGCCCGCGGCCGCGGTGCCGGCCGCCCTCGCCCTGGTCGCCGGGCCGCTGCTGCCCATCGCCGCGGAGCCGTACAACCCCCGGCAGGACGCCGAGCGGCCGCCGCCGGTGCGCGTCGACAGCGTCAGCCCGCTCGACCGGGTGTCCGCCTGGCTGCAGATTCCCGACAGGGAACTGTTCACCGTCAAGGCGGACAAGCCGCTCAACTGGCGGCTGGCCGTACTCGACCGCTACGACGGCGTGCGCTGGACGTCCGGCGCACGCTTCCAGCCGACCGGCGGGCGGGTGCCTGACGGGGAGTGGACCGGGGAGGCGGAGACCGTGCGGCAGACGGTCACGTTCGGCGGCCTGCCGGGCACCTGGCTGCCCGCCGCTGAGCGGCCGGCGGAGGTCGGCGGGGTGCGCGGGCTCGTCGTGGACCCGGACAGCGGCTCGCTGCTGGTCGACGGGAAGGCGGGCAAGGGGTTCGGCTATCAGGTGATCTCGCGGGTGGCCAAGCCGTCCAGGGACGAGCTGCTCGCGGCCGCCCCGGTCGACGACCCGGCGCTGACCGCCTTTCCTGAGGGGCCGCAGGAGAAGCTGTTCCGGGAGCTGGCCCATGAGGCGACCAAGGGCGCGGACCTGCCGATCAGGCAGGCGTACCGGCTGCAGAGCTACCTGCGCACGCACGCCGGTTACGACGTCACCGCGCCGCCGGGGCACTCCCTGAAAGGACTGGAGTTCTTCCTGCAGACCACGCACAGGGGAACGTCGGAGCAGTTCGCCTCGGCGTTCGCGCTGATGGCCAGGACACTGGGGCTGCCGTCGCGGGTGGTGGTGGGCTTCCGGCCCGGTCAGGCCTCCGACGGGATTTACCACGTTAAATCGGGCCATGTGATGGCGTGGGCGGAGATCAAATTCGACAAGCTCGGCTGGCGGCCCTTCTACCCCACGCCCGGCCGCAGCGGCTCCAAGGACGACCACGACGTGGTGTCCTCCGCGATCAAGGAGAGCGAGGAGCTGGAGGGCGAGTTCACCAAGGGCGGAGCGAACAGGCCCAGGCCGTCACAGCGGCCCGACGCCGGCGCCGGCGGGACGCACTCCGGTTCGCCGCTCCAGGTGATCCTCCCCGCCGCGGGGGCGGGGATCGTGCTGGTGTACGGCGCGGCGGTCGCGATCCTTCCGCGGTGGCGCAGGCGCACCCGCAGGAACGTCCCGGGCGCCGGTGAGCGAGTGCGCGGCGCGTGGGCGCAGATCTGCGACGACCTCGGTCTCGGAGCTGAGCGGGCGATGACGGCCGAGGAGGTCGTCGCCCAGCAATCAGGCGACATTTCCGCCCATCTCAAGCCGTTGGCCGATATTTCCAACTTTGCAGGTTACGCGCCGGAAGACGTCTCCCAGGAGGCGGCGGACGAGGCCTGGCGACGCAGTGACGCGGTCCGCCAGGCCGTGCGGAGCCGCACCCCGCTCGCCACCCGCCTGCGCAGACGTCTGCTGCTGCGCTGATCGGCCCGCGCAGGCCCGCGCAGACGCCGCCGCGGCGCGGGATGATGAGGGCCATGCGCAGCGTCGAGGCCCAGCTCCTGCACCGCCCGCCCGGAGCGGGCGCGGGAGACGTCGTCCGCCACCTGCTCGCCATGCAGGCCCAGGACATCACCTCCGCCTATCTGGCCTTCCGCGCCCGCTCGCCCACGCTCACGCGGGCCGACGTCGAGGCGGCCTGGCAGGGGCGCGAGATCGTCAGGACCTGGGGTCCCCGCGGCACCCTCCACTTCGTGCACGTCGACGACCTGCCCTGGGTGCACGCGCTCACCAGGCGCGACACCGGCAGCGCGCGCCGCCTGGCCCAGGAAGGCGTCACGGGCGACGACCTGCTCCCGCTCATCGACCGCGCCCTCGCCGGCCAGGGCCCCCTCACCAAGGCCGAGCTGGGGGAGCGGCTGGCGGGCAGAGCGGGCGGCCAGGGCATCGTGCACCTGGTCGCGCTGGCGGCCCGCCACGGCCTGGCCGTGCTCGGCCCGCCGCGCGGCGGGAAGCCGACGTACGTGCACGCCGCCGACTGGCTCGGCGCGCCGATCCCCGCCGAGCACGACAGGGAACGCGCGCTGGCCGAGCTGGCCCTGCGCTACCGCCGAGCCCACCACCCGGCCGAGCCCGAGGATCTGGCCGCCTGGTCGGGCCTGCCCCTCGGCGACGCTCGCGCCGCCTGGCGGCTCGCTCCCGCCCCCGAGGCGCCCGCCGCCGCTCGGGGACCGGTGGTGCGACTCGCTCCGGCCTTCGACGAGTTCCTGCTGGGGTGGAAGAGCCGTGACCCGATCCTGCCCGCCGAGCACGCCCGCACCGTGTTCCCCGGCGGGGGCATACTGCGTCCCGTCATCCTCGTCGACGGCGTGATCAAGGGCGTCTGGAGCCGGAAAGGCGCCGAGGTGACGGCGGCCCCGTTCGCCCCGCAGGCGCCCGGCCTGCTGGACGACGAGATCGGCGACGTCCGCCGCTTCCTCGGCTAGTCGACCGAGTAGTTGTCGTGGCGCAGGAAGAACTCTTCGGCCTCCTGCTCGCCCAGTTGCCTGCCACCGGCGATCTCGGCGAGCATCTCGAAGTACTCCTCGCGCGGCGCGCCGGGCGCGAAGAGCAACAGCATCGAGGCGGGAGCTCCCGGCACGTTGCGGAATCCGTGGACGCCGCCGGGCGGGACGTGCAGGAAGTCTCCCGCCTGTCCCTCCCGCCACCGCTCGCCGTCGTACAACCGCACCGTGCCCTCGAGGACGAAGAACGACTCGGACATGGTCTTGTGGAAGTGCGGCCCCGGGCCGCTCTCGTCGGGTCCGAAGTTCCAGCGGTAGAGGCCGAACGCGCCGTCGGTGGTCCCGCCCGTGGCGAGGTAGTGGATGTCGCGACCGCCGTAGGACAGGTCCGCCGGCTCCGTCCTGGCCCGGAAACGCGCACTGACCTGGCCGTGATCACCCAAATGACGTGGAGCCGGATACGACATTCGTGTCCCTTCTCGCATGTGTCGACGCTGCTGATCCGTACGAAGGTGGTCCTGTAGCCGTGCCGGGCTGTTAGCCGGTCTTCTTCGGGACCGCTCCTCTGACGCACACGGGTTTCGACCAGGCGAGCGTGCTGCTTTCGGCGATCTCCAGCGGCACGCCCACGACGAAGCAGTACCCGAGGTCGGGGTCGAGCCCGGCCACCCTGGCCGAGGTGCTGCCGGCCTCCAGCGGGATGAGCGGCTGCTCGCCCGGCTCGACCGGCGAGCGCTGCACCACGACCGGGTAGCGGCGCGCCTGGACGGGCAGCGTCCACCGCAACTCGACGAGCGTGCCCTGGTCCGCCGCCACCCGCACCCTGCGCGGCGCCAGCGCGGCGATCTTCCGACCGCCGATCGCCGCCGTCTTCTCGGCGGCCTGCCTCGAGGTGGACGGAGCGGCCGTCGGCGGAGCGGCGAGAGGGTCGGCCTGCTGCCGCGACAGCCATACGGCCAGCACCGTGCCCGCGACGGCTACGGCCGCGACGGTGGCGCCGATCGCCACCTTGAGCTTCAGCTCCGACGCCCGCCCACCTCGACGGCCGGCGTCTGGGGGCGGGGAGGGAGAGGACGCGGCCCCGCCCGGCGGGTGGCCCGCGTACGATCCGGTCTCCGGCCAGGCCGCCCCCGGGGGAGACGCGCCAGGAGAGCCCGCCTCTCGGCCTCCCACAGGAGGCGGGACGTACGGGTTCGCGGGGGAGGGGACCGTCGCGCGGGGGTGCTGCCCCTCGGTTGGCGCCGAGCGGCCGCCCGCCGGGGCGCGGCCGGCGGCGGGCCCCTGCCCGATCAGGTCCGTGACCGGCAGGCCGAGCTCCGCCTGTACCTGCTGCAACCGCTGCGCGAACTCCCTGGCCGAGCCGTACCGCTGGTCGGGCCGCTTGGCCATGGCCCGCAGCACGGTCTCGGACACGACCGGCGGCACGTCTCCCCGGCCGATGGGGGGCGGATCGATGCTGAGCACCCGGTACATGAGCGGCGCGATCGACGGGTCCGTCGGGCTGTGGAAGGCGGGCTGGCCCGCCAGCAGGTGGTAGAGGGTCGAGCCGAGCGAGTAGATGTCGGAGGCGGCGGAGTGCGGTTGCCCGCTCAGGACCTCCGGGGCGGCGTGCAGCGGGGTGAACGCCTGTGACGTCGCGGAGATCTCCGACGAGTCGACGACCCTGGCCACGCCGAAGTCGGCGACGGCGGGCTCGCCGTACCTGGAGATGAGGATGTTCTGCGGTTTGATGTCGCCGTGCAGGACCCCGGCCTCGTGGACGGCGGCGAGCGCGCCGGCGAGCTTCACCCCGGTGCGCAGCACGTCGGGGACCGGCAGGGCGCCTTCACCGCGGAGCTTGTCGCGCAGGGAGCCGTTCTCGAAGAAGTCCATGGCGATGTACGGCTTGCCTGAGCGCGTCACGCCGGTGTCGAAGACGGTGACGACGTTCGGATGGCCGGTCAGCCGTCCGGTGAGCTGCAGCTCCCGCTGGAATCTGCGCATGGTGACCCGGTCGACCCGGTCGACCGACAGCACCTTGAGCGCGACGATCCGGTCGAGGCGTTCCTGGTGGGCACGGTAGACGACGGCGAACCCGCCCTGGCCCGCCTGATCGAGCACCCGGTAACCCGGCACGTCCTCGACTGGCAGCACGACACTCCCCCCTGTCACGGGTGAGTTTAGTGTGAAATGCCGCCCTTAGAGGGGATTCATGAGGTACGCGCCCGCGACCATGGAGGCGGCCCCTACCAGGAGGAAGAAGAGCACGTAGAAGCCGCCGGGCAGGAAGGTCAGCCTGGCGAGCTGGTCGGCGTCGGAGTCGCGGGCCTGCCGCCTGCGCCGCTTGCGCTGCAGCTCGAAGATCGGCCGGATGCCGCCGAACAGCAGGAACCAGACCACCACCAGCGCGACCACCTGCTGCACCTCGGCCGGCGCGTACATCGACACGGCGAACACCGCGCCGCCCGTCACCAGCAGGATCAGCGCGCCGTACAGGTTGCGGATCAGGAGCAGCATGCAGACGAGGAAGAGCAGCATGCTCCAGATGAGCAGCGTGATCCGCCCCTGGTCGGTCAGCCAGGCCGCGGCGAGGCCCAGCAGCGAGGGGGCCAGATAGCCGGCGAGCGCGGTCAGCACCATGCCGGGCCCGTTGGGCCGGCCACGGGTGAGCGTCACGCCCGAGGTGTCGGAGTGCAGCCGGATGCCCTCCAGCTTGCGCCGCGTGAGCAGGGCCATCACCGCGTGGCCGCCCTCGTGGGCGATGGTGATCAGGCCCCTGGTCAGCTGCCAGGACATGGTGAAGGTGACGATCGCGAGTGCGGCCAGTGCCGAGCCCGCCACGACCCAGGGGGCGGGAGCGGACTGGACCTCGATCAGCTGAGCCCAGAGCTTGTCCATCGAGGACTGACCCTATCCGGGTAAAGTCTGGACTGTGCTCACAGAACATCATTCTGATGCGGATGTTCCCGGCTGGTGGCGAGCGCTGGGCCTGCCGGGCCTGATCGACCTGCATGTGCACTTCCTGCCCGAGCGGATGGAGCGCCGGGTCTGGCACCACTTCAACCACGGCGGCCCGCTGATGGGCGACGGCTGGAAGATCGAGTACGAGTGGCCGGTGGAGCAGCGCGTCGCCCGTCTGCGCGAGCTGGGCCTGCGTGCCTTCCCCGCCCTGGCGTACGCCCACAGGCCGGACATGGCCGCCGATCTCAACGCCTGGACGCTCGACTTCGCCCGCCGCACGCCGGAGTGCCTGCCATCGGCGACGTTCTATCCGGAGCCGGGGGTGGCCGGCTACGTGCGGCGCGCGCTGGACGACGGCGTCAAGATCTTCAAGGTGCACCTGCAGGTCGGCGGCTTCGACCCGCGCGCGCCCGAGCTGGCGGAGGTCTGGGGGATGCTGGCCGAGTCGGGCGTGCCGGTGGTCGTCCACGCCAGCTCGGTGCCCGTGCCGGGCGGCCACATCGGCCCCGGGCCGATCGGCGGGGTGCTGCGCGAGCATCCCCGGCTGCGGATGGTGATCGCACACCTGGGCATGCCCGAGTACGGCCCGTTCTTCGAGCTGGCTGCCCGCTACGAGCGGGTGGCGCTGGACACCACGATGGCCTTCACCGACTTCGCCGAGCTCGGCATGCCGTTCCCGGGAAGACTGCGCCCCGCCCTGCTTGATCTGGGCCTGGCGGGGAAGGTGGTGCTCGGCAGCGACTTCCCCACCATCCCCCACCCCTACGCGCACCAGCTGCAGGCGCTCGACCGGCTCGATCTGGGCGACGAATGGTTGAGGGCTGTGTGCTTCACCAACGCCCTGGCCATGGTCTGATGGGAGACGTGAACGACCGGTACGTGGCGCTGATTGGCGCGTTCTACGATGCTCTGGGCCGCGCGGACTTCGCGGCCATGGAGCGCTGCTACCACCCCGAGGTGAGCTTCGGTGACCCCATCTTCCAGGAGGTCGAGCGGCGCGACCGGGTGATGACCATGTGGCGGATGCAGCTCGGCGTGCAGGGCGGCCTGGAGTCCGACTTCTGCGACGTGCGCGCCGACGACTTCTCCGGCTCGGCACACTGGACCGCGCGTTACACCTTGTCCAGCACCGGGCGCGAGGTGGTCAACGAGATCGACGCGCTGTTCAGGTTCGAGGACGATCTGATCGTGCGCCACCATGACGAGTTCGACTTCAAGCGCTGGTCCAGGATGGCGCTCGGCCGGCCGCACGGGCTGCTGTTCGGGTGGACGCCGATGTGGCGCAAGACCATCAGGGACCGGGCTCAGCAGGAGATGCAGAGATTCGAGGCTTAGGAGAGGGCATGGCCAGGGTGAGAGGAGGCAGGCACGGCGGGAGCCGCAGGGAGGCGCCGGAGCACTCCATGGACCCGCGGCCCCCCGAGGAGTCGCCCTACCAGCCGACCGTCATCAACAACACGATCTACCAGGACGGCGAGGCCGTCGACAATCCGGGCTCGCTGGCCGACGCCTTCGAGCGGCTCAAGCAGATGCCGGGCGCCCTGGCCTGGATCGGCCTCTACCGGCCGAAGGAGTGGGAGCTGGTCAAGCTCGCCGAGGAGTTTCACCTGCACGAGCTGGCCCTCGAGGACGCCATCGTCGGCAGCCAGCGGCCCAAGGCCGATCGCTACGACGACACCCTCTTCGTCGTGCTGCACGCCGCCCGCTACCTCGACGACGTCGAGGAGGTGGCGTTCGGTGAGGTGCACATCTTCGTCGGCAGCAACTTCGTGCTCACCGTACGGCACGCGGAGGCGCCCGACCTGCAGTCGGTCCGCAAGCGCATGGAGTCCGAGCCCGACCTGCTGCGCCAGGGCCCCCAGGCGGTGCTCTACGCGATCCTGGACGCGGTGGTCGACGGCTACGCCCCGGTCGTGGCGGGCCTGCAGAAGGACATCGAGGAGATCGAGGCGCAGGTGTTCGGCGGCGACCCGTCGGTCTCCCGGCGCGTCTACGAGCTGTCCGGCGAGGTGCTGGAGTTCCAGCGGGCCGCCGCGCCGCTGGGGCGGCTGATCGAGGGGTTCATCGCCGGGGCCGCCAAATACTCCGTCACCGACGAGCTGCAGAGCTACCTGCGCGACGTGTCGGACCACGCCACCACGGTCAACGAGCGGGTGGCCTCCTTCAGGCAGCAGCTCCACGACATCCTGGTGGTGAACTCGACGCTGGTGACCCAGGCGCAGAACGCGGAGATGGCCCGGATGACGGAGGTCAGCATCCAGCAGGGCGAGGAGGTCAAGAAGATCTCCGCGTGGGCGGCCATCCTGTTCGCCCCGACGGTGGTCGGCGGCATCTACGGGATGAACTTCGACAACATGCCGGAAACGCACTGGGCGTTCGGCTACCCGTTCGCGATCCTGCTCATGGCGATCGTCTGCGTCACGCTCTATGTGATCTTCAAGCGGCGGGGCTGGCTCTAGCCGTCACAGGTCGGGCAGGTCCGCCAGGGCCCGCTCGGCCTCCGCGACCGTCCGGCGCAGCTCCGCGGCCAGTGACGGCACCCTGGCGGCCCCGAACCTGGCGGACGGCACCGAGATCGACAGCGCCGCCACGGCCGAGCCGCGCCCGTCGCACAGCGCCGCGCCGATGGCCGAGACGCCCTGCTCGGTGCCGTCGACGTTGAGCGCGTAGCCGCGCACCCGGATCTCGTCGAGCTCGCGGGTCAGCGCCGCCCGCTCCGCGTCGGGCAGGTCGGGATAGAGCTCCCACAGCCGCTCGCGGGGGAGCGTCGCCAGCAGCACCTTGCCGCCCGAGGCGCGGCGGGCGGGCAGGATGGTGCCGCGCCGGTCGCCGACGTGCAGGATCTGCGGCGACTCCACGCTGTCGAGGAAGCGGACCTCGGTGCCGACCCGCACCACCAGGTTGACCGTCTCGGCCGCCCGCGCGCACAGCGCCTCCATCGCCGGCCTGGTACGCGAGCGCAGCTGGCGCAGCGCCGACCCGCTGGCGCTGCCCGCCGTGCTGCTGGTGAGAAACGGGCCCGGCAGGTAGGTGTGGTGCTCGTCCTGCACGGCGAAGTCCCGATAGACGAGCATGGCCAGCAGGCGGTGCGCGGTGGACCTGGCGATGTCCAGCTCCTTGGCCACGTCGGTGACCTTGAGCCGCCCCTGGTCGCGCAGCATGTGCAGGAGCAGCAGCACGTTGTCGACCGAGCCCAGGGCATATGCCGGCTTGTTCTTCATGCCAGAATGCTAGTGCAGTATGCAGAATCACGCCCTACGGTGGCGATATGAACCCAGAGGAGAGGCTGTACGCCGACTTCGAAGCAGAGCATCTGATCCCGCTCTGGACGCAGGTGGGCGACCTGATGCCGGTCCATCCGAAACCCAGGGCCAGGCCGCACGTCTGGGAGTGGAAGACGCTCTACCCGCTGGCCGAACGGGCCGGCGAGCTGGTGCCCGTCGGCAGGGGCGGCGAGCGCCGGGCGATCGCGCTGGCCAACCCCGGCCTGGACGGCCTGCCGTACGCCACGCCGACGCTCTGGGCCGCCATCCAGTATCTGGGCCCGCGCGAGGTCGCGCCCGAGCACCGGCACACGCAGAACGCCTTCCGCTTCGTCGTCGAGGGCGAGGGCGTGTGGACCGTGGTGAACGGCGACCCCGTCGCGATGCGGCGCGGCGACTTCCTGCTCACCCCCGGCTGGCACTTCCACGGCCACCACAACACCACCGGCGCGCCGATGGCCTGGATCGACGGGCTGGACATCCCGCTCGTCCACCACACCGACACCTCGTTCTTCGAGTTCGGCCCCGACCAGGTGAGCGACGCCGCCACGCCGCACCTGTCCCGCTCGGAGCGGCTGTGGGCGCACCCGGGGCTGCGGCCGGTCTCCGAGCTCGGTGAGCGGCCCAGCTCGCCGATCGCCGCCTATCGATGGGAGCACACCGACCGCGCGCTGGACGAGCAGCTCGCCCTGGAGGACGAGGGGCATCCCGGCACGGTCGAGCCCGGCCACGCCGCCGTCCGCTACACCAACCCGACCACCGGCGGCGACGTCATGCCCACGATCAGGGCCGAGTTCCACCGGCTGCGCGAGGGCGCCGTGACGGCTCCGCGCAGGGAGGTGGGCTCCTCGGTCTACCAGGTCTTCGACGGCGAGGGCTCGGTCACGCTGGAGGGGACCGAGCGCCGGCTCACCCGGGGCGACCTGGTGGTGGTGCCGTCCTGGTGCGCCTGGTCGTTCCGCGGGGACACCCGTCTCGATCTGTTCCGTTTCGCCGACACGCCCGTCTTCGAGGGCCTGCACCAGTATCGGGAGGAGCTCGTATGAAGCTCGCCACCCTGCGGTTGCCGCGCCGCACCGCCGCCGCCAGGATCGACGGCGAGCTCGCCGTGGAAGTGGACGCGGCCGACGTCGGCGCGCTGCTCGCCGACCCGGGCTGGCGTGAGCGGGCGGCCGCGTCCGACGGTCCCAGGCACCCGCTCTCGACCGCGGACCTGGCACCCGTGGTGCCCCGCCCCGGCAAGATCATCTGTGTCGGGCTCAACTACCGTGCCCACATCCTGGAGATGGGACGCGCGCTGCCCGAGCATCCCACGCTGTTCGCCAAGTTCGCCGAGGCGCTGATCGGGCCGTACGACGACATCGAGCTGCCCGCCGTTTCGCAGGCGGTCGACTGGGAGGCCGAGCTGGCCGTCGTCGTCGGGGCGGACGTGCGCAACGCCTCCACCGAGGAGGCCGGGGCCGCCATCGCCGGCTACTCGGTGATCAACGACGTGACCGCGCGCGACTACCAGTACCGCACGCTGCAGTGGCTCCAGGGCAAGACGTTCGAGCGCACCACCCCGTTCGGCCCCTATCTCGTCACCCCTGACGAGCTAACCGGCGGCGAGCTGACCATGCAGTGCGAGCTCGACGGGGAGGTGGTGCAGCAGGCCGACACCGCCGACCTGGTGTTCCCGCCCGCCGAGCTGATCGCGTACCTGTCGCAGATCCTCACCCTGCGCCCGGGCGACGTCATCGCGACCGGCACGCCAGGCGGGGTGGGGCACGCGCGCAAGCCGCCCCGCTACCTGACGGACGGCGGCAAGCTGGTGACCCGGATCGCGGGCCTCGGCGAGCTGGTCAACACGGCGCGCCGCGATGTCTGACCCGGACTTCGCCTGGCTGGACGCCGGCACCGCCTACTTCGAGGCCCGGCTCGACGGCGCCGACCTCGACGGGGACTCCGCGCTGCCGGGCTGGACGCGCCGCCACGTGGTGGCTCACGTCGCGGCCAACGCCCGCGCGCTCGGCCGGCTCGCGCACTGGGCGCGGACCGGCGAGGAGAGCCCGATGTACACCTCCGCGCAGGCGCGCGACGACGAGATCGAGGAGCTGGCGAAGCTCGCCCCCGCCGAGATCCTCGCTCTGGCCGGGCGGACCGCGTCGGAGCTGCGTTCGGCCCTGCGCGAGCTGCCCACACCGGCCTGGGCCGCTCCGGTGCGTACCGCGCAGGGCCGGACGGTGCCCGCGTCGGAGATCGTCTGGATGCGCTGCCGCGAGATGTGGGTGCACGCCGTGGACCTGGGGACGGGCGGCGGGTTCGAGGACTTCCCCGCCGCCCTGCTCGACGCGCTGCTCACCGACGTGACCGGGCTGTGGGCGCGGCGCGGCCAGGAGCGGGGACTCGTCCTCGCGCCCGTCGACAGGCACGGAGTCTGGCGCGTCGACGGCCCGGCACAGGCATCCCCGGCACAGGTATCCGCGGTGCGGGGCACCGCCGCCGAGCTGGCCGCCTGGGTCACCGGACGCGGTCCCGCACCGCATCCGGACGCGCCGGCGATCGGCCGCTGGCTCTAGGAAGGCTCGGGAAGGCTTGAGGAAGGAAGGCACGTGACTGAGGTAGTTGTCGTCGGTGGCGGCATCGGCGGCCTGGCGGCGGCCTACGCCCAGGCCAGGGCGGGGCGGGCGGTCAGGCTGCTGGAGCGGTCGGCCGAGTTCGGGGAGGTCGGGGCGGGGCTGCAGCTCGGGCCCAACGCCACCCGGCTGCTCGCCGGATGGGGGTTGCTGGACCGGGTGATCGAGGCCGGCGTGCTGCCCGGGCGGCTGGTCTTCCGCGACGCGGTCAGCGGCGAGGAGCTCACCCATCTGGACCTGGGCGAGGGGTTCCTGCGCCGCTACGGGGCCCCGTACGTGGTGGTGCACCGCAGCGACCTGCACGCCATCCTGCTGGCGGCCTGCGCGGAGGCGGGGGTGGAGCTGGCCAGGGGGCGGCAGGTGGAGCGGGTCGAGACCATCGGCGGCCGGGCCCGCACCTGCTGCACGGACGGCTCCGAGCACGACAGCGACGTGGTCATCGGGGCGGACGGCCTCCAGTCGGGCCTGCGCGCGGACCTCGTCGGCGACCAACCCCTCGATTCCGGATTTGTCGCCTATAGGGGCACGTGTCCACTGCCGGAGGACTTCGACACCGCCGAAGTGGTCGCCTGGCTCGGTCCCGACTGCCACTTCGTCCAGTACGCCCTGCGCGGCGGCGAGCTGCTCAACCAGGTCGCCGTCTTCCGCGGGGCCGGCGAGCTGGAGGCCGCCTACGAGCGGTGCTGCGCCGAGGTGCGGAAGGGCCTGCCCTACCTGTGGCAGGACCGGCACTGGCCCATGCTCGACCGGCTGCCCGCCGGCACCTGGGTGAAGGGCAGGCTCGCCCTGCTCGGCGACGCGGCCCATCCCATGCTGCAGTATCTGGCCCAGGGCGCCTGCCAGGCCCTCGAGGACGCGCACGTGCTGGCGGAGCAGTCCGCGGCCGGCGACTGGGACCGGGCGCTCGCCGCCTACCAGGAGATCCGCGCCCCGCGCACGGCCCGCGTGCAGGCCACCGCCCGGCTGTGGGGCGACATCTGGCACGTCGACGGCGTGGCCCGGGTGCTGCGCAACGAGCTGTTCAGGACCCGCGACCTGGCCGGCCACACGTACACCGACTGGCTGTACGGCTCCTGATCCGGCGAGCCGGTCAGGCTCGCTCCAGCGTGGTGAGCTGGGCCCGGCTCGTCACGTTCGCGTGGGGAACATGCGGTACGGGTGGTAGCTGACGGTCTCGGCATCAGCGCGGAGTTTCAGGCGACCCTCTCGTCGGTCGTCTTCGCCGACATCCGGGTGGCCCTGCACACCGGTTCGTTCGCCGACGCGCGGGCGCTCACTGGCCGTGCCTTCGGCGACATGCAGCCTGATGGCCTGATGCTGCCCTTCGGCAGGATCGCCGGAGCCGAGTTGGCGGTCGCCGCGAGCCTTCCCGACGCCTCCGACCTGCTTGCCGACGCCGCGTCGACGGTCGAGGAGAACGACTGGGCCGAGGCCTGCCTGCTGCGGGCCACCGGCCGGCTGCACGACGACCCCGACGCCCTCGCCGCCGCCGTGGAGCGTTGGGAACGCATCGGCGCCCGGTTCGAGCGCGCCTGCACCTTGCTGCTCCTCCCCGACCGGCTCGACGCTGGCGGCCGCGGCCGGCTTCGGCGCGTTCTTCTTCGCCATGGACCAGGCGAGTGACGGCGGGATCCGGTGGGCGCTGCTGACCGCCCGGCTCTCGGCGGTGTCCATCGTCGCGGCCATCGTCGTCCTCGTACTCGCGGCCGGTACCCGGCTCGCGGTCCGCCGCGCCGACCTGCCCGTGATCGGGCTGATCGGCCTGCTCATCGTCGCCGCGGACACCCTGTACGCCCTGGAGCGATCGACGACCTTCCGTCGCTACCGGGATCCCAGGTAGGCGTCCTGAACGATGAGCTCCTTGCGCACGTCGGGCGCCGTCGCCTCGCCCCGATCCGCCACCAGGGCGGCGGCGATCCCCGCGGCGTGGCCGGTGGCGAACGCGGTGCCCATCACCCGCAGCGAGCCGCCCGCGAGCCGGTCGCCGTCGATGACCCGCCCGGCCGCGAACAGGTTCGGCGTGTCAGCGCTGCGGATCGCGTCGAAGGGGATCTCGTAGTAGCCGTCGCCGTCGATGAACCGCCACTGCGACGGCACTCCCGGCCCCGGGTGATACTCCACCGGCCAGGCGCCGAGCGCGATCGCGTCGCCGAACCGGCCCGCGCCCAGCACGTCCCGGTCCGTCATCCGGTAGCGGGCCACCACGTGCCGCGACTCCCGGGTGCCGAGCTCGGGGCCGGTGCTGACGATGTAGGCGCCGGAACAGCCCGGCAGCGACCGGATCACCCGCAGGTAGGCGGCCGACTGCTCGCGGGCGGAGATCTCCGCCCTGCTCGTGTCGCGCGCGTCTCGGGCGTCGTACCCCTCGTCCACCAGGTACGCGATCACGTCCCCCGACACGGGCAGCCGGGCGACCAGCCCCTGCTCGGCCAGCAGGTGCTCCGCGCCGCCGGCCTTGGCCGCCCTGATCGCCTCGCCCACCGCGTCTCTGGTGACCTGCGCCTCGGGCGGGATGCCGCCGAAGCGGACGCCGAGCGAACCGTTCTGCACCCTGCCCTCGGCGCCGTAGCGGACCGCCGCACCGGCCCTGGTGGCCAGGTCGGCCTCACCGGTGGCGTCCACGAAGGCGGAGGCGGTGACCTCGTGCACGCCGGAGTGGTCGGCGATCAGGGCCGAGACGATGCTGTCACCCTCCCGGCGCGCGTCCAGCAGCATGCTGTGCAGCCGGGGCTCGGCGCCCGCGCCCACGCACACGTCGTCCAGCACCCGCTTGACCGTCTCGGGGTCGAACACCACCGCCACCGCGGTGAACTTCGCCGGCGGGCTCACCGCGCCCTCGGCCCGCAGCCCGGCCATGACCTCCTCCGCCACCCCGTACACCACCTGGGTGTGCGGCTCGGCGCGGGTGTAGAGGCCGCAGTAGGTCAGCACGTTGCGCAGCGTCGCCGCGCCGCCGAGGCAGGGGCCGCGCTCGACGAGCAGCGTGCGCGCCCCCGTGCGGGCCGCCCCCGCCGCCGCGGCCACCCCGCCGGATCCGCCGCCGGCCACGATCACGTCGTAGTGCTCGCTCATACCCTCACGCCTTCCGTTGCTCGCGTACGAAGAACATCAGCACGGCCCCCACCAGCGGCCCCACGGCCAGCGCGGCGAACGCGGCGTAGAAGGAGCCCGTGGCCTGGAAGACCGCGCCGATCACCACCGGCACGATGACGCTGCCGAGCTGCCAGACCGCGTTGGTGGCGCCTGCCGCCGACCCGGCCAGCCGCCTGCCCGACAGGTCGGGGATCATCGCGACCATGAGCGGGCTGTAGAGGTAGGCGCCGAGCCCCAGGAAGGGCGCCACGATCAGGAAGGCCGTCGGCGTGCTCATCGCGCCGAACACCAGCAGCGCGACCACGAAGTACAGCAGCACCGCGATCGTCGGCAGCTTGCGGCCCTTGCCGATGAGGTCGGTGACCAGCCCCACCAGCGGCTTGCAGATGACCGCCACGACGGCGAAGACCACCACCACGGTGCCGGCCGTCACCGGGTCGACGCCGTTGCCCTTGACCATCAGCGTGTTGGACCAGGTGATGAAGCCGTACGTGCCCCACAGCCCGCCGAACCCTGCCAGCCCCAGCAGCAGCAGGTCCCGGTTGGACATCAGCGGGCGCAGGTCCGGCTTGCCCGCCTTCTCCCCGACCACCTGGCCGTTGCGGATGAGCAACCAGCACAGCACGGCCAGCACCATCGAGGCGCCGCCGAACAGGTGGTAGGAGGTCTGCCAGTCGTGCCACTCGATCAGCCGGGGCACCACCGCGTTGGCGATGACGGTGCCCAGCGAGGTGGCGGTCATGAACACGCCCATGGCGGTCCCGCGGTCCTTCACGGAGAACCACATGGTCACCAGCTTGACGCCGGCCGCGTAGTCGGCTCCCGCGAACAGGCCGATGAGCGCCTGGAACCCGATGCCCACGGCGGCGGACTGGCTCGACCCGAACAGGATCATGAAGCCGCCGGCGACGAACAGCGACCCGGACAGGACGTTCCGCGCGCCCAGCCAGTCGGTCAGCACGCCGCCGCCGGCGTTGGAGATCACGTAGCCGATGTAGTAGGAGGTGGCGAACACCCCCAGCCCGGCCAGCGACACGCCCAGCGCCTCGCCCACGGAGGCCGAGGCCGGACCCCAGGTGGAACGGTCCACTGAGGTCATCGTGAACGACGCCCAGCACAGCAGGAGGACGACCCAGCGGTATCCGGACGTGCTCGTGACCCCGGCCTGGTCCGGGCGTGACGTAGCGTGAACAGTCATGGTGCTCCTCGGCGGTGAGTTCGTTCACGTTAGCGGCCATGTAGTGACTGGTGGAAACATCGCCGTAACTTTCTGCCATGCGGAACACGAGACCGCGCCCGTGACATGGGTGACGTAGGGGCCCGACCGTGAAAGCGTGCTCGTAGGAGCGTCTCCACCTGCCCCGCGATCGGAGGCCTGAGGTGCGGTTCGGAATCTTCTACGAGCACCAGTTGCCCCGGCCCTGGACGCCGGACAGCGAGCAGCGGCTCTACACCGACGCGCTGGAGCAGATCGAGATCGCCGACCGGGTGGGCTTCGACCACGTCTGGGAGGTCGAGCACCACTTCCTTGAGGAATACTCACACTCGGCGGCCCCCGAGGTCTTCCTCGCCGCCGCCTCGCAGCGGACCAGCCGCATCCGGCTCGGCCACGGCATCGTGCAGGTCCCGCCGCCGGTCAACCATCCGGCCAGGGTGGCCGAGCGGGTCGCGACGCTGGACCTGGTGTCCGGCGGGCGCGTCGACTTCGGCACCGGCGAGGCCAGCTCCGGCGCCGAGCTTGGCGGCTTCGGCGTGGACCGGGAGCGCAAGCGGGCCATGTGGCAGGACTCGGTCGACGCCGTCACCCGGATGTTCGTCGAGGAGCCGTTCGCCGGGTGGGACTCGCCGTACCTGCGGATGCCGCCCCGCAACGTGATCCCCAAGCCGGTGCAGAAGCCGCACCCGCCGTTGTGGGTGGCGTGCTCGCGCAGGGAGACGATCCTGCTGGCGGCACGGAACGGAATGGGGGCGCTGTCGTTCGCCTTCGTCCACCCGCAGGACGCCGCCGTCTGGGCGCGCGACTACTACGAGCTGCTCGCCTCGCCGGAGTGCGTGCCCGCCGGGTTCGCGGTCAACGCCAACCTCGCCGTCGTGCTGCCCATGATGTGCCACGAGGACGCGGCGGAGGCCCGCAGGCGGGGCGCCTCGGGGGCGGGCTTCTTCGCCTACGCGCTGGCGCACTACTACGGACCGTCCAAGCACATGCCGGGCAGATCCGACATCTGGCGAGACTTCACCGAGTGGGCCCCCACCCTGGGCGCCCAGGGGACCGACCCCCTCGCGGGCGCCCTCGGCACGCCGCAGCAGCTCATCGAGCTCGTCACCCGCTACGAGGAGGCGGGCGTCGACCAGATGATCTTCGTGTTGCAGGCCGGGGCGAACCGGCACGACCACATCTGCGAGAGTCTGGAGCTGTTCGGCAAGAAGGTGCTCCCGGCCTGCGCCGAGGGCCGTGAGGAGCGGGAGCGGGCCAAGGCCGAACGGCTCGCCCCGGCCATCGAGGCGGCCCTGGCCAGACGCCCTCCAGCCAGGACCCTGGACCGGCCGTACACCATCGACGAGGACGCCGAGCTCGCCGCCGTCACCCAGCGGCCCGCCCGCGGCGTGGCCGACCTCGCGGCGGCGGCCCGCAAGCGCGCCCGCCGGGGCGGGCGGCGCCTGACGGCCCGGCTCGTCGACGGCCGCTCGGACGCCGAGCTGAACCGCCGGTTCGGCCCTCGGGGGCAGCGGCTGCTGTTCGCGCTGATGGCCAGGTCCTTCAAGCCGGAGCGGGCCTCCGGCTTTCAGGGCGCACTGGAGTTCGCCCTGGAGCCGGCCGCCACCTGGACCGTCCTCGTCCGCGGCGGCCGGGCCAGAGCCCGGCAGGGCGCGGTCCGCGACCCCGCGCTCCGGCTGGCCATGCCGGCGGCCGACTTCCTGCGCGTTCTCGCCGGCACCGCCAACCCCGCGGACCTGCTGGTCTCCGGCCGCCTGCGGGTGACCGGCGACGTGACGCTGGCCTCCCGGGTGACGGAGATGTTCGGCGGCCCGTCCGCCTACTAGCGGCTCCAGGAGCACCAGGCCGCGACGGATGATCTCGGTGACGCCCGGGCGAAGGGCACCTGGCGAGCCGCCAGGCCGAGGTGTCAGCTGAGGAGCTTGCGGGCGGCCTCCTCGATCTCCTCCTCCGACAGCAGCACGTGGTTGGCCGCGCCACCCAGCGGGATGAAGCTGTCGGCCGAGGTGACGCGGGCGATCTGCCCCTGGAATCCCGCATCCACGAGCTCGGCTATGACGCCTTCCGACACGCCGCCCGTGTGCCGGGTCTCGTCGGCGATCAGCACCTTGCCCGTCAGCTCCGCGGCCCGCACCAGGTCCTCCACCGGCAGCGGTGCCAGCCAGCGCAGGTCGAGCACCCGGCAGCTGAACCCCTCCTGCGTGAGTCGTACGGCGGCCCGCAGGCTCATCCGCAGCCCGTTGCCGAACGTCACGATCGTCAGGTCGCGCCCGTCGCCGTAGGAGCGCGCGCGGCCGATCGGCACGTGCGTCTCCGGCCAGCGCGAGGGCGGCGCGTACGGCGCGAGCCAGCCGCCGTCTCCCTCGTCGAACAGGTCCTTGGTGTGGTAGAGGGCGATCGGCTCCAGGAACACGCAGACCGAGCCCTGGGTACGGGCGGCCGCAAGGCAGGTGCGGAGCATGGCGGAGGCGTCGTCGGGCCGCGAAGGCGCGGCGACGACCAGTCCCGGGATGTCGCGCAGCGCGCCGACGGCGTTGTCGTTGTGGAAGTGGCCGCCGAACCCCTTCTGGTAGGCCAGCCCGGCGACCCGCACCACCAGCGGGTTGGGGTAGGCGCCCTGGGAGAAGAACGACAGCGTGGCCGCCTCGCCGCGGATCTGGTCCAGCGCGTTGTGCAGGTAGGCCAGGTACTGGATCTCCGGCACGGGCAGCAGCTTCGACACCCCCGAGCCGAGGGCCAGCCCGAGGATGGCCTGCTCGTCGAGGAGCGTGTCGAACACCCGGCCCGCGCCGAAACGCTTCTGGAGGCCCCGGGTGACGCCGTAGACGCCGCCCTTCTTGGCCACGTCCTCGCCGAAGACCATCATCTCCGGATAGACGGCCAGCGCGTCGGCGAGCGTGCGGTTGATCGACTGGGAGAGCGTCATCGCCCTCTCCGTCTCGGGCAGCGTCCCGGCGAACGCCTTCTCCCTGACCGCGCTCTCCGCGGCGACCGGGCTGATCTTGGCGATCAGGTCGGCCCGGCGCGGCGCGATCGGCGCCATCACCTCCTTGGCGGAGGCGAGCCGCGGGCTGCGGGTGGTCTCCAGCGCGATCCGCAGCACGTGCTCGCGCGAGAGCTCGTACCGCTTGAGGAGCTCCTCCGGCGTGACCAGCCCCGCCTCCACCAGCAGCCGAGCGGACCCGAGCAGCGGGTCGCGCTCCAGGTCGGCGCGGATCTCCCGCTGCGTGCGGTAGGCCGACTCGACGTCGGACCCGGCGTGGCCCATCAGCCGCACGGTGGAGAGGTGCAGGAAGGCGGGGAAGCGGCGGGTGCGCACGTGCTCGACGGCCCGCCGGGCCGTGTCGTAGGCGCCGGCCAGGTCGCAGCCGTCGGCGGCGAAGTACTCGATGCCGGGCCGCCGGGCCGCCGCCTCCACCCAGCCCTTGGGCGTGCGGACGCTGATGCCGATGCCGTTGTCCTCGCAGACGAACAGGATCGGCAGCGGCTGCCCCTGGTGAGTGGCGTAGGCGGCGATGTTGAAGCCTGACAGCGCCGAGGCGTGGTTGATCGAGGCGTCGCCGAAACTGCACACCGCGATCGCGTCGTCCGGCCATGCCTGGCCGACGTCGAGCGCGCGGCCCCTCTCGATGGCGAAGGCAACGCCGGCGGCCCGCGGCAGGTGGCTGGCGATGGTGGAGGTCTGCGGGATGACCGCCAGGTCGGGGTGGCCGAACACCTTGTGCCGCCCGCCCGCGATGGGCTCCTCAGCCGAGGCGGTCAGGCCCAGCAGCACGTCGCGGATGCCCTGGTCGGGCAGCCGTCCGGCCTGCTCGGACCTGGTGAGGTAGAAGGCGCCGGAGCGGTAGTGCAGCAGGGCCGGGTCGTCCTGCCGCAGGGCGGCGGCGACGGCGGCGTTGCCCTCGTGCCCGGCCGAGCCGATGGTGTAGAAGCCCTCGTCCTGCTCGCGCAGCCAGCGAGCCGCGATGTCGAGCAGCCGACTGTCGAGCTGACGCTGGTAGAGCGTGCGGCACTGTTCGCCGGTGAGAGTGGTCCCCTCGCGGACGGGACCCGCCGGATCCCGAGCCGCGCCCGTCTCAAGAGTCGCTACCGCCTGGATGAAATGAGTCTCAACTGTGTCGCGCGCCACATAGCCGATTATGTCTTCCGCGGGCTCTCGCGTCTGCCAGTCGGTGGTGACATGTTCTGGACCGGTCCTTTTGACCCCGCTCTATAACAGATTGTCAGAATCGAGAACTTTGGGGCTCTCGGCGACGTCTACTGGAGAGACACGTGGCACCCTCAATGCCGCGTTGAAACCCCTGGGGTATCCAGAAAGGAAACCCGTATGTTACAACGCATCCGTGTGGCCGCTGTGGCCGCCGTCGCGCTCGCGATGGGGGCCGGGGCTCTGGCCCTGACACCGTCCGCGTCGGCGGAGGTTCAGGTCGCGGCCCCCACCATCAGCAAGGTGCGGATCAGCCCTGCCTCCCCGATCGTCGTCTTCGACAAGGCCGTCACGGCGACGTTCACGTTCTCCACCAAGGGCGCGACCGGCGCCGAGTTCCAGCTCAAGGCGCCCGGCCAGCAGGGCGTGTTCACCCCGGTGGAGGTCAAGGCCGGCCCGAAGAACGGCGACTGGACCCGGTGGACCGCCACCAAGTCCTTCGACGCCGCGGTCGCGGGCACCTGGAACCTCCTCGCGATCGCCAAGGGCGACGGCGAGGCCTCCACCACCGGCACCTTCGAGGTCAAGAAGGCGCTCACCACCAAGATCGTCGAATTCGACGCCAACCCCGACCGGGTCGACAAGGGCGACACGATCAGGGTCTCCGGCAAGCTCGAGGCCGATGACAAGGGTTACGCCGGGCAGAAGGTGACCATCACCTTCCGTGCCAGGGGCACCGACGCCTACCGGCACGTCACCAGCGTCACCACCGGCCGCAACGGCTGGTTCGCCGCCAGAGTGCGCGCCGAGACCACCGGATGGTGGCGAGCCGAGTTCGCCGCCACCGCCGTCGCCAGAGGCTCGGTCAGCGACACCGACCGGGTCAGCGTCAAGGCCGGCAACCGCGACAGCCACATCTCCGGCTTCGACGCCTACCGCGAGCCCGTCACCAAGGGCGACAGGCTCAGCTTCACCGGAGTCCTGCAGGCCGAGGGCAAGCACGCCCTGCCCGGCCAGCGGGTCGCCATCACCTTCAAGGCTCACGACTCCCGTCACTGGCAGTACGTCACCAGCGACGTGACCAACCGCGACGGCCGCTTCTGGGCCTCCACCACCGCGCAGGCGTCGGGCTGGTGGCGAGCCGAGTTCCGCGGCGCCAAGGGCGTCAACGGCTCGGTCAGCGACGCCGACTGGGTCAGGGTCGTCGAGCCCACCCCGCCGCCGGAGGAGGAGAAGGCGGACACCCGCGTCATCTCGTTCAACGCCTACCCGGAGCCCGTCAAGCGCGGCAAGTACCTGCGCTTCAGGGGCGCGCTGCAGGTTGACGACGAAGGCGTCTGGGAGGGCTATCAGGGCAAGGTCCGGCTGTACTTCAAGCCCAAGGGCTCGGACTCTTACCAGTACGTCAAGTCCACCTGGTCCAACAGCAGCGGCAAGCTGTACACCAAGGTCAAGGCATGGAACTCCGGCAGATGGAAGTTCGTCTACGCCGGTGACGAGGACACCCACGGCGACGCCAGCCGCACGGACTACGTCCGCGTGAAGCGCTGACCCTGTGAACACGAGGAGGCCCGGGACGAACCGTCCCGGGCCTCCGTCACGCTAGTTGACCCGATCGGCGGGCGCCTTGGCGCCCAGGCTCAGCAGCATCTGCTTGATGTCACCGAGATCGCCCTCCACCCGGGTGAACCGCTGGTCGATCGCGACGAACCGCTGGTCGATCGCGGCGAACCGCTGGTCGATCGCGGCGAACCGGTCGTCGATCTCGGTGAACCGCTTGGCCAGAGACGACTCGAGCTGAGTGAAGCGGTCGTCCTGCTGGTCCAGCCGGAGGTGGACCTTGTCGAGCCGCAGGTCCATCCTGGCGATATCTTGCTTGACCTGGTTGAAGCTATCGGTCGTCGTGTGCTGGAACTGGTACAGCTGCTCGCCCAGCTCTTCGACCCGAGTCCCGATCCCGTCGACGCGGATGCCGAGCTCCCTGACGCCGACCTCGAGCCGGTCGACGCGGGTGCCGAGGTCCTTGACGCCGACGTCGAGCCGGTCGACGTGGACTCCGATCCCGTCGACGCGGGTCTCGAGCCGGTCGGCGCGCTTGTCGATCCTGGTCAGGAGGTTCTTCCCGACGCCGTCGACCCGCTCGTGCAGTGAGGTGAAGCGTTCGGCGATGCTCAGGTCAGCCACGCCGCTGACTGTACGAGATTCCAGAGCCGACAGTCGGGCTTCATGCTGGTTCAGGCGTTCTTGGAGACCGAACATGGAGGATGCCTTTCCAAGGGGGAGTGTCGCACGTCAGGAAAGCTACCCTCCGTGATCGTCCGGTTGCACTCGAACACGAAACTCTTGTTGGCGCTCCAGCCTGGACGCTCCTGGCCGGCGCCGCCGCCGTATCGAAGCCGCCATCCGGAAAGGCCGGCCAGGCGGTCGCCCGGCCGGCCACGAGCCGGATCTCCACGCGGAGCCATCCGGTGGATCCGAAGCCTCCGGCCCGCCTGAGGGCCCGCAGTCCGCACAGGTCCTAGTCGGCCCGCCTGAACTGGGCGATCCCCACGGCCAGCAGCACCAGGCCGAGTGCCGCGACCAGCCCGAGCTCCACCGGGATCGGCACCTGCCAGCCGAACCACTGCACCCCGGGGTTCAGCGTCGCGTTCACCGCCGGCGGCACGTCCAGGTGCGAGAAGACCGCCATCCGCATCGGGTCCACCGCGTACGTCATCGGGTTGACCACCGTCAGGACGTGCAGCCACGACGGCAGGTTGGCCAGCGGGAACATCGCCCCCGACAGGAACATCATCGGCATGATCGCCATCTGCATCAGGCCGAAGAACGTCTGCATGTTCTTCATCCGCGCCGCGAGCATCACGCCGAAGGCGGTGATCGTGAACGCCGCCAGGAACATCTCGCCCAGGAGCGTGAGCATCAGGGTGGGGGAGTAGGGGACGCCCACCAGCCCGGCCATGGCCAGGATGACGATGCCCTGCCCGGTGGCGACGATCGCGCCGCCCAGGCACTTGCCCACCACGATCGCGCCGCGCGAGACCGGCGCGACGAGCATCTCGCGCAGGAAGCCGAACTCGCGGTCCCACACGATCGAGCCGGCGGAGAACATGCCCGTCATGATCACGGTCATCGAGATCATGCCGGGATACATGAACGTACGGAAGTCCACCCCCGGGATCGACCCCTGCACCAGCGACCCCAGCCCGGTGCCCATGACGAACAGCCACAGCACCGGCTGCAGCAGCATGGACAGCATGCGGGTGTGGTCGTTGACGAAGCGCAGCATCTCCCGGTGCAGCACCACCTTGATCGCGCGAAGGTCGTGACCGGCGCTGCGGGCGGGCACCCGTACCCTGATCGCCCCCGTGGTCGCCTCTGTCGTCATGTCATCGCCTCGCCATCGCGCGCATCCACGCCATGTTGTCGCCGGACTCGGCGTCGCGGATCGTGGAGCCGGTGTAGGACATGAACACGTCGTCGAGCGACGGGCGCGACACGCTCACCGACGTGATCGGCATGCCGAGCTCGGCGAACAGGCGCGGCACGAACTCCTCGCCCGACTCGACCGCGAACGTGACCGCGCCCTCGTGGACGGCGGCCTCCAGGCCGAACCTGTCGCGGAGGGCGGCGATCGCGGCCTGGTCGTCGCGGGTGTGGATCTGCACCCGGTCCCTGCCGACGCTGGCCTTCAGCTTCTCCGGCGAGTCGGTCACCACGACCTCGCCGTGGTCGATGATCGCGATCCGGTCGCAGTATTCGGCCTCGTCCATGTAGTGGGTGGTCATGAAGATGGTGATGTCCTCGCTGACCCTGAGCTCGTTGATGTAGCCCCAGATGGCCGAGCGGGTCTGCGGGTCGAGCCCGACCGTCGGCTCGTCCAGGAACAGCACCCGGGGCGAGTGCAGCAGGCCGCGGGCGATCTCCAGCCGCCGCTTCATGCCGCCGGAGAACGTCATCACCTTGGCGTCCTTGCGGTCCCAGAGCGCGACCATCTCCATGACCTGTTCGATCCGGTCGCCGACGACGCTCTTGGGTACGCCGTAGAGCTCGGCGTGGAAGCGCAGGTTCTGCTCGGCGCTCAGGTAGCCGTCGAGCGTGGGGTCCTGGAAGACCAGGCCGATGTTGCGGCGGACCTCGTCGCGCTCCTTGACCACGTCGTGCCCCGCGACCGTGGCGCTGCCGCCGGTCGGGTTCACCAGCGTGCAGAGCATGTTGATCGTGGTGGTCTTGCCCGCGCCGTTGGGCCCGAGGAAGCCGAACACCTCGCCCGGCGCCACCTCGAAGTCGACGCCCTTGACGGCCTCGATCTTGCCGTACGTCTTGCGTAACTGGTTGACGGTCACAGCCGTTTCGGTGCTCAATCAGTCCTCCGCCAGAATCTGGAAAACGGACTTGCGTGTCTGCCTGAGCAGCTTCTTGGCCTCGGCGACCTGCCGGTCGTTGGCGGACCGGGTCAGGTGCAGGAAGGCCTCTCCGAGCTGGCCCCACAGCAGGCGCAGCTCGTGGCGGTCCTCGGGCACGGTGCGTGCCACCTCGTCCCATGGTGCCTCACCGCCCAGATGGCGGGCGGCCTCCTCGCGGCCTTGCTCGGTCAGCCGGTAGGTACGGCTGCCGCCGCTCTCCTCGCAGAGGACCAGGCCCTCGTCCTCCAACTGCTGGAGCGAGGGATAGACGGACCCGGGGCTGGGGCGCCAGACGCCCCGGCTGCGGGCCTCGATGTCCTGGATCATCTGGTAGCCGTTCTTTGGGCCCTCGCTGAGCAGGCTCAGCAGAGCCGCCCTGACGTCTCCGCGCCGCACCCTCGGCGAGCCCTCCATGCCGGGCGGTGCCGGGGCCATGGGGGGCATCGGCGGCGGCGGGGCGGGCGGCTCTTCCCATCTTCGGGGGTCGCGCATGCTGACACCTCCAACTATCGAGATACCCCAACGATATATCTAGATAGTTGGCCTAACAAGGCATTTGTCGCAAGACGGCGGCCAGTTAGCGAGGGTTAACGCAGGCCTCGATCGCGGCCCGCGCCATGGCGTGCAGGAGGGGGCGCATGGCCTGTGACGGAAGCTCGCCCGCGCTGTGCGGGGTGGAGTTGAGCAGGCCGAAGACCGCGTGTGTGGCGGCGCGGAGGCGCGCCGGCGGGCACGCCGGGTGCAGCTCCGCCAGCACGGTCACCCATTCCTCGACGTACAGCCGCTGCAGCCGCCTGATCTGCCGCCGGTCGCGCTCGGGCACGTTGCCCAGCTCCCTGTCGTGCACGGTGATCAGGGCCGGCTGCTCGAGCGCGAAGGTGATCTGCACGTTCAGCAGGGCGTCGAGCGTCTCGCCCGGCCCGCCGGCGGAGGTGACGACCGCCACGGCCGACTCGCGCAGCCGCGAGCTGATGTCCAGCAGCATCTCGGCCAGCAGCGCGTCCTTGCCGGTGAAGTGCCGGTAGAGCGCCGGGCCCGAGATCCCGACCGCGCCGCCGATGTCCTCGATCGAGACGCCGTGGAAGCCGCGCACCGCGAACAGGCTCGCGGCGGCCGCCAGGATCTCCGCGCGCCTGTTGCCGCGATTTCGGGTAGGTGCCGAGGCAGTTGTCACGTCTCACATGCTAGACGGTTACGTTAATGATGACTAACATCTCGGCCATGACGAGAGGGGACACATGAGCGACTGGCCGGTGCTGAAGTCGGCCGCCGACCGTTCGAGCGAGGCTTACAAGCACAACGCCGAGCTCAACGAGCGGCTCGCCGCCGACCTCCTCGAACGCCTCGCCACCGCCGCCTTGGGCGGCCCCGAGCGGTCCCGGCGGCGCCACGCCGAGCGTGGCAAGCTGCTGCCGCGCGACCGCGTCGACGGCCTGCTCGACCCGGGCTCCCGCTTCCTGGAGCTGTCGCCGCTCGCGGCCAACGGCCTCTACGACGACCAGGCGCCCGCCGCCGGCATCATCACCGGCGTCGGCAGGATCGCCGGCCGCGAGTGCGTGGTCGTGGCCAACGACGCCACCGTCAAGGGCGGCACCTACTACCCGATCACCGTCAAGAAGCACCTGCGCGCCCAGGAGGTGGCCCTGCACAACCACCTGCCGTGCGTCTACCTGGTCGACTCCGGCGGCGCGTTCCTCCCCATGCAGGACGAGGTCTTCCCCGACCGCGAGCACTTCGGCCGCATCTTCTACAACCAGGCCACGATGTCCGCGCGCGGCATCCCGCAGATCGCCGCCGTGCTCGGCTCCTGCACCGCGGGCGGCGCGTACGTGCCCGCCATGAGCGACGAGGCGGTCATCGTACGAGACCAGGGCACGATCTTCCTCGGCGGCCCGCCGCTGGTGAAGGCGGCCACCGGCGAGGAGGTGACGGCTGAGGAACTCGGCGGCGGTGACCTGCACGCGCGGGTCAGCGGCGTCACCGACCACCTCGCCGAGGACGACGCGCACGCGCTGGCCATCGTCCGCGACATCGTCTCCACGCTGGCGCCCCGCGCCGCGCGCCCGTGGGACACGTCCGAGCCGGAGCCGCCCGCGCACGACGTGCGCGACCTCTACGGACTCATCCCCGCCGACACCCGGCAGCCGTACGACGTGCGCGAGGTCATCGCCAGGCTGGTCGACGGCTCGCGCTTCCTGGAGTTCAAGGCCGAGTACGGCGCCACACTCGTCACCGGCTTCGCCCGGCTGCACGGTCACCCGGTCGGCATCGTCGCCAACAACGGCATCCTGTTCAGCGAGTCGGCGATGAAGGGGGCGCACTTCATCGAGCTGTGCGACCGGCGGCGGATCCCGCTGCTCTTCCTGCAGAACATCAGCGGCTTCATGGTCGGCAAGGCCTACGAGGCGGGCGGCATCGCCAAGCACGGCGCCAAGATGGTCACCGCGGTCGCGTGCGCGCGGGTGCCGAAGCTCACCGTGGTGATCGGCGGCTCGTTCGGGGCGGGCAACTACGCCATGGCAGGTCGCGCCTACTCGCCCCGGTTCCTGTGGATGTGGCCGAACGCGCGCATCTCCGTCATGGGCGGCGAGCAGGCGGCGAACGTCCTGACCACCGTGGGCAGCGCGGACGCCGACGCGATCAGGGCCCGGTACGAGCACCAGGGCAACCCGTACTACTCCACGGCCAGGCTGTGGGACGACGGCGTGATCGACCCGCTCGACACGCGCACGGTCCTCGGCCTCGCCCTCTCCGCGGCGGCGAACGCCCCGCTCGACCCCGTCGGCTACGGCGTCTTCCGGATGTGACGGTGCACATGTCTCACTCGAACAGCGCGACCTTCGACCGCGTGCTCGTCGCGAACAGGGGCGAGATCGCCGTGCGGATCATCCGCACCCTGCGCGAGCTCGGCATCACCTCGGTGGCCGTGCACACCGCCTCCGACGCGGGGGCCCGCCACGTCCTCGAAGCCGACGTTGCCTACCAGGTCCCGAAATATCTGGATATTGAGGCGATTGTGGGGGTCGCCGAGCGTGCCGGGGCTCAGGCCGTCCATCCCGGATACGGCTTCCTGTCCGAGAACGCCGCGTTCGCCCGCCGGTGCGCCGAAGCCGGCCTGGTATTCGTCGGCCCGCCCGCCGACGCCATCGACGCCATGGGCGACAAGATCCGCGCCAAGACCACCGTGTCGGCCGCCGGTGTCCCCGTCGTCCCCGGCGGCGCCGAGCCCGCCGACGACCTCGCCACCTGGCAGGACTTCCCGGCCCTGATCAAGCCGTCGGCGGGTGGCGGGGGCAAGGGCATGGTCCTGGTCCACTCGGCCGCCGAACTGCCCGACGCCCTGCAGTCCGCCCGCCGCACCGCGACCGCGGCCTTCGGCGACGGCACGCTGCTGATCGAGCGCTTCGTGGAGAACCCCCGGCACATCGAGATCCAGATCCTCGCCGACACCCGCGGCAACGTCGTCCACCTCGGCGAGCGCGAGTGCAGCCTCCAGCGCAGGCACCAGAAGATCGTGGAGGAGTCCCCGTCCCCGTTCGTGGACGCCGCGATGCGCGAGCGGATGGGCGCCGCCGCCGTCGAGGCCGCCCGCGCCGTCGGTTACACCGGCGCGGGCACGGTCGAGTTCATCGTCGACGGCACCACCGGCGCGTACCACTTCATGGAGATGAACACCCGCCTGCAGGTCGAGCATCCGGTCACCGAGCTGGTCACCGGTCTGGATCTGGTCGAGCTCCAGCTGCGGGTGGCGGCGGGTGCTCCGCTGCCGTTCGCGCAGGACGAGGTACGCCTGACGGGCCACTCCGTGGAAGCCCGCGTCTACGCCGAGGACCCCGCCCGCGGCTTCCTGCCCACCGGCGGCCGTGTCCTCACCCTGCGCGAACCCGCCACCCGTTCCGGATCGCCGGTACGGGTGGACTCCGGCCTGGTGGAGGGCGGAGTGGTGGGGACCGAGTTCGACCCCATGCTCTCGAAGGTCGTCGCCTGGGCCCCCGACCGGGCCGCCGCGCTGAGGGTGCTGGACGGGGCGCTCGGCGACACGGTGATCCTGGGCGTCACCACCAACATCCCGTTCCTGCGGGCGCTGCTCGCCCACCGCGCCGTGCGGGCGGGCGAGCTGGACACCGGCCTGGTCGAGCGCATACTCCCCGACCTTCTGCCCGCCGGCGAGGTGCCCGAGGAGGTCGCCGCCGCCGCGGCGCTCGCCTTCCACGACCGGCCCGGGGGCACCGACCCGTGGGACGTCGCCGACGGCTGGCGGGTCGGCCCCTCGGCGTGGACCACCTGGCGGCTGGAGTCGCGGGACGGCGTGCACGCGATCCAGGTGAGAGGCCTGCCGCACGAGAGCGCGGAGGTCCGTACGGAGGGCTCCGAGGCCGTCCCCGCCTCCCTGCGGGCCGACGGGCCGCGGCTCGCCGTCACCCTCGGCGGGCGCACGCTGCACTACACCCTGGCTCGTGACGGCGACACCCTGTGGCTCGGCCGGGACGGCCAGAGCTGGGCCGTGACGCGGCACCGGATCGGCGACCCCGGCGACCGGCCGGGCGCGGCGGGAGCGGGCGACGGCGTCGTCCGGAGCCCGATGCCGGGCACCGTGCTGGTCGTCAAGGTGCAGGTGGGCGACCGGGTCGACGAGGGCCAGCCGTTGCTGATCGTGGAGGCCATGAAGATGGAGCACACCGTCACCGCGCCTCGCGCGGGCCTGGTCTCCGAGCTGCCCGCGCAGGCGGGCCGGCCGGTGGACATGGACGCCGTGCTGGCCGTGGTGAGGAGCGAGGAGGCGTGATGAGGCCGTACCCGATGCGGGGCCTGCCGCAGCAGGTCACCGTCTACGAGGTGGGCCCGCGCGACGGGCTGCAGAACGAGGCGGCGATCGTGCCGGTCGAGGTGAAGGCCGAGTTCATCGACCGGCTCGCCGACGCCGGGCACAAGGTGATCGAGGCGACGAGCTTCGTGCACCCGAAGTGGGTGCCGCAGCTGGCCGACGCCGAGGACCTGCTCGCCAGGCTGCACAGGAAGCCCGGCGTCCGCTACCCGGTGCTGGTCCCGAACGAGCGCGGCCTCGAGCGAGCCGTCGCGCGCGGCGTCGACGAGATCGCCGTCTTCGCCAGCGCCACCGAGACGTTCGCCGCCAAGAACCTGAACCGGAGCCTGGAGAGCCAGTTCGAGATGTTCGAGCCGGTGGTCGCCGGCGCTCTGGGGCACGGCATGAAGGTCCGCGCGTACGTGTCGATGTGCTTCGGCGATCCCTGGGAGGGGCCCACACCGGTCTCGCAGGTGGTCGCCGTCGGCGAGCGGCTGCTCGGGCTGGGCTGCCACCAGCTCTCCCTCGGCGACACCATCGGCGTCGGCACCCCCGGCCACGTCACCGACCTGATCGGCGCGTTCAAGGCGCCGGACCGGCTCGCCGTGCACTTCCACGACACCTACGGCCAGGCGCTCGGCAACACGCTGGCCGCGCTCAGGGCGGGCGTGACCACGGTCGACGCCTCCACCGGAGGCATCGGCGGCTGCCCCTACGCCGAGTCGGCCACCGGCAACCTCGCCACCGAAGACCTCGTCTGGATGCTGCGCGGGCTCGGCATCGAGACCGGCCTCGACCTGGACAAGCTCGTGGCCACCAGCACCTGGCTGGCCGGTCGGCTGGGCCGCCCCAGCCCCTCCCGCGTCGTCCAGGCACTCTCGAAAGGCTGATCCGTCATGCTGACCGCTGAACACGAAGAGCTGCGCAAGACCGTCGAGGCGTTCGCCCGCGACGTGGTCGCCCCGGTCATCGGCGACTACTACGAACGCGAGGAGTTCCCGTACGACATCGTGCGGCAGATGGGCGCGATGGGGCTGTTCGGCCTGCCCATCCCGGAGGAGCACGGCGGCATGGGCGGCGACTACTTCGCGCTCTGCCTGGCGCTGGAGGAGCTCGCCAGGGTCGACTCCAGCGTGTCGATCACCCTGGAGGCGGCGGTGTCGCTCGGCGCCATGCCGATCTTCCGCTTCGGCACCCCCGAGCAGCGCGAGCGATGGCTGCCCAAGCTGGCCTCGGGCGAGCTGCTCGGCGCGTTCGGCCTGACGGAGCCGGGCGGCGGCTCCGACGTCCCCGGCGGCATGCGCACCACGGCCGTGCTCGACGGCGGCGAATGGGTGATCAACGGCACGAAGGCGTTCATCACCAACTCCGGCACCGACATCACCGGCGTGGTCGGCGTGGCCGCGCTCACCGGCGAGCGGGAGATCTCCACGATCCTCGTGCCGAGCGGCACTCCCGGCTTCACGGTCTCCAAGAAGTACTCCAAGGTCGGCTGGAACGCCTCCGACACCCGCGAGCTGTCCTTCTCCGACTGCCGCGTGCCCGCCGGGAACCTCCTCGGCGAGCGCGGCCGCGGCTACGCGCAGTTCCTGCAGACCCTCGACGAGGGACGCATCGCCATCGCGGCCGTCGGCGTCGGTCTCGCGCAGGGCTGCGTGGACGAATGCCTCAGGTACGTCAGGGACAGGAAGGCCTTCGGCCACCCGATCGGCCACTACCAGGCCATCCAGTTCAAGATCGCCGACATGGAGGCCCGTACGCACACCGCACGGCTGGCCTACTACCACGCCGCGGAGAAGATGCGGGCGGGCGTCCCGTTCAAGAAGGAGGCGGCGATCGCCAAGCTCGTCTCGTCCAACGCCGCCATGGACAACTCACGCGAGGCCACGCAGATCTTCGGCGGCTACGGGTTCATGAACGACTTCCCCGTGGGGCGCTTCTACCGAGACGCCAAGATCCTGGAGATCGGCGAGGGCACCAGCGAGGTGCAGCGGATGCTCATCGCCCGCCAACTCGGCCTCGGCGACCTCTGACCTGCGGATCCACGCGACCTGCCGGTGACCCGCTCTCATGCCGACACGGCACCCACGCGTCGAAGTCGCACGTGAAGCTCCCCGTCCCCTGAGGTCTTTTCCGCCAGGGCCGAGCGGATCGGTCGCGTGGTAGCTTTCGGGCAAAAGCAAGCCTTGATCCCGCGAGAGGAGGGGTCGTGGCCGTGAGCAGCACCGAGGACGAGCAAGGCCCGCCAGCGGCATGGGAAGCGGCGTGGCAAGTGCTGGCGCCCGTAGCGGATCTGATCACGCCGATGGCGGTGCGGGTCGCGGCCTCGCTGGGGCTGGCCGATCTGATGGCCGACGACGCGGTGCCCGTCGAGGAGCTGGCCCGCCGTTCTGACACCGACGCGGACGCGCTGGGCCGGCTGCTGCGTCACCTGGTCTGCCGGGGCGTCTTCACCGAACGGGAGCCGGGCAGGTTCGCAGTCAACGAGCCCGCCGCGCTGCTGGCATCCGACCACCCGGCCGGGATGCGGCGGTGGCTCGACCTGGGTGGCTTCGGCGGGCAGATGGATCTGGCATTCACCGGTCTGCTGCACACGGTCCGCACCGGGCAACCGGCGTGGGAGACGGTCTTCGGCGCCCCGTTCTGGCGCTATCTCGCCGAGAACCCGCAGATGAGCGCGTCGTTCGACGCGACCATGGCCGCCGGAGCGGACTACGTGACCGACGCGGCCGGGGGGTACGACTGGTCCGGTGTGCGGCATGTGGTCGACGTCGGCGGCGGCACCGGCGTCCTGCTCGCCGAAGTGCTGCAGGCCCACCCGGACATCCGGGCCACGCTCGTAGATCTGCCGGACACAGTGGACCGAGGCCGGCGGTACCTGGCCGAGCGCGGGCTGGAAACGCGGTGCGAGTTCGCCGGCCAGAGCTTCTTCGATCCGCTGCCATCCGGGGGTGACGCATACGTGCTCAGGCGCGTGGTGCACGACTGGAGCGACGACGACGCCGTGCTGATCCTGCGTCGCTGCGCCGACGCGGCCGGGCAGCACGGGCGGGTCGTCGTGATCGAGTCACCCGGCGGTTCCGGTGACGACCCGGCTCCCTTCGCCGAGATGAACCTGCGCATGCTCGTGCTCAGCGGCGGCCGCGAACGCACCGTCGAGGACTACCTCGCCATCGCTGCCGAAGCCGGGCTCGACGTTGCCGGCGTTCACAACACCGCACTCGGACACGTCGTCCTCGACTGCACTCGACTGGGTCCTTGACCCAGATCAAGGATCTGGCGCCGACCCACCGGTGGATCACACCGCCGAGTTCGTCCGCCGGCTCGGCTTCGGTGACCTCTGACCTGTGGATTCACGCGACCTTCCGGTGATCAGCCGCTCGTCGTACGCGGCGGTGACTCACTCCGGAGCCGGCAGGTCCATCGACGCGAGCCTGGCCGGGTCGATCACGGTCGAGATGGCGACGATCCGGCCGTCGACGACGGTGAACGCCATGACCGAGAGCGGAGTTCCATTCTCGCGCCAGGAGACGAACCCGGGAAGGCCGTTTACGAGCACCGCTCGCCCGCGCGCGGCTGCGCCGACGGTGACTCGCGCGGATGCGCCGGTGGCGACCTTGGCGGCGCCGAGGATGACGACCTGACCGTCGGGAGTGTCGACGGTCAGCCTCACCTCGGGGTCGAGCACGCGCAGCAACCCCTCGAAATCGCCCTGGCGTGCCGCCGCCAGGAAGGCCTGGACCACCTCTCTCTGCTCCCGTCCGGCGACCGTCGGCCGTTCGGTCGCCTGCACCTTCCTGCGGGCGCGGCTGGCGAGCATCTTGGCGGCGTCGGTGGACCTGCCGAGGATCTGGCCGATCTCGTCGAACGGCACCGCGAACAGGTCGTGCAGCACGAACGCCAGCCGTTCGCTCGGCCCGAGCGACTCGAGGACGACGAGGAGCGCGAGCCCGACCGATTCGGCGAGCGCCACGTCGTCCTCTGGCGCGGGGCCGTCGTCGACCGTCACCACGAGCTCGGGCAGCCGGTCGTCGTAGGACGCCTCAGGGCGGGCCTGGCGCGATCGCAGGACGTCGAGGCTGATCCGGCCGACCACCGTGGTCAGCCAGCCGGCGAGGTTGTGGATGGTCGCCGTTTCCTGGCGGGAGAGCCGCAGCCAGGCCTCCTGGACCACGTCCTCGGCGTCGGCGTGCGATCCGAGCATGCGGTAGGCGACCGCGCGCAGCCGGTCGCGCTGGGCCTCGAACGCCTCGGCCACGGGGTCAGTCGGGCTGGTGTCGGACATGTTGTTACCTTCCTCGGATCCGCTTCGTCATGGGTGATGACGGGCCCGGAGGGGCACACGTAACCGATGAAGGAGCAAGTCCGATGGAAGCACGCATGAAGAGCCCGGCGACCCCCGACGTGATGGCGGCGATCCAGGGCCTGTACAAGGCGATGTACTCCGGCGGCGTCGACCCGCGCGTGCTCGGTCTGGTCCACCTGCGGGCCAGCCAGATCAACGGCTGCAGCCCGTGCGTATTCGCCGGTGTCGAGTCCGCGAAGAAGCAGGGAGAGACCGACGAGCGGCTGCACAACGTGGTCACGTGGCGCGAGACGCCGTTCTTCACCGAGGGAGAGCGGGCAGCGCTCGCGCTGACCGAGGCAGCCACCCGGATCCAGGACGGCGCGCCGGGCGTGACCGACGAGATCTGGGACGCCGCCGCCGCCCACTTCGACGAGAAGCAGCTGTCTGCGATCATCCTGGACATCGCGCTGACCAACTTCTTCAACCGGATCAACCGTACGCTCCGGGAGCAGGCCGGCAAGACCTGGTGAGATGGGCGGGCCGCGCCCCCGCGATCAAGGGATGAAGTCTGTGGCACTTTGCCACAATGGTGGGGATCTGTGCTGGTAGTGGCATCGGCGTGCGGCCGGAGCAGGCTCAGCCGGAGTCGTAGACGCAGTGGACACCGGTGCGGACGGTGCGGTCGAGGTGGGCCCCGGCCTCGGGCAGGACCTCGCTGATGCGGCGGATCGAGTCGCGGACGCGACCGGCCACCGCCTTGCGGGCCCGCTCGACCTCGGCCGCGCGGAAGGCCCGGATGCCGCCACCGGGCGCCACGTGCTCGCGCAGCTCCGCCAGGATCGACTCCCTCTCTTCGGAGGCGCGCTCGAGCCTGCCCCCGTCGTGGCAGTCGCCCGCATCCGCGAGCTCCGCCTCCAGGTCGGCGAGCCGCGAGCGGTAGGCCGTGACGGCGGCCCGGTCCAGGACGGGCTGCGTCGCCGCGGGCGGCGGCGCGATCGGGCCGGTCAGGTCCAGCACGTGGACCGGCACGCCGGGGCGTGAGGTCAGGGTCGCGAGGTCGCGCAGGCCCTTGGCGTCCCGCAGGTGCGCGGCACGCCCGCCGTACTGGATCAGCCACAGCTCGCCAGAACGCCGCAAGGTGACGTGGCCGGAGGTGACGGGGTGGTCCGCCTCCCACAGGGTCGCCCCGAGGCGTCGATGGGTCTCCGCGGCTCGCTCCAGCCAGGTTCTGGCCTGGCCGGCGTCGCCGAGAGCAGCGTGAAGGCGGCCGATGCGCTGCGCGTGCGCGCCCATGAAGCACACCAGCGCCCCGTTGACCGCGCACCCGCCGGCGACCGGGGCGAGTTCGGCCAGCAGGCGCTCGCACAGCCGCGTGTCGCCCAACCTGATCGCCGCCTCGGCGAGCTCGCCGATGTAGACGGACCACAGATAGGAGCGGTCGGCCTGCCAGCCGCCCAGCGCGAGAACGGTGTCGACCTCGCGGCGGGCCGAGTCGAGGTCTCCCGCGCGGGCGAGGAACCCGGCAGCCACCGCGTGCGCGTGCACGGGAGCCCCCACCCACCAGCGCACCGCCTCGGCCGCGAGCGCGCGCAACCGGTCCGGCTCGCCGCCCGCCCGGACCACCTCCAGGAGCTGGGACATGCGCACGTTGCCCGTGTCGGGCTCGCCCAGCCGGTCGCCGAGCTCAGCGGCCTCGTGCACGAGGCGCTCCCCGCCGGCCAGGTCGCCGTCCAGGAGGGCGAGCGCGGCCCTGCGGGTGAGCACGAGGTAGTCGTGGCGCGGCTGCCGGAGCGCGGTCGCCGCCTCGAAGTATTCGGCCAGGGTCGCGCGGAAGGCGGGGGAGCCGTCCTCCAACTGGGCGCTGGCCAGCAGCAGCCAGGCTTCGGCGTGCCGTTCCTGGTCGGTGGCCAGCGTGGCGATCTCGGCGGCGATCTCGATCCGCTCGGCCTGCGTGCCCGGAGTCCATATCGTGTCGTGCCTGGCCAGCAGGCAGGTCGCCAGCGTGGCCGGATCGTCGAGGTCACGGGCGATCCGCACCGCGCGCTCGGCCAGCGGCCTGGCCCGTGGCCGCTCTCGGGGGACCGAGTGCTGCAACTCCCTGGCCAGGGCGGCGGCCAGCCGGGCCTCGATGGCGGTGGCCGTGCCCTCCGAAGCTCGATAGGCCTGGTCGAGGGCGTTCACCAGCACGGTACGCGGCATCGCGAAGCGGGCTCCGAGCCCGGTCAGGGCGAGCGCGACCGCGCCCTGCCTGGCCGGATCGCCCAGCCCCGTGGCGATGGACCACGCGCTGTCGAGGTGCTGCCGGGCGGCGGCCGCCTCGCCCGCGCGCAACCGCGCGTCGCCGGCCGCGACCAGCAGATCCACCCGGTCGTCTGCCGGCAAGGGGCACCCGGCCGCTTCGGCCTGGTCCAGTACGCGCTCGGCCTGGGCCGCCGCCTCGGCGAAGGCCAGACGGGCACTGTCGGCCTTCGCGGCGGTCAGAGCCCAGCGTGTGACCTGCCGGATGTCACCCTGCGGCATGGCCAGGGCCAGGTGCCTGGCGATCTCGGCAGGCACGGCGGTGCGGTCCGTGAGGCCCACCCCGAGCGCGTGATGCAGTGACCTGAGCCGCGCCGGAGCGAGAGTCCGGCCGATCGACTCGCGGTACAGGTCGTGCGCGAAGCGCGGCCTGGGACCGGCCAGCAGGATGCCCGCGCCGCAGGCTTCGGCCACCAGGTCGGCCGCCTGACCCGGCTCCAGCTCCATGACCTCGCTCAGCAGGTCGAGCCGCAGCTCGACACCGGCGACGGCGGCCACCTCCAGCATCGCGGCGCAGGCGGGCGTCAGCCGGCTCACCCGGCGGGCGATGACCTCGCCCACGACGGCGGGCACGCCCGCACCGCCGCCACCGGACGCCAGCGCGTGCGCCAGCTCACGGGTGAAGAACGGGTGCCCGCCCGCACGCCGGAAGACCGGCTCGCCCCACTCGCGCGCCGCCCGCTCTCCGGCGAGCTGCGCCACCAGCTCGGTCGTCTCCGCCGCGTCGAGCCCGCCCAGATGTACGGCCTGCGCCCGGGTCGCCACCGAGGCCAGGCCGCCCGCCGCCAGCTCGTCCGGCCGGTAGACGGCCACCACCGTGAGAGGGGCCGTCCGGTGCGCCCCAGCCACGAACTCCAGCAACCGCAGCGACGACGGGTCGGCCCAGTGCAGGTCGTCGATGACCACGAGCAGTGGCGCCGCCCGCTCCAGCAGCCTGGCCACCGCGTCGAAGAGCCGCAGGCGAGCGAGGTCGTCCTGCTCGGCCGCGACCGGGGCGGGCAGTCCGGGAACGAGCCGGCCCAGCTCCTCGCCAGGATCCACGTCGTGGTCGTCGACCACCGCGCGCACCACCTGCGCCCAGGGCCACAGCGCGGGCGCGCCGTCCCAGCAGGTGGCCCAGACGGTGCGCCAGCCGTCGCGGGCCGCGTCCTCGGCCGCCCGCCCGGCCAGCGCGGTCTTGCCGATGCCCGACTCGCCGGTCACGAGCACGAGCTCGGCCCGGCCCGCGCCGGCATCCCGCAGGGCATCGGCGATGCGCCGAAGCGGTGCCACCCGGCCGACGAACGCCATGACACGACAATGCCAGACCGGATCTGGCGGATGCCAGGGACGCTCTGGCCCTCTATCGGGTGAACCGAAAGGAGCACGCCATGACCGCCACCTTCGACCCCGAGGTCTACAAGCGCACCACCCGCCAGCAGTGGCAGGACGCAGCCGAAGCCTGGCACCGCTGGGGCCCGACCATCGAGGCCTGGCTCGGCGACGCGACCGCCGCGATGCTCGACGCGGCGGAGGTCACCGAGGGCTGCCGCGTCCTTGACGTGGCCGCGGGCACGGGCGGCCAGACCCTGGCCGCCGCGCGCCGTACCGGGACGGGCGGGCACGTCCTCGCCACCGACATCTCTCCCGCCATCCTCGAGTACGCCGCCAAGGTCGCGGGCGAGGCCGGCCTGTCGCAGGTGAGCACCAGGGAGCTGGACGGCGAGGAGCTCGCCGTGGGCGAGGGAGCCTTCGACGCGGTGATCTCGCGCGTCGGGCTGATCTACTTCCCCGACCAGCTCGCGGCGCTGAGCGGGATGCGCCGCGCGTTGCGGCCGGACGGCCGGATCGCGGCCGTCGTCTACTCCACGGCCGACCGCAACCAGTTCTTCTCCGTTCCCGTCTCGATCATCCGCCGACGCGCGCAGCTCCCGCCACCCGCGCCGGGGCAGCCCGGCCCCTTCAGCCTCGGCTCGCCCGGCGCCGCCGAGGAGCTGTTCATCCGTGCCGGGCTGCGCGACGTCACCGTACGGGCCGTACCGTCTCCGCTCCGGCTGGCCAGCGCGGCCGAGTGCGTCCGCTTCGAGCGCGAGTCCTTCGGCGCGCTGCACCAGATGCTCATCTCGCTGGCCCCGGCCGACCGGGAGGCGGCCTGGACCGAGATCACCGAGCGGCTCGCGGAGTTCGACGGACCGGACGGCTTCACCGGTCCCTGCGAGATGCTCGTCGTGTCGGGCGCCAGATGAGCAACGCCAGCCCGGCGTCCAGCGCGGTTGGGGCTGCCTGGTAGTCGGTGATGAGGACGTCCAGGGGGCGGCCTTGTCGGCCTCGGTGGGCAGGGCATAGCGGCGGGTGGTGTCCGGGGAGCACGCGAGGCTCGATTCTCGACGAGGTCACGCGTGTTCGCTCCCCAGGCTGTTGAGCCCCTTCATCGTCAGATCGACGCCGCGTCGGGCGGCCTCAAGTTGCTCCATCTCAGCGGGGCCGGAACGTTCGTAGCTGGCTGCCGCCGCTGCCTGCGCCCCGCCGATCAGTGCGCCGACCGCTGCCGCCGCGATGATCGGGTCGAGCTCGTCAGGGTACGCCTCGACCAGCGCCTCGACCATCCCTCGCTGTAGGTGGAAGAGCACCTGCAGCCCTTTGGCCTGCACGGCGGTCCAGATCAAGGCGGGCCAGTCGGTCACCGTCTCGGTTCCCGCCGCCAACCGCGACCCCCGGCACTTCTCCGAGCCGGAAACGCTTGACCTGCGCAGGTCGGCCTCCGGGCATGTGGCCTTCGGTCACGGTGTCCACCAGTGCCTGGGGCAGCAGCTCGCGAGGGTGGAGATGGAGGTGGCGCTGCCGGCGCTGTTCGACAGGTTCCCGACGCTACGGCTCGCCGTACCGGAGGAGGAGGTCCCGCTCCGCGACGACATGCTGATCTACGGCCTGCACCGGCTGCCCGTCACCTGGGAGTAGACGTCATGAAAGTCATCGCTGACCGCGACCGATGCATCGGCGCCGGCCAATGCGTCGCCGCCGCGCCCGAGGTGTTCGACCAGGACGAGCAGGATGGCCTGGTCGTGCTGCTCGACGCCGCGCCGGACGCGGAGCTCCACGAGGCCGTACGTGAGGCCGCCACGTTGTGCCCAGCCTCCGCCATCCTCGCGCGGGAAGATCGATGAGCGACGTGCTCGTCGTCGGCCCGCGGGCGGCCTGGCCCTCGCGTGCACCACGCCGTCAACATGGCCGGCCGCCGGTTCCGTCGCGGCTTCCCCGACCGTCAGCCTGTCCTGCCCCATCGGCGGCCTCTGGCTTGGGGACCCCGTGCGCGACCGGCCGGCCCGGCGGGGCACACTGGTGCCGGCGGCTCGGCGACCTCAACAGGGCGGCGTCGCGGGGCGGGGCGATTGGACTGTGCATGGACCACGATCTAGGGTCATACGTCATGACGGCTGACGACCTTCTCATTAGGAAAGCGGAGAAGGCGGACGCGGACGAGGTGTTCGCGCTGGCCCGCGAGTTCGGGCTGACCTTCAGGCCCGAACGCGAGGCCTTCGACGAGGCGCTGCCCGTGCTCCTCCATGACGAGGACACCCTGCTGATCGCGGCCGTGGTCGACGGGCGGGTCCACGGCTACCTGCTCGGCTACGTGCACCTGACCCTGTTCGCCAACGGGCCGGTCGCCTGGGTGGAGGAGGCCATGGTGCAGTCCGGGTCTCGCCGGCAGGGCATCGGGCGGGCGCTGCTGATGGAGTTCGAGACGTGGGCTCGCTCACGCGGCGCCCGGTATGTGGCGATGGCCACCCGGCGGGCGCCCGAGTTCTACCACGCGCTGGGCTACGAGGCGTCGGCCACGTTCTTCCGCAAGGTGCTGCGGTGATCGGGCGTCCCGGCCTGTCGTAGCCGGGTGGCATCCTTGGGGCGTGAGCATCCACACGGTGAGCCCCCTGTTCGTCGGGCGCTCTCGCGAGCTGACCGCGCTGGGCGACGCGCTGGAGCGCGCGCGGTCCGGGGCGGCGTCCACGGTGCTCGTGGGCGGCGAGGCGGGCGTCGGCAAGACCCGCCTGGTCAGCGAGTTCACCGAGCAGGCCGGCGACGCGCTGGTGCTCGTCGGCGGGTGCCTGGAGCTCGGCACCGAGGGTCTGCCGTTCGCGCCGTTCACCGCCGTGCTGCGCGGTCTGGTACGCGAGCTGGGGCGTGACGGCGTCGCGCGGCTCGTGCCGGGAGGCACGACCAGAGGGCTGGCGCGGTTGCTGCCCGAGTTCGGCGAGCCCGACCACGACGGAGCGGAGGCGCGGGCGCGGCTGTTCGAGCAGGTGCTCGGGCTGCTCGAACGGCTGACCGAGGACCAGCCGGTGGTGCTGATCGTCGAGGACGCCCACTGGGCCGACCGCTCCACCCGTGACCTGCTGTCCTTCCTGGTCCGCTACCAGCGCGGCGACGCCCGCCTGCTGATCGTCGTCACCTACCGCGCCGACGAGCTGCACCGCGCCCACCCGCTGCGGCCGCTGCTGGCCGAGCTCGGGCGGGTCGCGTGGGTGAGCCGGCTGGAGCTCGGCAGGCTCAGCCGCAAGGAGGTCGTCGCGCAGGCGGCGAGCATCCTGCAGCGCGAGCCGTCCCCGGTGGACATGGACATGGTCTACTCCCGCAGTGAGGGCAACCCGCTGTTCGTCGAGGCGCTGCTCAGCGGGGCGAGCGGTGGCGAGTCGCTGCCGGAGTCGCTGCGCGACCTGCTGCTGGCGAGCGTGGAGCGGCTGCCGGAGGAGACGCAGGAGCTGCTCCGGGTGGCCAGCGCGGGCGGTCAGCGCATCGAGCACGACCTGCTCTCCACCGTCGCCGGCCTCGACGAGAACGCGCTGGCCGGCGCTCTGCGCCCCGCGGTGGCCGGCAACGTGCTCGTCGTCGACGGCGAGGGCTACGCCTTCAGGCACGCGCTGATCCGCGAGGCGCTCCACGACGATCTGCTGCCCGGCGAGCACACCCGCCTGCACACCCGCTTCGCCGGGGCGCTGGAGCGCGACCTGTCGATCCTGCCCGCGCCGCGCGGCGCCATCGAGCTGGCCCACCACTGGCACGCCGCCCGCGACACCACCTGGGCCCTCGTCAGCGCCTGGCGCGCGGCGGCCGCAGCCCGCAAGTCCACCGCCTACGACGAGCAGCTCAGGATGCTGTCGAGGGTGCTGGAGCTGTGGGACCACGTGCCCGACGCCGAGGCGCGCATCGGGCTCGGGCACGCCGACGTGCTCCGCCAGACGGCCGTGGTCTCCTACCTCGCCGGCGAGTACGAACGCGGCGTCGCCCTGGCCACCGCGGCCCTCGCCGAGATCGACCGCGCGGCCGACCCGATCGCTGCCGCCCGCGTGCTGCGGCAGCGCGGCCTCATCCGCTACGACCTCAGCCGCCCCGGTTACGTCGACGACCTGCGGGAGGCGGCGGCCCTGGTGCCGGCCGACCCGCCGAGCACGCTGCGCGGCCAGGTGCTCGAATCCCTCGCCCGCATGCTCCACCGGCCCGAGCAGCTCGCCGAGAAGATCGCCACCGCTCAGCAGGCCATAGAGATCGGCCGCCAGGTCGGCGACGCCGCCGGCCAGGTGCACGCGCACGCGCTGATCAGCCTCACCTGGTCGGTCTGCCGCTATTCGCAGATCGACTCGCAGCGCGAGGGCTTCGCCGAGGCGCGGCGCATCGCCGGCCGGGTGGGCGCCTACAACGCGCTCATGCGCGGCGACATCTCCGAGTCCGACCTGCTCGAAGGCGCCGGCCGGCACGAGCAGGCGGCCCAGGTCGCCCGCGACGGCATCACCCTGGCCGAGCGCTACGGCCTGGCCCGCACCGCCGGCACGTTCCTGTCGATCAACCTGGCCGAGCCGCTGGTGTCGCTCGGCCGCTGGGACGAGGCGCTGGCGGTCGTGGAGCACGCCCTCGACCTCGTGCCGCCGCCCCCGCACGAGGCGAGCCTGCGAGGCTTGGCCGCCGACATCGCGCTCGCCCGCGGCAACCTCGAGCGCGCCGAGACCTTGCTGGCGGCCTCGCGCAGGGTGCTGTCGCGCGGCAATTTCCGCGAGCAGTCCGTGCTGCCGCACGCCCGCAGGGAGGTCCAGCTCCTGCACGCCCACGGCCGGCTCGACGAGGCCCGCGAGGCGGCGGCCCGCGCGCTGCGCGAACTCGACCTGACGGCCGACCCCCGCTACTCCTGGGGCCTGCTCGCCTTCCTGGCCGAGCTCGGCGGACCTCTCCTGCCGGAGCTCCGCTCGATCGCCGCGTGGCTCGCCGTCGAAGGCGACCTGCAGCAGGCCCAGCACCTCACCTTCACCGCCCTCACCGGCCCCGATCCAGGGCCGGCCGTGGACCTCGGACCATCGGCCCCCACCGGCCCTGAGAGCGCGCCGGGCGCGCCGGCCGGCCACCTTGAGACGGCGTCCGGCGCCGGCTCTACGGGAGCGCCCGGTTCCGCCCGGGCATCGGGCGTCGCCTCCGATCCGGGGGCGCTCGGCGAGGCTGAGGCGGCGGCCTGGCGGCTCAGGGCCTGGGATCGCGCCGCGGCGGCCTGGGCCGCCCTGAGCCACCCCTACGGCGAGGCCAGAGCCCTGGCGGGCGCGGCGCACGCGGCGCTGGCCTGCGGCGACCGGCAGGAGGCCGCCGCGCGGCTGGCGAGGGCACGCGAGCTCGCCGAGCACCTGGGCGCCATTCCCTTCCTGGAGCAGCTCGACGCCTTCGCCCGTCGCGCCAGGATCGCCACCGCCGACGGCACCACCACCGACGGAGCGCCGCTCGGCCTCACCACCCGCGAGCTGGAGGTCCTGCAGCACGTCACCAGGGGCCGCAGCAACCGGGAGATCGCGGCGGAGCTGTTCATCTCGGTCAAGACGGTGAGCGTGCACGTCTCCAACATCCTGGCCAAACTCGGCGTGGCCTCCCGCGGCGAGGCCGCCGCCACGGCCCACGCCAAGCGCCTGTTCGAGGATTGACGTCCGTACGACATCGTCCGTCTGGTACGGCGGAGCTTCATGAGCGCTTGTGGGCTGCGGCCGGCTTGATGAGCGTGTGTCGGGTCGGGTCCGTATGCGCGGTGCTGGCGGGGGCGCCGGGATGGTGAGGTGGTGTACGGCGGGGCTCGGCGCCCTTTACGGCGGCCGGCGTGGGCCACGGCATATGGCCCAGAGTGCGCCGTTACGGCGGCCGGCCCCGTGGCGGTCAGTGGCCGTCTCCCTGGAGGCCATCAGCCCCGTACGCACCTTGGGCCCTAGCCGGCGGAGCCGTACAAGATCGTAAAACGTCCATGGGTGTCAGACGAGAACACTCGCCGCTTCTCGGCGACGCCGAGAAGACCGGGGTGAAGAGCGTCGAGGGCTCGTCGATGGAGGCCTGCGGGGGGGCCTGCGGGGGAGACAGAGCGGAGACAGGCCGCGGAGGCAGACCGCGGGGCCCGTGGAGGGGAGGTCCGCGGAGGCAGGCCGCCTGGAAGGACACGGCAGGGCTCTTGAGGGGCCTGCGTCGGCGGGTGACGTCGGGCGGGGCGCTGCGGGCGAGGGACCGGTCGGAGTCACCCCGTCAGCTGGGCCTCCAGGCGGTAGCCGTCCACGGTTACGTACACCTGGTCGCCCGGGCGGGCGTTGAGGCGCATGAGGACGGGCTGGAGGGAGTCGAAGACCGGCTGGTGGCCCTGCCAGACCAGGACGATGGCGTTGTCGCCGGGGCCTGTGACCGACAGCAGGGTGCCGGGGCGCATGCCGAGCTGGGCGGCGTAGCCCTCCGGGACGGGGACGGGGCCGCCGCGGAGGTGTTCGGGGGTGACCTCGATGCGCTGCCAGCGGCGCGGGTCCGACGACGGGCTGGGGAGCGGGGGCGGCGGGGTGGACGGGGCGCCTGCGAGGCCGCCGGGCAGCGCCGGGGAGCGGCCGCCCGACAGGGCTGAGAGGGTCGCCAGCGCGGCGCTGGGGTCGATGGAGCCGGCGCTCGCCGCGGGGATGGGCTGGCCGCCTCTGTGGTGGTGGCCGTTGGCGCCGGGGGTGCGGCGGGGCAGCGGCTGGGGCGGGGCGGAGGCCGACACGGGGTCGTGGACGGGCTCCGCGGGCAGGGCGTCGAGCCAGGCCTTGGCGGAGTGGGTGCGGATGCCGAGCTCGGCCATGAGGGCCACGAGGTCGGCGTCCGGCGAGGAGGAGGCCAGCAGCTGCCTGGTGCGGGCCTGGAGTCCCTGGATGTCGCCGATGACGAGCCAGCCGTCCTGCAGGCGGCGGTCCGGCATCAGTGTGACGAGGACCCGCCACAGCGGGGTGCGCAGCGACGGGACCATCACCGGGTGGGCGGGGTCGGCGCCGATGAGCTGGTCCTGGGTGGCGGCCGCGCCGAGCCACTCGGTGAGCCGGAACATGTGGCCGGTGATCGGCGCCGACTCAGAGGAGCGCAGCCAGTGCAGGACGCGTTCCTCGGCGGTGCGCTGGGCTTGGGAGAGCACGTCCCGTTCGACGAGCATCTTGTGCGCGAGCGTCCGCAGGCTGATCGGGTCCTCGGCGAACAGGCGGTGCACGGCGACGGACAGTTCGAGCTTGTTCAGGCTGCGGAAGAGGCTGTCCACCACGCGGACCATCGCGTGGTCGGTGTCCGTCGGCGCCGCAGCGGGAGGCACGGGGGGAGGGAAGGCCGTGTTGCCGGAATAGTCCGGGCCCGAGGGGGCGTCGGGCTGAGGGCGCGGGCTCGGGCGCTGGGGCAGTCCGTTGGTGCCGACGGCGGGGAAGGAGCCGGTCTGGCGCTGCCGGGCCTCGCCGGCGGCGGGGCGCTGCGGCAGGCCGTTCTCGCCGAGCGCGGGGAAGGATCCGGTGCCGCGGTCGCCCGGCCGGCTCTCGCCGATGGCGGGGAAGGAGCCGGTGCCGGTACGGCTCTCGCCGGGGGATCCGGTGCCGGGGCGGTTGTCGCCGACGGCGGGGAAGGATCCGGTGCTGGTGCGGTTGTCGCCTGGGGCGGGGAAGAGACCGTTGCCCGGGCGGTTCTCGGGCGGGAAGGAGCCGTTGCCCGGCCGGTTCTCGCCCACGGCGGGGAAGGAGCCGGTGCCGGTACGGCTCTCGCCGGGGGACTCGGCGCCGGGACGGTTCGCGCCCGGCGCGGGGAAGGACCCGGTGTTCGGGCGGTTGCCGCTCTGCGCGGCGAAGGATCCGGTGGCGGGGCCGCCGTCGCCCTGGGCGGGGAAGGAGCCGGCCGCGCGCTGGGGGACGCCCTCGCGCTGTGGGCCCGCTTGGCCCTGCGACCCGAAGGAGCCGGGCGCGACCGCGGGGAAGGAGCCGGTGGCGGGCGAGCCGGGCATGGCGCCGCGCTGGAGCGGGCGGGTGGCCTCGGGGTGTCCCGCCTGGACGGCGCGGGCCGCGGACTCGGGCTGTGCGGAGAGGTGGCCGAGCACCTCGCGGAACACCGAGCCGAGCAGCGCCTCCGGCGTGGCGGCCGGGGTGCTCATGTCACCCGGCGACAGGCGGCGCAGGCGATGCCATCCGCCCAGGCCTGCGATGGCGGTCCTGGCGGGCTCGGGCCAGCCCGGCAGCGACGGGTCGACGTGGTGGATCGTCAGGGCGGGCAGCAGGTCGGCGAGCGGCAGGAAGTCCCAGCGGGACGCGGCCAGCAGGGCGAGCCGGTCGCAGATCCAGTCGAGCCCGGCGGTGCCGAGAGCGCGCGGCAGTGCGACCGACGACCACCAGGCGGCCGGCAGGCGTGGATCGGCCAGCGCCTCCGCCACCTGCTGTGGTCGGCTCCAGCGCAGGGCAGGGACCAGGTCGCTCAGGCAGATCGATGACTCGACTTCCATCGGCGGACCTTATCCTCCCCAGTGAGCCGCGTGGTGCAGTTCCGTACGCGTGTGGCCGTTGGTGCAGCTTACGCGGCAAGCTATCAATCGGTGTGAATAGGGTAAAGACGCTTTAAGTCCAAACCGTACCGTGGCCTACCCCCTACCAGGGTCACGCATTCGGCACCGGCCCGACAACCTGCCTCCAGAGCGGCCCTTTCTGCCGAACCCTCCAGAGTGGCTGTGAGATATCCGGCCGCGAACGCGTCGCCCGCTCCGGTCGAGTCCACGATCTCGGTGGGCACCGGATCCGCCTTGGCGACGAGCCGCCCTCCGGAGGCCACCAGGGCGCCCTGGGAGCCCAGCTTCACCACGGCCGTGCCGTACCTCTCGCTGAGCACTTCGGCGGCGCGCTCCGGGGTGCCGGCTCCGGTGAGCAGGAGGGCCTCGTCGCGGTTGGGGAAGATCAGCTGGGCCGGGGCGGACTCGCGCAGGAAGCGCTCGACGCCGAACTCGCGCAGGGGCTGGGTGGAGGCAGGGTCGACGCTGATGGCGATCCCGGCGGCGCCGGCCTTGGCCATGGCGCGCCTGGCCAGGTGCAGGCCGGGCTCGCCGAACAGGGTGTAACCGGACACGTGCAGGCGGGCGACGCCGTCGAGCAGGGCGTCGTCCCAGTCGTCGGTGGAGATCAGGCCGCCCGCGCCACGGTTGGTGAGCATGGAACGCTCCCCGGTCCGGTCCACCATGGCGATGACGACCGCCGTGGGGTTGTCGGGGTCGATGCGGACGTGCGGGCGGACGCCTGCCTTGACCAGCTCACCGATGTGCCACTCGCTGCTGTCGTAGCCGCATCTGGCCAGCAGTCCGACGTCGCCGCCCAGGTGGGCGGCCCAGGATGCGGTGTTCGCGCCGGAGCCGCCCGGGCGCAGCACGATGTCCGCGGCGATGTCGGAGGCCGACATGACCGGCGCGCCGTGCAGCGCCACCACATCGGTGACCACGTCGCCGATGACCAGGAGCCCCCGGCCGCTCACGATCGTGACCAGGCCAGCGCGATCTGCGCCGCGAGGGCGGTGTTTCCGCGTACGGCCGCCAGGTTGGCCTCCAGGGAGGCGCCGGCGGTGCCACGCACCAGATAGCCGAGAAGGAACGGGGTGATGGCCTGCCCGGTCACGCCGTCGCGGTCGGCGGCGGCCAGCGCCTCGGCCAGCACGCGGTCATGCAGCGCCGGGTCGAGCTGCTGGTCGACGGGGACGGGGTTGGCGACGATCAGCGCGCTCTCCTGGCCGCCGAGCGCGTCCTGCCCGCGCATGACGGCGGCGGCGTCCTCGGCCGACTCGACCCGCCAGTCGACGGGCTCGCCGGAGGAGTGCAGGTAGAAGCCGGGGAAGGTGTCGGTCCGGTAGCCGGCCACGGTCACGCCGCGGGTCTCCAGGCGCTGCAGGGTCGCGGGCACGTCCAGGATCGACTTGACCCCGGCGCAGACGACCGTGATCCGGGTGCGAGCCAGCGTGTCGAGGTCCGCGGACTCGTCCTGCTCCTCGGTCCAGCCGCGGTGCACGCCGCCGAGCCCGCCGGTGGCGAAGATCCGGATGCCCGCGCGTGCGGCCAGGAACGACGTGGCGGACACCGTCGTTGCGCCGCTGGCCTTGAGAGCCGCGGCCACCGGCAGGTCGCGCTGCCCCAGCTTGCGCAGGCCGGACTCGCTCGCGACGCGCTCGAGCTCCACCTCGTCCAAACCGACACGGGCCACCCCGTCGAGCACGGCGATGGTCGCGGGCACGGCTCCGGCGGCTCGTACGATCTCCTCCAGCTCCCGCGCGACCTGGAGGTTGCGCGGCTGCGGCAGCCCGTGGGAGATGATCGTGGACTCCAGCGCCACCACGGGCGCGCCGGTGGCCAGGGCCTCGGCGACCTCGTCGGACGGCTGGAGAAGGGAGTCGGCGGTGCGGCGCATGGTGGGGTTCGTGCTCCTCGAGTGGTCCTGGTGATTCCTAGTCAGAACGGCGTCTTTCCCAGACTTTGTTCCAAACGGAGCACGTTACGGCCGGACCGCTCGCACGTCCACTCAGGCAGGGACAAGGATCATGACGCACACCAGAGAGATCCCGCCGACGAGCGCGGTCGCGATCCCGCCGAGCAACATGGCGCGCCCGCCCCCCAGCAGCCTGCGCACGTCGATCCCGGTGCCCAGGCCGAACAGCGCGGCGGCCATCAGGAGATTCGTGACCGGGGGGACGGCCTGCGTCACCAGCGGTGGCACGATTCCGGTACTGCGCAGCGCCACCATGGCCAGGAAACCGGCGACGAAGAGCGGCATGATCGGCGGCCGCTCGTCGCCGTGGCGGGTCCGGGCGGTCAGGGCGACGATGGGAGCGAGCAGGATGACGCGGCCGAGCTTGACGGTGACCGCCGCCGCGAGCACCCCCGTGGCCGCCCCGATCGCGGCCACCTGCGCCACCTCGTGCACCGCCGCCCCGGTCCACACCCCGAGCTGGGCCGGCGACAGGCCCAGCCAGGACGCCAGGAGCGGCACGGCGACGATGGCGCCGCTGCCGTACAGGACGACCACGCCGAGCGCGTTCGCCGCGTCCTCGTCGTCGCCGCCGGCGCTGTCGCGCATGGCCGCGATCGCCGCGGCGCCGCAGATGGAGACCCCGGTGGCGACGAGCAGGGAGGTGCCGGGCGTGAGGCCGAGCTGGCGGCCGATCAGCGGCGTGATCGCGAACGTGGCGCCCGTCGCCACCAGCACGACCGCCGCCGTCCGCCAGCCCATGGCCAGCACCTGCGGCACCGAGATCTGGAGGCCGAGCAGGACGATCGCGACGCGCAGCACCCGCCGGGACACGAACCGCAGGCCGGGCAGCAACCGCTCGCCGGCACCCCCGAGGCCGGCGAGGACCGCTCCCGCCACCACCGCCACCACCGCGGGGCTGAGCATGGGCGCCAGCTGGTGCACGGTCAGCGCGAGCGCCACCGCCGCGGCCGTCACCAGTAGACCGGGCAGCAGGGACGGCCGGGAGGTGGTCTGGAGCACGATCTCCAGTCTTCGGGCAGCCCGAGCCGGCCGGTAGCCACGAGCTGCCTGGGAGGTCATAGCCTGTGGCTATGACCTCGCTTCCCGATCTCGACTCGCTGAAGCTGCTGGTCGACGTCGGCGAGTTGGGCAGCCTGGGCCGGGCGGCCAAGGTCGCGGGCATCGCCCAGCCGTCGGCCAGCAAGCGCGTCGCCCAGCTCGAACGCCGCCTCGGCCTGCCGCTGCTGGAGCGGACGCCGCGCGGCTCCACGCTCACCACCGAGGGCAAGATGGTGGCCGGCTGGGCGGCCCAGGTGGTCGCCGCCGCGCAGGAGCTCATGCGGGCCGCCCAGGCGGTGCGCCTCGGCGGCGCGGCCCACCTGCGGGTCGCCGCGAGCATGACGGTGGCGGAGTACCTGGTGCCGCGCTGGCTCGGCGAGCTGCAGAACCGGGAGCCGGACGTCCAGGTCGGCCTGGACGTGGTGAACTCCGCCGACGTCGCGGCCCGGGTGCTCGCCGAGGAGGTGGAGCTGGGCTTCGTCGAGGGGCCGAGCGTTCCGGAAGGGCTGGCGAGCCGGGTCGTGGGCACCGACAGGCTGGTGGTCGTGGTGGCGCCGGGGCATCCGTGGACGCGCCGCCGTACCGCGCTGAGAGGGGCCGAGCTGGCCGCCACGGCGCTCGTGGTGCGGGAGCCGGGGTCGGGCACCCGGGAGACGCTCGACGTGGCGTTCAGGGACCTGCGTCAGGCCAGCCCGCGCCTGGAGCTGGGCTCCAACTCGGCGGTCAAGGGAGCCGCCCAGGCGGGTGCGGCGCCGGCCGTCATCAGCGGGTACGCGGTCGAGGCGGAGCTGGGCACCGGACGCCTGGTCGAGGTGCCGCTGGCCGGAGTCAACCTGGTCCGGAGCCTGCGTGCCGTCTGGCGCCGTGGCCGTACCCTCACCAGCCCCGCCGCCACGCTCCTGGCGATCGCCAGCCGTCCGTGAGGCGGGATAAAGTGCCGGAATGGGTGCATACGACGTGGTCATCGCCGGTGGCGGCCACAACGGCCTGGTCGCCGCCGCCTACCTGGCCGGCTCCGGGCGGCGCGTGCTGGTGCTGGAGCGGCAGGACCACACCGGCGGCCTGGCCATCTCCACGCGCGCCTTCCCGGGCGTGGACGTACGGCTGTCGCGTTACTCCTACCTGGTCAGCCTGCTGCCCACGAAGATCGTCAAGGACCTGGGTCTCGACCTGGAGCTGCGCCGGCGCCGCTACGCCTCCTACACGCCCGTGGGCGACACCGGCCTGCTCGTGGACGGCGGTGACGAGGGCCGGACGGAGGCCTCCTTCCGCACGGTCACCGGAGGCGAGGCCGACTACCTGGCCTGGCGCGACTTCTACGCGATGACCGCGCGGGCCGCGCAGGCCCTGGCGCCGACCCTGCTGGAACCGCTGCGCCCGGCCGCCGAGGTCGAGCGGCTGGTCGGCCCGCAAGCGTGGCAGGACCTGTTCGCGCGGCCGATCGGGGAGACGGTGGACGAGCGGTTCGCCGACGACACGGTGCGCGGCGTGGTGCTCACCGACGCGCTGATCGGCACGTTCGCCGACCCGGCCACCGACCTGCTGGCCAACCGGTGCTTCCTCTATCACGTGATCGGCGACGGCACCGGCGAGTGGAACGTGCCCGTGGGCGGCATGGGCGCCGTCTCGGGGGCGCTGGAGGCCGCCGCCCGCCAGGCGGGCGCCGAGATCAGGACCGGCGCGGAGGTCGTCGGCATCTCGCCGTCGGGGGAGGTCGCCTTCCGTACGGACACCGCCGAGCACACCGTCACCGGCGGGCACGTGCTGGTCAACCTGCCACCCGCCGTGCTGGACCGGGTGCTGGGCAGGGAGCCGGGCACGCCGGAGGGGGCGCAGCTCAAGGTGAACATGGTGCTGAGCCGGCTGCCGCGGCTCAAGGACGCGGGGGTGGATCCGCGGGCCGCGTTCAGCGGGACGTTCCACATCAACGAGACCCGCGACCAGCTCGCCGCGGCCCACGCCCAGGCGTCCCGTGGCGAGATCCCGCGGCTGCCCCCGGCCGAGGTCTACTGCCACTCGCTCACCGACCCGTCGATCCTCGGGCCGGAGCTGCGCGGCAGAGCGGAGACGATGACGCTGTTCGGCCTGCACATGCCCGCTCGCCTTTTCCGGAAAGATCCGGATCAGGCGCGGGAGGAGGCTCTCCGCGCCACCTTCGCCTCGATGAACCAGGTCCTGGCCGAGCCCATCGAGGACTGCCTCCTGCGCGCCCCCGACGGCACTCCCTGCGTCGAGGCCAAGTCCCCGGTGGACCTGGAGAACGAGGCGGGCCTGCCCGGCGGCCACATCTTCCATCGCGACCTGAGCTGGCCGTACGCGGACGAGGGCGGCTGGGGGGTGGAGACCGAGCACGAGCGGATCCTGCTCTGCGGCGCCGGCGCCCGCAGGGGCGGCGGCGTCAGCGGCATCCCCGGCCACAACGCGGCCATGGCGCTGATGCGCTGAGTGCCGGCGCCCTCATCGCGTTCTCAGATTGCTCCTCTAGCGTTGTGAGCATGAGTGAGCTGGCACGGTTGCTGGTGGTGGACGACGAGCCCGCGCTGCGCGAGGCGCTCCAGTCGAGTCTCGAGTTCGAGGGCTACAAGGTCGTCACCGCCAACGACGGGCAGGCGGCGCTGGAGGAGCTGGCGCGCCAGCCGTACGACGCGGTGCTGCTCGACGTCATGATGCCGCGGCTCGACGGCCTGACCGCCTGCCGCAGGCTCCGGTCCGCGGGCGACCACGTGCCCGTGCTCATGCTGACCGCCCGCGACGCGGTCGGCGACCGGGTGTCCGGCCTGGACGCGGGCGCCGACGACTACCTGGTCAAGCCGTTCGAGCTGGACGAGCTGCTGGCGCGGGTGCGGGCGCTGCTGCGGCGCGGCGCGCTGAACGCCGGCGAACCCGAGCAGACGCTGACCTTCGACGACCTGCGCATGGACCCGGCGACCAGGGAGGTCACCAGAGGCGAGCGGCGCCTGGACCTGACCAGGACCGAATACCTGCTGTTGGAGCTGCTGCTGGCGCACCCGCGCCAGGTTCTGACGCGGGACCAGATCCTGGCCGAGGTGTGGGGGTTCGACTTCGAGCCGTCGTCCAACTCGCTGGACGTGTACGTGATGTACCTGCGGCGCAAGACCGAGGCCGGCCGCGAGCCGAGACTGATCCACACCGTGCGCGGCGTCGGCTACGTGCTCAGAGGAGCTTGATGAAGAGGCGCAGCATGCGCTCGCGGCTCACCCTGCTGGTCGCGGCGGCGGTGGCCATCGCGGTCGCCGTCTCGGCGGTCGGCTGCTGGTACTTCGTCCGCAGGGAGCTGTCCTGGCAGCTCAACCAGTCGCTCCGGGACATCCGCGTGCCGTGGGACGCGATGAACAAGGCGGTCCGCGACTGCTCGCCGAACCCGGTCAGCACCTCCCCCGACGACGGGCATCCGTCCTTCGCCGAGCCCATGCAGATCGTCTTCCCCGACGGCACCCGCTGCGTCATGGGCAACATCGCGGTCAAGGTCACCTACCGGGAGAAGAAGGTCGCGGACGGCTACCGCGGCCAGGAGGCGGTCTACGACGGCTACGCCGACGACGGCACGCCCATCCGCGTGCTCGTCAAGAACGTCGATCAGAACGCGGCGTTCGTGGTCGCCAGGCCCCTGCACGAGCTGCAGAGCACGCTGCGCAGCGTGTCGCTCATGCTGGCCATCGTCGCCGCGCTCGGCGTGCTCGTCGCCGCCACGGCCGGGCTGCTCGTCTCCCGGGCGGCGCTGCGCCCGGTGGGCCGCCTCACCAGGGCGGTCGAGCACATCGCGCAGACCGAGGACCTCAACACCCGCATCCCGGTGGAGGGAAGCGACGAGATCGCCCGCCTGAGCGCCTCCTTCAACGCCATGACCGCCGCCCTCGCCGGCTCCCGCGACCGCCAGCAGCAGCTCGTCGCCGACGCCGGCCACGAGCTGCGCACCCCGCTCACCACCCTGCGCACCAACATCGACCTCCTGCTCCGCAGCGAGCAGACCGGCCGCAGCCTCGACCCGGGCGCCAAGCAGCGCCTGCTGGTCAACGTGAAGGCGCAGTTCGCCGAGCTCACCACGCTGGTCGGCGACCTGCTGCAGCTCGCCCGCGGCGACGCCGACCACGAGCCGCACGTCGAGCTGCCGCTGCACGAGGTCGTCACGGCCGCCGTGGAGCGGGCCAGGCTGCGCGGCGCCGAAGTCGGCACCGACCTGTCGCCGTGGTACGTCGTCGGCAGCGCCACCTCGCTCGAACGGGCCGTGCTCAACCTCATCGACAACGCCGCCAAGTTCAGCCCCGGCCACGAGGTCGAGGTGGCGCTCCGCGAGGGCGAGCTGACCGTCCGCGACCACGGGCCGGGGATCTCCGAAGAGGACCTGCCGCATGTCTTCGAGCGGTTCTGGCGCTCCCCTTCGGCGCGATCCCTGCCCGGATCGGGCCTGGGGCTCGCGATCGTCGCGCAGGCGGCGGACGAGGCCGGGGGAGAGGTGCGGCTCGGCAACGCTCCCGGCGGGGGCACCGTCGCGACGATGAGGCTGCCGGGAAATCTCACCCCACGCTCAGACCCGGATCAGCCATCTCAAAGAGCCGGCGCCTGAGCTGGAGACATGCGAACAACAGTGACAACTCGCCTGGTCGAGGTGGTCGTCCCGGTCCACAACGAGCAGCCGGCCCCGCGTGACAGCGTCAACCGGCTGCACGACTCCACGCTCGTCGCCGGGCTCGCCGGGCCGGCCGCGTACGCGCTCAGACCGTCGGGCGGCTCCAGGAGCCCGTGTCCTCGGGCAGGCTGCGCTACGTGATCGCGAGCGGCGGCCGGGGCCGCCAGGGAGCGGCGAGGTCATCACCTGGGTCCAGGCCGGCTGCGCGACCGTGGACGGACAGGACGGGCTCTACGACTGCGCGGCGGGCTGAGCGCGCGGGGTCAGGCCCGAGGTCAGGCCGGGAGGGCGGCCAGCAGGAAGGCGAGGCGGGCGGCCGCGGACTCCACGTCGTCGGAGGTGCCGAGCCGGTAGCCCCAGGACGTGATGAAGCTGCCGTCCTCTGAGCACGTCACGCTCTCGATCAGAGTGGCGGAGAAACGGTTGCGCACCGACACGAAGGCGGGGTCGCTGGAGAGAGCGAGGTTCTCGACCGACAGATCCGCGTGGCGACCCGCGAACCACGCGAACCGCTCGAGGCAGAGCGCGGTGTCAAGCATCATGCGTCACCTCCGCATCGTCTCGCGCCAGAATTGCACGATCTTGACGCGGAGGGCAAGCAATTGCGAGATTAATGTGCCGATTGTTTTCGGTAATCGTTAAGAACGCGAATGATGATGTCCCGTCCGGCTTCGTCAAACTTCGCCGTTTTCGCAAAGTCGTCGAAGGCCCGTCCGTAGAACGCGATGTCGTCCGGGTCGCGCATGACCAGGTCTTTCGTCATGGTGCCCACGCCGACCATGGCCTCGTTGTAGATCCAGAAGCCGTGGATCGGCGCCGACGGCAGCTCCTCGGTGAAGGGGATCACGCCGAACTCCACATTCGGCAGCGTGCTGACGGCCAGCAACCGGTCGAGCTGGCCGTGCATCACGTCGGCCGGCGCCAGCCGGGTGTGCAGCACCGTCTCGGAGATCACGAACCTGAACGTCCGGGTCCGGTCGTACAGGATCTCCTGGCGCTGCATCCGCACCCGGACCGCCGCGTCGATCTGGTCGGCGGCGCTGTAGAGGCGCTTGACCTTGCGGAACACGTGCCGGGCGTACTCGGCTGTCTGCAACAGGCCGACCAGAACGGCCGGCTCGAACGCCCGGAAGAGCTTGGTGCGCGCCTCCAGGTCGCGCATGTCCTCCTGGATTGCGGCCAGGCCGCTGCGGTGGCGCTGCTTCCAGCCGTCGTGCCGCTCCAGCAGCGCGAGGGCCTGGGTGATCAGGTCGTCCGTGGTCTCCGGGGCCGCTCCCACAGCCTGCGCCCACACCACGACGTCGTCCTCCGTGGCGGTCTGCCGCGCGTTCTCCAGGCGGGAGACCTTGGACGGCTGCCAGTGCAACCTCGCGGCCAGGTCCTTGCCCGAGAGGTGGGCCGCCTCGCGCAACTGCCGAAGCTGGCCGCCGAGGTCCATGCGCGCCTGCTGAAAGGACGTCACGACGCCCGAGGCTAGACCTGCTTGTGGGGATCATGCCAGCCCCGGTCGCGCAATTGTGATCAACCGGATGCGGGGGGTGTCGCCTCCCTGGTGGGGAAAGCGGTTGCCGATCCTTCGGGCAGGACCCGGCGGGCGATTTCGGTGATCAGCTCACGAGGAACCTCGACCGCGGTCTCGCCGTCGAGGATGTCGCGCAGGTCCGCCAGGGCGTCGGCATCTGTGAGCTGCAGGCCCTGTACGACGATCGTGCCCCGGTCGGTCTCGTACAGGGTGGGACAGGCTCCCGCCTCCGACGTGGAACCCAGGAAACGCATACGCATGACGATCCTTCCCCGAACCACACAACTGCAATTGCGCGCAATTGTACGGCTCGGGGTCGGGTCTGTGATCGTTTTTCAGGAAAAATCGTGATATTGGGCGTTTTGGGAGTTATGCCGAAAGGGGGTCGCGCATGATGGCTCCCGCGCGCTCGAAGAGGCTCAGCGTGGTGGCGTGCAGCAGGTCGCCGATGTCCTTGGGCGCCTTGCCGGCGAACGCCCGGGCGTGCGTGCCCTCCAGCACGATCCCGAGCTTGAAACAGGCCATGACGGCATACCAGTCGATCGCCGACAGATCGCGCTCCGACAGCGCCGCGTAGCAGTCGACGATCTCGCGCGGCGAGGCCAGGCCGGGCACCTGTGCGCTGGCGGACGGCCACATGGCCACCAGCCAGCCGAGGTCGACCAGCGGGTCGCCGATCGTGCACATCTCCCAGTCCACGATGGCCGCCACCCTCGGGCCGTCATGGGCGAACAGCAGGTTCGCGAAGTGGTAGTCGCCGTGCATGATCCCCGGCGTGAAAGAGGCCGGCCGGTTGGCGTCCAGCCACGCGGCCGTCTCCGCCAGTCCGGGGATCTCGGGCCCCGGATAGCCGTCCAGCTCGCCGTAGGAGTCGAGCTCCTTGAGCCAGCGCGGGACCTGCCGCTCCAGGAACCCCTCGGGCCGGCCGAAGTCCGGCAGCACCCCAGGATCGACGCGCCCCAGCTCGGCCAGTGCCGAGGCCGCCTCCAGCCCCATCCGGTGGCGGATCGCCGGGTCGGAGGCGTGCGGCTCGGGCAGCCCCGTCGAGGGATTGAACCCCTCGACCGGCTCCATCAGGTAGAAGACCGGCTCCACCTCGGTCTGCGCCGCCACCAGTCTCGGCGCCGCGACCGGCGTGTCCCGCAGCGCCGCCAGCACCCGCGCCTCGCGGCGCAGCACCTCGTTGCTCTTGCGCCTGGCGTGCAGCGGCGGCCTGCGCAGGATGTACGGCCTGCCGCCGCGCTCGAAGCGGACCATGACGTTCTGGGTGCCGCCCAGGACCGGCGCCGCGCCGGTGATCTCCCCCTCGGGCAGCCCCTGGTCGTCCATCCAGGCGCCGAGCGCCACCAGGTCGACGGCGCTCACGTCGATGTGCGTGGAGGTCATGGTCGCCTTTCGACCGAACGATATTCTGTTGGCCGACCCTACGAGAGCCCGGCTCGGCCGGTCAACCCAGGGCCTGCATGAACGGCAGGAACTGCCGCGCGCGGTCCCCGGGCAGCTCGCCGCCGCGGACCATCAGCGACACCTCCCACGGGCTGCCGATCCCGCGCTCGTCCGCCCACCGCACCATCGCGTCCTTGGCCAGATCGAGGTCCATCCGCACCTCGCCGCCCGCCTGGAGCGCCAGATCGCCGATCAGCGCCCTGGCCGTGTCCTCGTCGCGCGCCACGACCGGGCCGATGACCACGTTGTCGTCGTTGCGCCAGCAGTGACCGAATCCGCCTTCGGCGACCAGGACCTGCTCGCCGAAGGCGGGCATGCGCCGCAGCAGCGCCGACCTGTCGGTGCCGAACAGCTCGGCGTCCAGCTCCAGGATCGCTCCGAGGTCGGCCTCGGTGGCGGGGCGGGTCCTGCCGGACGGCTCGCCGCGGAAGACGCCGGTCCGCTTGGCGACCCGCCCGACCGTGCGGAACCCGAGCCGTTCGTAGAGCGGCCGGCCGTTCTCGGTCGCGTGCAGCGACACCACCCGGTCCCCGGCCTGCGCCAGGACGTGCTCCATCAGGCTGCGCGCCAACCCGCGCCTGCCGTATCTGGAGGCGGTCAGCACCATGCTGATCACGGCGTGGTCGTCGCCGTAGCGGGTCAGGACGGTCGTCGACGCCAGCCCGTCGCCGTCGGGCGCGTCGATGCCGTAGACCTCGCCCACCTCGAACAGCAGCGTCCACTTGTGCCGCTCGGGCAGCCAGCCGCGGTCCTTGGCCAGGCGGCAGCAGTCGTCCAGGTCGTCACGGGTGAGGCGGCGTGGGGTCATGCGCGACATCCTCCTACACTCCTGGCAGTCGAATCAAAGCGATTCGCCTGCCGCCAGGCCGGCGGCGCCGGGCCGCGCCTCTCCCGGCGGCCGGGGCAGCAGGGACTCCGGCAGGTCCACCTCCCGGGCGCGAAGCTCCTCACCCAGGGCCTTGGCCTGCGGGTCCATCCGCGGGCTCGCCGCGACGCCCCTGCCCAGGAGCCCGTGGACGACGAAGTTGAGCGCGTTGAGGTTGGGCAGCTCGTATCGGTCCACACGGTGCGGGGCGAGGGCGGGCAGGAGGGCCTTCAGCCGCTCGGTGGTGAGGTGGCCCGCCAGCCAGCCGTACTGCTCCGCGGTGCCGGTCCAGACTCCCAGGTTGGCGTTGCCGCCCTTGTCCCCCGAGCGCGCTCCGGCGATCCGCCCCAGCGGGAGGCGCACCAGCCGCCCGCCCGGCGGAGGTGCGGCGTCCCCGCGCGGCGCCTCCTCAGGCCGTGCCTCCTCACCGGCACGCGCCGCGGGGGCGGCGGCGAGAGGGACGGGCTCGCCGTCGAGGAAGACCTCCGCACGCACCTGAGAGGCCGGTGCCAGGACCGGCCAGTAGACGCCGTAGGGGGAGGCGGGGCCGGGCGGGGTCAGGCCGTAGAAGCCCGGATAGCTGGCCAGCCCGGTCTCCACCACGGCGGACGAGAACGCCCGCCCCGCTCTGTGCTGGTCGCCGTCCATGACGGTGATCCGCAGCAGGCCGGAGTCCGTCAGAGTGACGTCCACCTGGTCGAAGGAGTCCTTCGCGATCCTGGCCCAGATGGCCTCCTCGGCCACCCTGGCCTTCGCCTCGACGTCCAGGCCGGTCAGGACGAGCGTCATCGTGTTGCGATAGCCCGCCAGATAGTTGACCGCCACCTTGAGGCTGGCGGGCGGGGGTTCGCCGCGCGCGCCTGTGACGCGGACGCGGTCGGGGCCGTCGTCGGACAGGCCGATGGTGTCGAAGCGGGCCACCACGTCGGGACCCTGGTAGCGCGGAGAGGCGATCTCGTACAGCAGCTGTGCCGTGACCGTGCCGATCGAGACCAGCCCGCCCGTGCCCGGGTGCTTGGTGATGACGCTGGAGCCGTCGGCGTGCAGTTCGGCGATGGGGAAGCCGCAGTGCGCCAGGTCGGGCACCTCGCCGAAGAAGGCGTAGTTGCCGCCCGTGGCCTGGCAGCCGCACTCGATGATGTGCCCCGCGACCACCGAGCCGGCCAGCGGGTCGAGGTCGTCCGGCTGCCAGCCGTACCGCCAGATGCCCGGCCCGGTCACCAGCGCCGCGTCCGTGACGCGGCCGGTGACCACGACGTCGGCGCCCGCCGACAGCGCGGCGGCGATGGGCCGGCCGCCCAGATAGGCGTTGGCCGTCAGCGGCGCCGCCCGCAGCTTCTCGCCGGTGTCGGCGTTGACCAGGTCGAGGTCGCGGCCGGTGAGGTCGTCGCCGGTCACGTGGGCGACCCTGGGGGACAGGCCGAGCCTGGCGGCCAGCTCGTGGACGGCCTCGGCGCAGCCCGCGGGGTCGAGACCGCCGGCGTTGGTCACGATCTTGATGCCGCGCTCCAGGCACTGGCCGAGCACGTCCTCGAGCTGGCGCAGGAACGTGGGGGCGTAACCCGGGCGGCCCTTGAGCCGATTGCCGGCCAGGATGAGCATGGTCAGCTCGGCCAGCCAGTCGCCGGTGAGCACGTCGATGGGGCCGCCCTCGACCATCTCACGAGCGGCCGACAGACGGTCGCCGTAGAAGCCGCTGCAGTTGGCGACCCTCAGAGGCCGCGAGGGGGCGTGCGGGCTGGTGGGCATGGCGCTCCTCAGCTGCCTTCGGGGACCCAGCGCGGTGGCCGCTTGGTCATGAAGGCGGAGATGCCCTCCTGGCCCTCGCTGGAGGTGAAGCGCTCGGCTGACAGCTCGGTCATCCGCCGCAGCCCCTCCTCGAACGGGACGGCCGGGACCTCCCTGACGAGCCGCTTGGTGATGGCCAGGGCCTCGGGGCCGCCCTTGACCAGCATCCGGGCGTAGTGGGCGACCGTCTCGTCCAGCTCCTCCGGCGGCACGGCACGCGTCAGCAGGCCGATCTCCACCGCCCGGGCCGCGTCGAACACCTCGCCGGTCATGAAGTATTCCGCCGCGGCCCTCGGCTGCAGCCTCCTCAGGACGGGCACCGAGATCATCGCGGGCACGACGCCGAGCCGTACCTCCGTGAACGCGAACGAGGCGGTCAGCGGCGCGATCGCGAAGTCGCAGGCGGCCACCAGGCCGAGGCCGCCCGCGCGGGCGGTGCCGTTCAGCCGGCAGACGACCGGCTTCGGGCTCTCCCAGATCAGCGACAGCACCTCCGGGAACGACGCCGTCACCGGCGCGTCGGAGGTGCGCTGCTCCTTCAGGTCCGCGCCCGAGCAGAACACCGGGCCGGCGCCGGTCAGCACGATCACCCGTGCTTTCGGCTCGGCCAGCGCCCATTCCAGGTGCTCGGCCAGGTCGCCGAGCAGGCGTACGGACAGCGCGTTGCGGTTCGGCGGTGAGTCCAGCGTGATCGTCGCGATGCCGCCCGCGAGCTCCTTGTGAACCAGGCGTGTCATGAGTCCCCTTCCTGGATGATCGCCAGCACGGCTCCGGCGTCCACCTGCTGCCCCTTCTCCACGTGCACACCCGAGACCACGCCGCCGGCGGGCGCGGCGATCAGGTGCTCCATCTTCATCGCTTCGAGCACCAGGACCGGCTGCCCCTTCGCCACGCGCTCGCCCGCCACCACCTCCACCCGCAGCACGCTGCCCGGCATGGGGGCGAGCAGCGATCCGGGCGCGACATGCTCGACCGGCTCCGGCAGGCGCGGCACCGGCGTCAGCCTGACCCCGCCCGTAGCGGAGTCCACGTACACCGCTGCCACCCCGCCGTCGTAGGAGGACACCTCGAAGGCGTGCCGCAGGCCGTCGCGTTCCAGGACCACCTGATAGGCGAAGGCGTGCGTCCGGTGCGGCGCGGCGCCCGCCGCTCCGTCACCCGCGACCACGCCGGTCCTGACGACCTCGATCACGGCGACCCCGGCCGGCAGTGGATCGTAGACCGCCTCGGCCTCGGCGAATGTCGCCACGCGCGGCTGGGAGCGTACGTTCCGCCAGCCGGAGGGCAGGCCGCCCAGGACCGGTGCGCGCTCCCGGTTGGCGGCGGCCGTCGCGAGCGCCGCGGCCAGCACGGCCAGCTCTCCGGGTGGGCCGTCGCCGCCGAAGTCGTGCTGATCGAGGAAGCCGGTGTGCGTGTCACCCGCTGCGAAGTCCGGATTTTTCAGGATCTGCAGGAGAAGGTCGCGGTTCGTGGTGAGGCCGTGGATCCTGGCCCGCCGCAGCGCGGAGACGACCTTGCGCACCGCCTCGCCGCGGCTCGCGCCGTACCCGATCACCTTGGCCAGCATCGGGTCGTAGTGCGAGGACACCACCGACCCGCTCTCCACCCCCGAGTCCACCCGGACCTGCCCGGAAACCTCGAACCGGTGCAGCACCCCCGACTGCGGCAGGTAGGCGCGGTCCTCGGCGTACAGCCGCACCTCCACGGCGTGCCCGGCCGGCAGCGGCGGCTCCGGCGGCAGGGCCGCGCCCTCGGCCACCGCCACCTGCCACCGCACCAGGTCCACCCCGTAGACCAGCTCGGTCACCGGGTGCTCGACCTGCAGGCGGGTGTTCATCTCCAGGAACGCCACCCGCTCGCCCGCGACCAGGAACTCGACCGTCCCCGCCCCGACGTAGCCGATCGCGCGCGCGGCCCGGACCGCGGCCTCCTCCAGGTAGCTGCGCATCGGCCGGGTGATGCCGGGGGACGGGCACTCCTCGACGACCTTCTGGTGCCTGCGCTGGATACTGCAGTCCCGCTCCCCGAGCGCCCACACCGTGCCGTGCCCGTCGGCCAGCACCTGCACCTCGACGTGCCGGGCGCCCTCCAGCAGCGGCTCGACGAACACGCCGCCGTCGCCGAAGGCCGCCAGGGACTCCCGGTGCGCGGACGCCACCTGCCGCGCCAGCTCGCGCGCCTCGCGCACCACCCGCATCCCGCGGCCGCCCCCTCCGGCGGCGGCCTTCACCAGCACCGGGAACTCCCAATCGTCGCCCGGGTCCGTCAGCGTGCCGTCGGCCGTGACGGCCAGCGACGGGAGCGTGGGGACGCCGGCCTCCGACATCAGGCGCTTGGCCGCCAGCTTGTCGCCCATCGAGGCGATGGCCGGCGGCGGCGGGCCCACCCAGGTCAGCCCGGCCTCCAGCACTGCCCGCGCGAAGGCCGCGTTCTCCGACAGGAACCCGTAGCCGGGATGCACGGCGTCCGCGCCGGCCGCCCGGCAGGCGGCCAGCAGCCGGTCGGCGTCGAGGTAGGTGTCGGCGGGTTTGTCGCCGCTCAGCCGCACCGCGTGGTCCGCCTCGGCCACGTGCGGCGCGCGGGCGTCGGCGTCGGAATAGACCGCCACCGTCTCGATGCCGAGCTCCCGGCAGGTGCGGAAGACGCGGCGGGCGATCTCGCCCCGGTTCGCCACCAGCAGTCGTGTGATCACGGCCGGAACACCCCGAATCCCGCCGCCTCCGGCACCGCGGCGCTGTTGATCGCCGACAGGCACAGGCCCAGCACGGTCCGCGTGTCACGCGGATCGATCACGCCGTCGTCGTAGAGCCTGCCCGACAGGAAGAACGGCAGCGACTCCGCCTCGATCTGCGCTTCCACCATCGCCCGCATCGCCGCGTCCGCCTCCTCGTCGTACGCCTGCCCCCGAGCCTCGGCCGAGGCCCGGCCGACGATCGACAGCACCCCGGCGAGCTGCGCCGGGCCCATCACCGCCGACTTGGCGCTCGGCCAGCTGAACAGGAACCGGGGATCGTAGGCCCGCCCGCACATGCCGTAGTTGCCCGCCCCGTACGAGGCTCCCATCACCACCGTCAGATGGGGCACCGTCGAGTTCGACACCGCGTTGATCATCATGGCGCCGTGCTTGATGATGCCGCCCTGCTCGTACTCCTTGCCGACCATGTAGCCGGTCGTGTTCTGCAGGAACAGCAGCGGGGTGCGGGACTGGTTGGCGAGCTGGATGAACTGGGTCGCCTTCTGCGACTCCTCGCTGAACAGCACGCCGCGGGCGTTGGCCAGGATCCCCACCGGATAGCCGTGCAGGCGCGCCCACCCCGTCACCAGCGAGGCCCCGTACGCCGGCTTGAACTCCTCGAACTCGCTGCCGTCCACCACCCGGGCGATCACCTCGCGCGGGTCGAACGGAATCTTCAGATCCTCGGGCACGATCCCCAGCAGCTCCTCCGCCGGATAGGCTGGATCACTCCCAGCCCGTGGCCGCAGGCCCTGCTTGCGCCAGTTGAGCGAGCGCACGATCCGGCGCCCGAGGCGCAGCGCGTCGTGCTCGTCGGCAGCCAGATAGTCGGCCAGCCCGCTGACCCGGGCGTGCATCTCGGCCCCGCCGAGCGACTCGTCGTCGGACTCCTCGCCGGTCGCCATCCTGACCAGCGGCGGCCCGCCGAGGAACACCTTGGCGCGCTCCCGCACCATCACCACGTAGTCGCTCATCCCGGGCACGTAGGCGCCTCCGGCCGTGGAGTTGCCGAAGACCAGCGCGACGGTCGGGATCCCGGCGGCCGACAGCCGCGTCAGGTCGCGGAAGATCCGGCCGCCCGGGATGAAGATCTCCTTCTGCGTCGGCAGGTCGGCGCCGCCGCTCTCCACCAGGTTCACGTACGGCAGGCGGTTGGTCATGGCGATGTCCGCCGCGCGCAGCGTCTTTCTGAGCGTCCACGGGTTGGACGCGCCGCCTCTGACCGTGGGATCGTTCGCGGTGATCACGCATTCGACGCCCTCGATCACGCCGATCCCCGTGACCACGCTCGCGCCCACGGGGAACTCGCTGCCCCACGCGGCCAGCGGTGAAAGCTCCAGGAACGGCGAGTCGGGGTCCACGAGCAGCTCGATCCGCTCGCGGGCGAGCAGCTTCCCGCGCCCGCGATGCCGCTCGACGTACTTCCCCCCGCCGCCCGCGACGGCCTTGGCGTGCTCGGCGTCGAGGTCGGCGAGCTTGGCCAGCATCGCCTCCCTGCGCCGCAGGTGGCCGCCGTCACCCGGGTCGAGTCTGCTGACGATCACGCGTCCTCCTCCTGAAGCGCCGGCGAAGCTGACGGCACCGTCAAGCCGATGGCCCGAGCCCACAGCCGGGTCAGGTGAGCCACGGCCGCCTCCTCGTCCGCCTGCTCGCCCAGATCCAGCCACACGTGCGCGAAGTGCTCCACCATGCCGCCCAGCATGACCGCCGTCAGCCTGGGATCCAGCGCCGGGTCGGCCAGGCCCTGCTCCTGCAGCCGGCGCAGCCCGTCCGCGCCGCGCCGCACGAAGACCTCGCGGAGCTCCAGCAGCAGCCGCCCGAACCGCTCGTCGGCCGTCGCCGCGTGCTCCAGCGTCCGCATCAGGCGCGAATTGGCTGCCCAGGCGCGCAGGTAGAGCCGATTCGCGGCCTCGACGCGGGCGTACGGGTCGCCGGGCGCCGACGGGCCGACGACGCTCGCCGCGAACATCTCGCCCACCGCCGCCCCCGCCACCTCGGCGAACAGCGACTCCTTGGAGTCGAAGTAGGTGTAGAAGGTGCCGTGCGACACCGCGGCCCGCGCGCACACGTCGTCGACGCGCACGGCGTCGTACCCGTGCTCCTCGAACGCCGCGCGGCCCGCCTCCAGCAGCGCGGCGCGGGTCCGCCTGCCTCGGGACGTCAGCACGGTAGACCTGACGATCACGTCAACTACGCTAGCGGCCCGCCGCCGTTCTGAGAAGAGAGCGTCGTCCACGGCTTCCGGTGGCGTAGACGAAAGGGCCGCTCCCCAGCCAAGTGGAGAACGGCCCCGTGAAAGGAGCGGGTGTCAGCCGCAGTGGCTCCAGCCGGACTTCCAGCTGGCGCTGCCCCAGGAGCCGCCCCAGATGACGCACTTCTTGGCGCCCGCCAGGCGGACCGGGCCGGCGTAGGCGGTGAACTTGCCGGGGTTGCTCGCGCTGGCCCCGTCCTTGACCTGCAGCACGGCGTTCATCTGGACCTTGCCCGGATGGGCCAGGCGCGACAGCGTGACCACGCAGTTCTTGCCCGCCGCGGAGCTGTAGAGCAGGTAGATGGTGGCGTTGCTGCCCAGGGTGTGGGCATTGATGATCTTGTAGCCGGAGCCGCACACCTTGGCCGCCGTGTACGGGTTCGGCCTGGGGGCGGCGGTCGGCTTGACGGTGGGCTTCTTCGTCGGATTCGCCGTGGCGGAGGGGGAGGGGCTCGGTGAGCCTGTCGGGTCCGGATCCGGCTCGACGAGGTTCGTCTTCTTCTTCGTCGTCTTCGTGGGCGACGGCTCAGGACGCTTCGTGGTGGGGCGGGAGGTCGGCTGAGCCGTGGGCACCGTGACAGGGTCGGGCACCTGGGCGAGGGCGTCGTCCCCCTGCTTCTTCCTGGTGCTGGTGGGCTCGGGCTGCTCCACCTCCAGCGTCGGGACGACCGTGGGCACCGCGCCCGGCGTCTCCACGACCGCCGGCGGATCGCCTGGCTCCCCCGCGCCGGTCGTGCCCGCCGTGGGGGACACCTCGGAGGAGTTGCCCACGGCCACGATCTTCTGCGCGCCCGAGTTGGCCTGCACCACGACGGCTCCGGCCACCACCAGCAGCGCCGCCGCGGCGGCGCCTGACAGGGCGAAGGTCAGGGTGCGGCGCTGCTTCGAGGCCGCTCCGCCGTCCGGACGTCCACCGGGCCGACCCGGCTGCCCGGGTCCCCCCGGACCTCGCCCGCCGGGCCCTCCGTGCCCCTGACCGGCGTGCCCCTGACCCGGGAAGCCTTGCTGGGGGAAGCCCGGGCCTGCCGGTCCCTGGCCTGGGTGACCGGCGGGGCCTTGACCGGCCGGGAACGGTCCCGCGTGAGGGCCTGCCTGGGCCGCCCCGCCCGCCTGTCCCGGGCCGCCCTGCCGCGTTCCCGGCTGTCCGCCGTTGGGCGGCAGGCCCGGGCCTGCCGGAGCGCCCGGCACGCCGCCGGGACCTGTGTGGCCGGCCGACTCAGGGCCGTGACCCGGCTGGTGACCCGGCTGGTGACCCGGCTGGTGGCCCTGCTGGTGGCCCTGCTGGTGGCCCTGCTGGCCGTAGGCGGCCGCTTGAGGCGCGTACCCGGGGCCGCTCCGGCCGGAGGGCACGTCAGGCCCCGCCAGGGGGCCGGTGCCACCGGGGCCCGCCGCCGCGAAGGGCTGCGGGCCGGCCTGAGCGGTGGGGGAGAAGTGCGCGGTCGGGCCGGTGACCGGCTCGATGGCGGCCTTGGGCACGGGCTGGCCGGTGAGCTGGATGATCAACTGGTCGGCCGTGGGCCGCTGCGTGGGGTCCTTCGACAGGCAGGCGGCCACCAGGTCGGCCAGTGCCCCTTCCATCCCGCCGAGCTGCGGCTCCTCGTGCAGGATCCGGTTCATCACCACGGGGATGGAGTCGGCGCCGAAGGCGGGCTTGCCGGTGGCGGCGAAGACCATCGTGACGCCCCACGCGAACACGTCCGCCGTCTCGGAGACCGCCGCCGTCCCGGTGAGCTGCTCGGGCGCCAGGTAGGAGGGCGTGCCCATGGCCATGCCGGTGGCCGTGGCTCCGGGGGAGTCCAGGGCGCGGGCGATGCCGAAGTCGATCACGACCGGGCCTTCCGGGCCCATGAGCACGTTGGCGGGCTTGAAGTCGCGGTGCAGGATCCCGGCCCGGTGGATCGCCGCCAGGGCGGTCGCCGTGCTGATCGCCAGGCGTTCGAGCGCGGCGCCCCGGCGCGGCCCCTCGTTGATGACCAGCTCGCGCAGGGAGGGGCCGGGCACGTACTCGCTGACGATGTAGGGTCGGCTGCCTTCGAGATCGGCGTGGAGCACGGTGGCGGTACAGAACCTGGCCACCCGCTGCGCCACCGCCACCTCGCGCAGGAAGCGGCTCCTGGCGTCGGGGTCGGCCACCAGGGCGTGGTGCAGGAGCTTGACCGCAGCCTGCTCGCCCGAATCGGATTTGCCCAGGTAGACGATCCCCTGACCACCCTCGCCGAGCCGGGCGACAATCTCGTACTCGCCCAGCCGTCGCGGGTCGTCCGACGCCAACGGCTGGAACTGACTCACCCCGGACCCCCATAACAGAACGATCGCTGAGGCAAAACGCTACCAGCGTGACCTTTGGGACGAGGCGCGACCTGCTAGATCATTCACGTTTGACCATGACATGTCAGCGTTTCTGTGCAGGTCGTGTCCGTGTGAACGGGTTAGGTCACGGGTTGGTGAACAGTTGCGAGAACGGCCTGATCAGATCGCTTTGCCCGGATTGAGAAGTCCCAGCGGGTCGAACACGGCCTTGATCCCCTGCTGCACCTCCTGGACGACCGGCCCGGACTCGAGCGCCAGCCAGCGCCGCTTCAGCAGGCCGACGCCGTGCTCGCCGGTGAGGGTGCCGCCCAGCTCCAGCGCCCGCGTGAACACCTCGTCCGCCGCGGCCCACACCTCGGCCGGCGGCTCCGGCGTGCCGTGGTCGAAGATGAAGACCGGATGCAGGTTGCCGTCGCCCGCGTGCGCGACGGTGCAGATCCGCACGCCGTGCCGCGCTCCGGCGGCCTCGATGGCGGTGATCATGTCAGGCAGCACCGAGCGGGGCACGCAGACGTCCTCCACCAGGCACGCGCCGAGGCGCTCCTTGGCCTCGTAGGCCATCCTGCGCAGCCCGATCAGCTCCTCGGTCTCCTGCGGGCTGGAGGAGACGGCCACGAACGAGGCGCCGTTGTCGAGGCAGAGCCGTTCCATCCGCTCGGCCATGGCCTGGGCGTCGGAGGCGTCGGACTGCCCGATCAGCATGGCCATGGTCGTCGGCTCCAGGCCGATGTTGCGCCAGTCGTCGATGGCCTGCAGGGTGGCGCGGTCCAGCAGCTCCATCAGCGAGGGCTGGCACCCGGCCGCCATGATCGCCGACACGGCCGCGCCCGCGTCGCGCAGCGAGCCGAACTCCGCGGCGAACGTCGCGGGAGGCGCGACGGGCGCCCGGCGCAGCCGCACGGTGGCCGAGGTGATCACGCCCAGGGTGCCTTCAGAGCCGACGAACAGCCCCGTCAGGTCGTAGCCGGTGACGCCCTTCATCGTGCGGCGGCCGGTGTTGAGAATCCGGCCGTCGGCCAGCACGACCTCGAGGCCGAGCGCGGAGTCGCGGGTGACGCCGTACTTGACGCAGCGCAGCCCGCCCGCGTTGGTCGCCAGGTTGCCGCCGATCGTGGAGATCTCGTACGACGACGGGTCGGGGGCGTACATCAGCCCGTGCTCACGGGCCGCCCTGTCGAGGTCGGCGGTGATCACCCCCGGCTCGACCACGGCGATCTCGTCGGCGGGGGAGAGCTCCCTGATCGCGGTCATCCTGGCCAGGGAGAGGATCAGCGATCCGTCGCCCGCCGTGGCGGCGCCCGCCAGCCCGGTGCCCGCGCCGCGCGGCACCACGGGCACCCGGTGCTCGCTCGCCCAGCGCATCGTGGTCACCACGTCGTCGCGGGAGGCGGCCAGCACCACGCCGAGCGGCTTGCCCGGCTCCACGAACGTGCGGTCGCGGGCGTAGGAGTCGATCACGTCGGGGTCGGTCAGCACGCGGCCGTCGGGCAGGGATTTCACCAGGGCGTCAATGGGTCTCACAAGGCAACCTTACGGTTTGCGTGGACCGTGCCTTGAGGCCAGACTGCCCTGGGTGGAAGCCAAGTGTCCGGAGTGTGGGCAGACAGACCAGGTCGTTTCGGTGCCGGGAGCCGTCGCCGCGGGGACCACCTACCGGATCGGCCGGGTCAGGCTGCCGGGGGAGCGGCAGGTCGCGGACCTGCCCACCGCGCCCGCGCTGGGCGCCTCCAAGCACGTGATGAGCCGCACGCAGCTCGCCGTCTGGCTGTCGTTCCCCAGCCGCCACTACAACCCCTGGGCCAGGAACCAGGGCTACCTCCTGGTCGGGCTCGCCGCCCTGGTGCACCTGGTCGTGTCGCTGGTGATCGCGATGGGCAAGCACTCGAGCTGGGCGGAGGTGCTGCTCGCGCCGTTCTGCCTGACCGGGCTGTTCTGGGGGTTCGGGCTGCTGTTCGTGCTCGGCGCGCGCGGCGCCCGCAAGACCGACCACGCGGAGGGGCCGGCCAGGGAGCAGGCGCTCGCCGTCTGGGAGAGCCTCTACTACTGCGCGCGCGACAACGTCGCCTTCGAGCCGGAGGTCGGCGTCTCGTTCCATCCGAGCGAGACGCGCGAGTACATCTTCGGCTTCAGGAAGCGCAGGTAGCCCGGGTACGGAATCCGTACCCGAGCGTGTCAGGCGTGTTCCTCCGCCACCAGGCGGACGCAGACGGCCAGGCCCGTGATGGCCTGCTCCAGCTCCTCCAGGCCGGGGTAGGTGGGCGCGATCCTGATCGTGCGGTCGTCGGGGTCGTCGCCGTAGGGGTGGGTGGCGCCGGCCGGGGTCAGCGCGATCCCGGCGGCCTTCGCCTTGGCGACCACCTCGGCCGCGTGCGGCACCTCCAGGCTGACGAAGTAGCCGCCCTTCGGGCTGGTCCAGGTGGCGAGGTCGCCGAGCTCCTTCGACAGCACCCGGTCCACGATCTCGAACTTGGGCCCGATCAGCTCGGCGTGCCTGCGCATGTGCGCGGCCACGCCCTCGGCGTCGCGCAGGAACTCGACGTGGCGGAGCTGGTTGATCTTGTCGGGGCCGATCGACTGCTTGCGGGTGTTGGCCAGGAACCACGCGACGTTGGCCGGGGACGAGCCGAAGAAGGACACGCCGGAGCCCGCCATGGTCACCTTCGAGGTGGAGCCGTAGACGAACGCGCGGTCGGGATTGCCGTGCTCGGCGCAGAGCGCCAGCAGGTCGGCGAGCTCCGCCGGGGTGTCGGTGAGGTGGTGCACCGCGTAGGCGTTGTCCCAGAAGACGCGGAAGTCGGGGGCGGCGGCGGTCATCGCGGCGAGCCGGCGGACGGTCTCGTCGCTGTAGACGATGCCGGACGGGTTGCTGTACTTGGGCACGCACCAGATGCCCTTGACGCTCGCGTCCTCGGCGACCAGGCGCTCGACCACGTCCATGTCGGGGCCGTCGGCGTTCATCGGAACGGGGACCATCTTGATCCCGAACTGCTCACAGATGGTGAAATGCCGGTCGTAGCCGGGGACCGGGCAGAGGAAGGTGATCTCCGGCTCCTCGACCCAGCGGCGGGCCGCGCCCGGCATCTCGCTGAGCAGCGCGTGCACGATCGTGTCGTGCATCATCGCCAGGCTGGCGTTGCCGCCGACGACGAGCTGCGCCGCCGGCACCTGCAGCAGCGGCGCGAACAGCTCGCGCAGCTCGGGCAGGCCCTGCAGGTCACCGTAGTTGCGGGCGTCGGCGCCGCCGGCCGTGAGGTGCGACGATGGCAGCTTCAGCATGTCGTCGGAGAGGTCGAGCTGGCGCGGTGACGGCTTGCCCCTGGTGAGGTCGAGCGAGAGTCCACGCTGGACGAGGGCGGCATAGTCACGCGAGGCGTTCACGAGATCTTCTCCTCCGATCGGGTCGGATACGAAGGATAGAAGACTCGGGGCCTCGGACAGGAACCGGATGCGCCAACCGGACGCCTCAGCCGAGGAGCCGGCCCGGCGCGTTCCGCTCGACGAAGCGTTCCAGCCCGTCCATCGGCAGGCCCGGTTCGGCCGTCACGATGAGCCGGTCCACCCCGAGGTCGGCGTAGGCCTGGACGGTGCCGGGATCGAGGCGGCGGGCGGGCGTCACCGAGACGTGCAGCGAACGCCCGGCCGCCGCCGCGTGCTCGCGCACCGACGCGACCTGCTCGGCGGTGGCGCGCAGGCCCAGCATCCAGCCGTACCAGCCGTCGGCCAGCGCGGCGGCCCGCCGGTGCGCCACGCGCGAGTTGCCGCCCAGCACCACCGGCACCGGCCTGCGGACCGGCCTGGGGTAGGCGTTCACCTGCTCGAAGTCCACATGGCGGCCGTGGAAGGCGGGCCGGTCGTCCTCCCAGAGGGAGCGGATGGCCAGCAGGTACTCCTCCGTGCGGGTCCCCCGCTCGGCGGGCGGGACGCCCAGCGCGCGCAGCTCCGGCTCCAGATAGCCGGCCGCCGCGCCGAACACCAGCCTGCCGCCGCTCAGCACGTCCACGCCGGCCAGCTGCTTGGCCAGGATGAGCGGGTTGCGCTGCGGCAGCACCACGCAGCCGGTGCCAGCAGGATCCGCTCGGTACGCGCGGCCAGGAACGTCAGGCAGACCACGGGGTCGAGCATGGGGACGCCCGGGTCGAGCGGTGAGGGCTCCACCCGGGGATCCGGCAGCACCACGTGGTCCGGGGCCCAGAGCGAGTCGTAGCCGAGTTCCTCGGCCAGCACGGCGATCCGCGCGCAGCCTCGGGGGCCCGCCGTGGCCGGGCCGGCCGGCAGGTGCAGTCCGATGGTCATCGACATGCCCGCCGACACTAGGCCCTGTCCGGACGGCGCACCAGCGACGATCTCGCATGGATGCCATGTCGGCGGCACATGCCTGCCGGGCAATCTTCCCGAACGGCTTCCCGCGCGGCGATCGTTGGCGTGAAATGGGGGCATAGAGGCATGCCGTACCTCTCATGGAGGGAGCAGCCGTGACCACTGTTCGTGAGACCTCGATCGAGCGGGTCAGGCGCCGCCGCACCGGGACCGTGATCGTGTCCTGGCTGACGACCACCGACCACAAGGTCATCGGATACCTGTATCTGATCACCTCGTTCGGGTTCTTCCTCGCGGCCGGGGTCATGGCGGTGATCATCCGGGCCGAGCTGACGCAGCCGGGGATGCAGCTCGTCGGGCAGGACGTGTACAACCAGCTGTTCACCATGCACGGCACGATCATGCTGCTGCTGTTCGCCACGCCGCTGTTCGCCGGGTTCGCCAACGTGGTCATGCCGCTGCAGATCGGCGCCCCCGATGTGGCCTTCCCGAGGCTGAACGCGGTCGCCTACTGGCTGTTCCTGTTCGGCGGGCTGATGGCGGTGTCCGGCTTCTTCACGCCGGGCGGGGCGGCGGACTTCGGCTGGTTCGCCTACACGCCGCTGGCGTCGGCCACCTACTCGCCGGGCATCGGCGGCGACCTGTGGATCATGGGCCTGGCGCTCAGCGGCCTCGGCACGATCCTCGGCGCGGTCAACTTCATCACCACGATCATCGGCATGCGCGCCCCCGGCATGACGATGTTCAGGATGCCGCTGTTCACCTGGAACGTGCTGCTGACCAGCATGCTCGTGCTGATGGCCTTCCCGGTGCTGGCGGCGGCGCTGCTGGCGCTGGAGTCGGACCGCAAGTTCGGCACCCACGTCTTCGACGCCGAGGGCGGCGGCCCGATGCTGTGGCAGCACCTCTTCTGGTTCTTCGGCCACCCCGAGGTCTACATCATCGCGCTGCCTTTCTTCGGCATCATCACCGAGGTCATCCCGGTCTTCAGCCGCAAGCCGATCTTCGGCTACATGGGGCTGGTCGGGGCGACCATCGCCATCGCCGGGCTGTCGATGACCGTGTGGGCGCACCACATGTTCCCCACCGGGCAGGTGCTGCTGCCGTTCTTCTCGTTCATGACGTTCCTCATCGCGGTGCCCACCGGCGTGAAGTTCTTCAACTGGATCGGCACCATGTGGCGCGGCCACCTCAGCTTCGAGACGCCGATGCTGTTCGCGATCGGGTTCCTCATCACGTTCCTGCTGGGCGGCCTCACCGGGGTGATCCTCGGTTCGCCGCCACTGGACTTCCACGTCACCGACACCTACTTCGTGGTGGCGCACTTCCACTACGTGGTGTTCGGCACCGTGGTGTTCGCCATGTTCTCCGGGTTCTACTTCTGGTGGCCGAAGATGACCGGCCGGATGCTCGACGACCGCCTGGGCAAGGTCCACTTCTGGACCCTGTTCGTCGGCTTCCACACCACCTTCCTGATCCAGCACTGGCTCGGCGTGCTCGGCATGCCCCGCCGCTACGCCGACTACAGCGCGGGCGACGGCTTCACCACCCTCAACCAGATCTCCTCCGTGGGGGCGTTCCTGCTCGCCGCCTCGACCCTGCCGTTCCTCTGGAACGTCTACAAGACGGCCAGGAGGGCGCCGAAGGTCACGCTCGACGACCCGTGGGGGTTCGGCGGCTCCCTCGAATGGGCGACCTCGTGCCCGCCGCCCCGGCACAACTTCACGACGATGCCGCCGATCCGGTCCGAGCGGCCCGCCTTCGACCTCCACTACCCCCATGAGAAGCCGGAGGACGAGTCGACGGAAGACAGATCCGACTGAACCGGCTCTGGGCCCTTTCACGAACAAGGTCGCGGTGCTTCTGTGGAGGTGACGTTTCGCCTATCTAAGGGGATCGGCGATGACAGGCACGAAGACCCCCTTCACCCCGGAGACGGCCCCCTGCGGGAAGAAGTCCGGTGGTGAACGCCTCGTCGACGACGACGGATACGGCCTGGTGATCCGCGACCAGTTCTTCGACTGCGGTTGCCGCCGGATCCGTCACGAGTACCACGACGGCAGTATCCACCTGTCGGCCGTCCGCCATGACGGCAAGCGGGTGAAGGACCCGATCGAGCCCGACCGCGGGAGCTGACGCTCATGTTCGACGTGCTCATCGTGGGGGGAGGCGGCGCGGGCCTGCGCGCGGCCATCGCGGTCGCCGAGACCGATCCCTCGCTCACCGTTGCGGTGGTGTCGAAGGTCTATCCGATGCGCAGCCACACGGTCTCCGCCGAGGGCGGCGCGGCCGGCGTGATCGGCGTCGGCGATACCCTCGACGAGCACTGCTACGACACGATCTCGGGCGGTGACTGGCTCTGCGACCAGGACGCCGTGGAGGCTTTCGTGGCGGAGGCGCCCCGCGAGCTCATCCAGCTCGAACACTGGGGCTGCCCGTGGAGCAGGGAGCCGGACGGGCGCGTCGCCGTGCGGCCGTTCGGCGGCATGAAGCGGGTCCGCACCTGGTACGCGGCGGACAAGACCGGCTTCCACCTGCTGCACACCCTGTTCCAAACAACCCTGAAATATCAGGACATCACCCGATATGACGAGTGGTACGTCACCAAGCTCATCGTCGACGACGGCCGCGTCCACGGCGTCGTGGCCGTGGAGCTCAGGACCGGCCGCGTCGAGGCGATCGCCGCCAGGACCGTCATCCTGGCCACCGGCGGCTGCGGCAGGGTCTTCCCCTTCACCACGAACGCGGCGATCAAGACCGGCGACGGCATGGCCCTGGCCTACCGGGCGGGCGCGCCGCTGAAGGACATGGAGTTCGTCCAGTACCACCCGACCGGCCTGCCGTTCACCGGCATCCTCATCACCGAGGCGGCCAGGGCGGAGGGCGGCTGGCTGATCAACAAGGACGGCTACCGCTACCTGCAGGACTACGACCTCGGCGAGCCCACCCCGACGCCGAGGCTGCGCAGCATGGAGCTGGGCCCGCGCGACCGCCTGTCGCAGGCGTTCGTGCACGAGCAGCACAAGGGCCGCACGGTCGACACGCCGTACGGTCCGGTGGTCTATCTGGACCTGCGCCATCTGGGTGCGGGGAAGATCGACCACCGCATCCCGTTCGTCCGCGAGCTGTGCAGGAGCTACCAGAACCTCGACCCGGCCACCGACCTCATCCCGGTCCGGCCGGTGGTGCACTACATGATGGGCGGCGTCCACACCGACCTCGACGGCGCCACCCCGATCGCCGGGCTGTTCGCCGCGGGCGAGACGGCGTGCGTGAGCATCAACGGCGCCAACCGGCTCGGCTCCAACTCGCTGCCGGAGATCCTCGTCTTCGGCAGGCGGGCGGGCATCGCCGCCGCCGGGTTCGCGCGCGGCCACCGGGCCGGCGAGGCGGCCGCCGTCCGGAGCCAGGGCGCCGACGAGCGGCGGCGGCTGGACCGGGCGCGCGAGGGCGGCGGCAAGGGGGCGCGGATCGCCGACCTGCGCGAGGAGATGCAGCACACGCTGGAGGGCGCGGCGGGCATCTACCGCACCGCGGACGTGCTCGCCAAGGCCGCCGACACGCTCGCCGACCTGCGCCAGCGGGCCGCGGAGGCGCGCATGGACGACCCCAGCACGACGTTCAACACCGAGCTGATCAACCTGCAGGAACTGGACACCATGCTCGACGTCGCGCAGACCATCGTGGCCTGCGCGCATGCCAGGCAGGAGTCGCGCGGCGCACATCAGCGCACCGACTTCCCGGCCAGGGACGACGGCACCTATCTGGCGCACTCGCTGGTGCACCGGGCCCCCGACGGCACGCCGTCGGTCGGCCTGCTGCCCGTGACGATCACCCGCTGGCCTCCGGGGGAAAGGGTGTACGGCCGTGACTGAAGCCGACGCGACGATCCGGCTGGAGGTCGCCCGCTACCGTCCGGGGCAGGACGGCGAGCCGGTGTTCGAGGCGTACGACGTGCCGCTCATGACCGACTGGGCGGTGCTCGACGGCCTGGCGTACGTCAAGGACCGGCTCGACGGCAGCCTGTCGTTCCGGTGGTCGTGCCGGATGGGGATCTGCGGCTCGTGCGGCATGACCGTCAACGGCGAGCCCCGGCTGACCTGCGGCACCTTCCTCACCGAGTACGGCGAGGGGCCGGTCAGGATCGAGCCGCTCAAGGGCTTCCCGGTGATCAGGGACCTGGTGGTGGACATCGACGACTTCCTGGCCAAGCTGTCGTCGGTGCGGCCGTGGCTGATCAGGGAGGGCGAGGAGCTGCCGCTGACCACGGAGTACGCCCAGACGCCCGCCCAGCTCGACGCCTACAAGCAGTACAGCATGTGCATCAACTGCATGCTCTGCTACTCCGCCTGCCCGGTGTACGTGCTCGACCCGGACTTCCTCGGACCGGCGGCGATCGCGCTGGCGCAGCGCTACAACCTGGACTCGCGGGACATGGGTGACCGGTTCGACGTGCTCAACCTGGAGGAGGCCGTCTGGGGGTGCACGTTCGTGGGCGAGTGCACGCGGGCCTGCCCCAAGCACGTGGACCCGGCCGAGGCGATCCAGCGCTACAAGCTGACGGCCGCGCTGCGCTCGGTGCTGCCGTGGGGCAAGCGGTGACGGCCCCGGAGCGGGCCCAGGAGGCGCCTGCGGGCACGGGCGGCCCCGTGCCGTACCGGCCGCGCAGGGACAACCTCTGGTTCGCCCGCACCCGCACCTACACCATCTTCGTGCTGCGCGAGCTGACCAGCGTCTTCGTGGCCTGGACGATCGCGTACCTGCTCATGCTGGCCGACTCGCTGGTGGGCGGGACGTACCAGGACTTCATGGCGCTGGCCGCCCGGCCCTGGATGGTCGCGCTCAACGTGCTGGCGCTGGCGGCGACCGCCTTCCACGCCGTCACCTTCCTCAACCTCGCGCCGAAGGCCACCGTGGTCCGGCTGGACGGGTGGCGGGTGCCCGCCTGGATGATCCAGGGCGGCAACCACTCCGGCTGGCTGCTCGTCTCCGCGGTGATCGCCTACTTCATCCTGAGGACGCCATGAAGCGGACCCCGGAGCCGTACCTGTGGCTGCTGTTCAGCGGCGGGGGAGTGGTCGCGGCGTTGCTGCTGCCGGTGCTGGTGCTGCTGTTCGGGGTGCTCATGCCGCTCGGCGTGCTCGACTGGCCCACGGTCGAGCATCTGGGGGCGCTGCTCGACCTGCTGGTGGTCCGGCTGGCGCTGGTCGTGGTCGTGGTGCTCTGCCTCTTCCACGCGGCGCACCGGATCCGGTTCACCAGCGAGGAGTTGCTGGGCATCGCCAGGTTCGATTTGGCGGTCGCGGTGCTGTGCTACGGGGGAGCCGTCGCAGGCGGCGTCATAGCCGTGGTCCTGCTGTTGTGAAATGTCGTGGTTTGGTCACATTTCAACAACCCACTTTACGGATTCTTTAAGAACCGTCTACCGTCCCGCATTGCAACTCCCTATGGCCATGCGCCCGGCGATCCCGGGCAGAAGGGGTTACTGGTGCCTAGTAAAAAGCGCCTATTAGCCACAATCCCGGCGGTAGCCCTCCTTGGCGCCGCACTGACGGTCCCCAGCGCACAGGCGTCCTCCGTGGCGAACTACGAGCCGAGCGCCTCTGACTACTACATCAACTACGCGCCCCCGAGGGTCGAGGACACCCCCGAGGACCCGGGCGTGCCCGGCAAGAACAAGCGCTCGGCCTCCCGCGCCCAGAAGATCGACCAGAAGTTCAGCAGCGGTAACCCGGCCGCCGCCCGCGTGCTCGCGGCCCGCGAGAACCAGGCCATCAAGACGGGCCGCAACCCCGCCGACTTCATCTTCAAGAACTCCAAGCAGACCAAGACGGCCAAGCTGCTGACCCTGCTGGTCGAGTTCAACGAGAGCGCGAACGACGACTTCTCCGGCTTCAACCGGCTGCGCACCGTCGACAGCGCCCCGGACGACTGCTTCGTCGAGCCCGCCGGCACGCTGCTGAACGGCCCCCTGCACAACAAGATCCCGGACCCCGCCACGCTGCCGGCCAAGGACAACAACTCCTTCTGGGTCAAGGACTTCAGCCCCGAGCACTTCAACAAGATGCTCTACACCGACAAGGGCATCACCGAGCGGGTCCGCCCCGACCTGAAGGACCCGCGCGACGGCAAGCCCGGCATCGACATCTCCGGCTCCACGCTGAAGAAGATGTACGAGGAGATGTCCAAGGGCGCCTACTCCGTCACCGGCTCGGCCGTCGGCTGGATCAAGGCCCCGCACTCCGAGGCGTGGTACGGCGCGGCGGCCTGCGGCGGCGCTCCGCAGGACATGTCCGGCCACCCGGACAACCCGCTCGGCGCGGGCCAGCTCGCCATCGACGCGGTCGACGTGCTCGCGCAGAGCCAGCCCGGCTTCCCCTGGGCCGACTACGACATCGAGGACGTCTCCGACGCCGACGGTGACGGCAACTTCGCCGAGCCCGACGGCGTGATCGACCACCTCGTGCTCGTGCACGCCGGCAAGGACAAGTCCTCCGACGGCGGCGCCGAGGGCACCTACGCCATCTGGGCGCACTCCAGCGCGGTCGCCGGCGGCTACACGGTTCCCGGCACCGACAAGAAGATCTCCAACTACATCGTGCAGCCCGAGGACTCCGGCGTCGGCGTCTTCGCCCACGAGTACGGCCACGACCTGGGCCTGCCCGACCTCTACGACACCTCCGGCCAGGCCAGCTCCGCGGTGGACTTCTGGGACCTGATGTCGAGCGGCTCGCACTCCGGCCCGATCTTCCAGTCGATGCCCACCCACATGGGCCTGTGGGACAAGTGGGTGCTCGGCTGGGCCAACCCCAAGGTGTTCAACCCGGGTGACCGCCAGAGCCTGGTCACCGTCGGCCAGGCGTCGCGCACGCCCAAGTTCACCCAGGACGGCGTCAGGGTGAACCTGGCGTCCGCGCCGCTGCAGATGGTCGACCCGCACAGCGGGGCGAACGCCTGGTGGTCCGGCATGGACCAGGAGTGGGCCAACGTCTCGCTCGCCCGCGACGTGGCGGTGCCCGCCGGGACCGACGTGCGGTTCTGGATGTGGAACAACTACGAGATCGAGTCCGACTGGGACTTCGGCTTCGTCGAGGTGTCCACCGACGGCGGCCAGACGTGGACCCAGCAGAAGGTCTTCGACGAGGCCGGCAACGAGATCACCACGCCGGACGACTACCCGGACCCGAACAAGAACCTCCAGACGTTCGGCAACAAGAAGTACGGCATCACCGGCAACACCGACGGCTGGCGGCACGACTACGTCAACCTGACCCCGTTCGCCGGTCAGTCGATCAAGCTGCGGCTGGCGTACAACACCGACGCGGCCTTCACCCCGCGCGGCTGGCACGCCGACGACTTCGAGCTCACCAACGGCGGCGCCGCGGTGTGGAGCGACGACGTCGAGGGCGGCGAGAACGGCTGGCGGGCCACCGGTGGCACGTTCACCAACACCAGCGGCCAGGGCTGGACGATCAACAACGGCGAGCGCCAGATCGACCGGTTCTACCTGGCCGAGTGGCGCAACTTCGACGGCTTCGACAAGGGCCTGCAGTACGCCTACGACACCACGTACTCGCGTGACGGCGCGTGGAAGGTGGAGAAGGTCAAGTACAACGCACCCGGCCTGCTGGTCTGGTACCGCGACTCGACCTACACCAACAACTCGCTGGCCGGCAACCTCGAAGCACCGCCGAGCATCGGCTCGAAGGGCAGCCTCCTGCTGGTGGACTCGCACTACGACCCGCTGCGCCGCACCGGCGACGCGGCCGCCAAGGACCCGACCAGGCACAAGAACATGGAAGGCCGCACGCAGACCTCCAACGCGGCCTTCTCCTTCAAGAGCACCTACCCGCTGAAGGAGTGCCTGGAGGCCGCCGACGAGCCGTTCAGCGAGTACTGCACCGAGGTCAAGGGCCTCAAGGGCGTGTCCGCCTTCACCGACGCCAAGACCTGGTACCCGGGTCTCGAGGTGCAGGACGGCGGGCTCTTCTACCGCGACTTCGACGCCTCGGTAGTGGTCCCGAGCAAGGGCGACCAGCCCTACAGCACCCGCGTGGTGAACCTCGACGGCACCCCCGCCACCGAGTTCTACGGAACCGACATCGGCGGCGGCCACGTCCTCGGCTCCGGCAACCCCGGTGACGAGGGCAAGGCGCTGGGCGTGCAGCTCAAGCTCGTCACCCCGCTTCCCGGCAACCTGGGCGCCATCGTCCAGGTGGTCCCGCCGAAGAAGTGACCGAAGGGGCCGCCGGGTGGAGTCCCGGCGGCCCCGCCTCCGGTCGCGTCAGGCGGCCGGAGGCGGGGGGCAGTCACTGCCCCTACGATTGACGACCATGAGCGAATTGCGCACCAAGGCTGAGCACACCGAGGCGATCCGCCAGGACCGCCGGGTGGCAGTGGTGATCAACACTCGCTCCCGTCGAGGCCGCCGCCACTACTTCGAAGTGATCGAGCAGCTGCACAACCTCGGCTACGAGCCACTGGCCGAGATCGGCGTCTACAACCCCAAGCGCCTGCGCGACCTGCTCGACACCGCGCTCGCCACCGGGCCCGACCTGCTGATCGTCGGCGGCGGCGACGGCACCCTCTCCTCGGCCGTGCGCCACGTCGCCCACCGCGACGTGGCGCTCGGCGTGCTGCCGCTCGGCACCACCAACAACTTCGCCCGCAGCCTCGGCCTGCCACTCGACCTGGCCGGCGCGATCAGGGTGTTCGACACCGGCAAGGTGGCCGACATCGACCTCGGCATGGCCGACGACCGGCCGTTCGCCAACCTGGCCAGCTTCGGGGTGTCGGTCGAGGTGGCGGGCAAGGTGAAGCCGTGGCTCAAGCGGGTGCTCGGCCGGCCCGCCTACCCGCTGACCGCGCTCACCGTGCTGCCGGGGCACACGCCGTTCCGCGCCTTCATCACCGTCGACGGGCAGCGCCACGAGCTGCTCACCCACCAGCTCAACATCGCCAACGGCCGGTTCCACGGCGGCTGGCAGGTGGCGCGCGACATCAGCATCGACGACGGTCTGCTCGTCGCCTACCAGCTCGGGTCGGGCAAGAAGCTGAGGCTGCTCGTCGAGACGCTGGCACGGGCCACCACCGGCCGCTGGCGCAGCCTGGCGGGCGGGCCGTTCGTGATCGGCCGCGAGATGCTGCTGGAGACCGACCCGCCGATGGCCGCCGACGTCGACGGAGAAGTGCGCCTCCGCACGCCGATCCGGCTCCGGGTGGTGCCCAACGGGGTGCGCGTGATGGTGCCCGCCGGCTTCGAGGACCGCTAGGCGTCGGAGAGCCGGCTGTAGGCCGCCCGGAGCGGACGCGTCACGTCCGGCGGCGGGGGGAACACGCGCGGGAGGAGATCCGGCGCGGCGGCGGTCCGGCGGCGTTCGGGCGGGTGGGCGGTGCTGGCCGGGGCGTAGAAGTCCGCCAGCCGGTCGGCGAAGGGCACGTCCGCCACCTCCAGCGACTCCGCGCCCGCCGGGTCGTCGGCCAGGGCGCCGAGGAGCTGCTCGCGGGTGCGGCCGCGCCAGGCGAGCACCAGGAACGGGTCGTCGTCGAACGACTCGGCCAGCAGGTAGAGCACCGCCGACACGTGCTTGCAGGGCCATCCCCAGTCCGGGCACGAGCACGCCATGTCCAGGTCGCGGGGGAACAGGTCGGCGCCGACCGCGGCGAACAGCTCCTCGATCTCCGTCGGCATCTCCCCGGCCAGCAGCTTGGCCCGGTGAACGGCCTGGGCGGCGATCGCCTCCTCGATCGCCGCCCAGCGCTCCTCGCCGTACGCCTCGACCGCGATCGTGACCTCGTACGGCCTGGGCCGCGAGCCCTGCACGGACGCGGCGGCCAGGCCGGGCGACAGGTCGATGGACAGGACCTGGCCGGCCCGGGCATAGCGGCGGCCACGAGCCAGCCGGCCCTTGTCGCAGATCCGCTCCAGGATGTCGATGAAGCGCCTGGACCACCACGTGGAGCCGATCGAGCCGCGCTGCGTGCGGGCCCGGATCCCGCCCTCGACCCTGATGGGCTCGCCGGCGTTGAACCAGCCGTCCTTCCCGATCGGCATGATCAGCTCACCGCCTCGGCGGTCAGGCGGAACACCTCGCGCAGCTCCCCGGTGGACAGGTCCGTCAGCCAGTCCTCGCCGGCGCCGACCACGCGCTCGGCGAGCGCCTTCTTGCGCTCGATCATCTCGTCCACCCGTTCCTCCAGCGTGCCGGCGCAGATCAGCTTGCGCACCTGGACGTTCTTGCGCTGGCCGATGCGGAAGGCCCGGTCGGTCGCCTGGTCCTCGACGGCCGGGTTCCACCAGCGGTCGACGTGGATGACGTGGTTCGCGGCCGTCAGGTTCAGCCCCACGCCCGCCGCCTTGAGCGACAGCAGGAACAGCATCGGCTCGTCGTCGTGCTGGAAGCGGTCCACGAGCCGGTCGCGGGTCTTCTTCGGCAGGCCGCCGTGCAGCCACAGCACCGGCCGCTCCAGCCGCTGTGCCAGATAGGGCTGGAGCATCGTGCCGAACTCGGAATACTGCGTGAACACCAGCGCCTTCTCGCCCTCGGCCACGATCTCCTCCGCGAGCTGCTCCAGCCGGCTCAGCTTGCCCGACCTGCCCGACAGCAGGGAGCCGTCCTTGAGCAGGTGCGCGGGATGGTTGCAGACCTGCTTCAGCCTGGCCATCGCGCTGAGCACCAGGCCGCGCCGCTCGATCCCCTCACTGTCGTCGATCTTGGCCAGCATGTCGTCCACGACCGCCTGGTAAAGCGACGCCTGCTCGGGCGTCAGCGTGCACCACTCCTTGACCTCCAGCTTCTCCGGCAGGTCGGAGATGATGGAGGTGTCGGTCTTGAGCCGGCGCAGCACGAACGGTCCGGTCGCCCGCCGCAGCGCGTGCGCGGCCTGCTCGTCCTGCCGGGCCTCGATCGGCTCCTGAAACCGCGTCCTGAACCTGGCCCGCGGGCCGAGCAGCCCCGGATTGGCGAACTCCATGATCGACCACAGCTCGGCGAGATGGTTCTCCACCGGCGTGCCGGTCAGGGCCAGCCGGGTGCCCGCCGGGATGGCCCTGACGGCCTGGGCCTGCAGGGTGGAGCTGTTCTTGATCGCCTGCGCCTCGTCGCACACCACGCGCCGCCACCGCAGCCCGCGCAGCGCCTCCAGATCCCGCTGGGCGGTCCCGTAGGTGGTGATCACCAGGTCGGCGCCGCCGATCTCGCCGACGTCCCGCCCGCTGCCATGGTGGACGTGGACGCGCAGCTCCGGCGCGAACCTGGCCGCCTCCCGCTGCCAGTTGCCCACCAGCGACATGGGGCACACCAGCAGCGTGGGGGTGTCCGCCCGCTCGTGCACGAGCAGCGCCAGCGTGGTGACCGTCTTGCCCAGGCCCATGTCGTCGGCGAGGACCCCGCCGAGCCCCAGCTCCGACAGGAAGCTCAGCCACGCCAGGCCCCGCTCCTGATAGGGCCGCAGCGTCGCGTCCAGCCCGGTGGGCGTGCCGATCGGCCGCAGCCGCCGCTCAGCCTGCCCCGACAGCAGGTCGCCCAGCAGCCCGTCGGCGTCGATCTCCAGCAGCGGCAGCACGTCGTCGTCGCCCTGCACCACCTGGCGCAGGATGTCGGCCGCCGGCGCCTGCCCGGCCCGCGCGCCCTCGACGGCCTTCAACGCCGCCGCGAGCTGGCGCTCGTCCAGCTCCACCCACTGCCCGCGGACCCGCACCAGCGGCACCTTGAGCCTGGCCAGCTCGGCCAGCTCCGCCTCGCTGATCGTCTCCTCGCCGACGGCCAGCTCCACCTTGAAGTCGACCAGCTCCCGCAGCCCGAACCCCTGGCCGGTGGCCGCGCTCTGCGTCCTGGCGCGGGTGGTCAGCTTCAGCCCCAGCCGGGTGCGTCCCGCCCACCTGGGGAGCTGCACGCCGAAGCCCGCCGCCTGCAGCAGCGGCGCCGCCTGGCGCAGGAACCCGAACGCCCCCTGGGTGTCGAGCGTCAGCTCGCTCGGCTCGGCGACCCGCAACGCGCGATCGAGCTCGGGATAGAGCCGCACCGCCCGGCCCAGCCCGGCGAGCAGCTCCCGCTCGGGCCGCCGCGGCAGCCCGGCCACCGGCTCGCCGCCCCACACCTGGGCGGCGGGCACGTACAGGCTCGGATCGTCGGCCGCCTGCAACGCCAGCTCCACCCGCCAGACGTCGGCGTCGGCGTCGGCGGGTTCGGCCAGCCGGAAGCAGACCCGGGCCGCCCCGTCGGCGGCGAGGACGGACGCCCGCCAGGACGACAGCTCCTCGCGCAGCTCCGGCACGTCCTGGCAGGCGCCGTCCGGCCCGGTGAGGGCGGCCAGCCACCGCTCCCGCGGCGTCCCCGGCCGCCTGACGAGCGGCTCGTCCAGCGCGGCCCTGACCAGCGCGTCGGCGAACACCTCCAGGGCCTCGCCCAGCACCTCGCCGGACGGCCGCTCCGCGCGCCAGGCGCGGCAGGCGGGCGGCATGGCCAGGGCCAGCTCCCTGAAGTACGCCGCGTCCGCGCCGGTGAGAACCGGCTGCCACACCGCCCGGGCGTCGGCCTCCGGCGGGGCCCATGCCTCGGGCGGCCGGCCCGCGCGGGGCCCGGCGGGGACGAGCTGGGGGATGACGCGGCCGCGCCGTACGAGATCGCGGGCGAAGCCGGCGACGGCGGCCCAGTGGCGCACGGTGGCGCTGGCGGCGTGCTCGTCCACCAGGCGCAGCGCCTCGGTGACGGGCGGGACCAGCGCCTGGACCAGCCACAGTCGCAGGGAGGGGCGGGTGATCGCGGCCAGCCGACCGGTCTCGGGGGAGGGCAGCGGCTCCTTCGCGGAGCCGGGCAGCAGCAACTCCAGCGTGCGCGCCGGGCCGGCGGACGTGTCGCGCGAGAGGGCGCCGGCCAGGGTGTCCGGCGGTGCGGCGAAGGGGTGCGGGCGGGGGCTCGATCCCGCCGCCGGGCGGGGACCGACGGCGGCGTCCTCCGCCCAGAACGCGAGCCCGTCGCCTGTCCAGACCCCGTGTACGACCAGCATCCCGGCAGGTTACCCGCCGCGCCCGCAGGGCCGGGCCACTTCGGAGGTTAGGTCCAGTGGGGTACGGACTCGGGCAGAGGCGCGTTCGCCGATCTTCCGGCGGTTGCTGGAGAGCCAGTCGGACATGTCGGGCATGAGGGAAAGCTTATATAAGTGGAGAATGAAGTTGTAAGCTGAGGATATGAATACTCCGGGATCGTGGTGCGAGCGGCCCAAGCCGCAGGCTCCCTCATGCGAGCTCCCGTCCCCGTGGAGCGCGCCCAAGAAGCCCGACAACTGGTGCGAGACGCAGAAGTCGCCCGTCGTGTCGGTGCTCGGCTTCCTTCTACGCGTCGCCAAGCGCTGACCTCGGCGACCGCCCCCGCCGCCCCGCCGTGATAGAAGGCGGACTCTTCGGGTAGTCGCCTCCTCGAAGGAGGAGGCGACGTCGTGAACGACACTCACAAGCTAGTGAACGATCTGTCAGAGCAGGTCTCCCGGCTCGTGAAGGACGAGTTGCGGCTGGCCAGGCTCGAGCTCACGGAGAAGGGCAAACGCGCCGGATTCGGCGCGGGCATGTTCGGCGCGGCCGGGATGGCCGCGTTCTTCGGCGGAGCCGTGCTGGTGGCCGCCGTCGTGCTGCTCCTCGCGCTCGTCATGCCCGCGTGGCTGGCGGCCGCGATCGTGGCGGTGGCGCTGTTCGTCGTTGCCGCGCTGCTCGGGCTGGTCGGCAAGAAGAAGGTCAAGCAGGCCACGCCACCGGTCCCGGAAGAGACGATCGCGAGCGTCAAGGCCGACATCGGCGCGGTCAAGGAGGGAGCACGGCGATGAGCGAGACGGACCCCGGACAGAGCGACCAGCACGCCGGAACCGTAGGGGCACGCAGAGCCACGGTGGGCACACCGACGGACCACGAGTCCATCAACGTCCCCCCCACCAGGCCGGGCGCCGCCGAGAACGCGCACGAAGCCGAGCTCGCCCGAGAAGAGCACGAGACCTTCATCCCCGAAGCCCCCCAGACCGACGACCGCACCGAGGCGGTCGAGTCGCGGGCCGTGGAGGAGGAGTCGCTGCAGGGCGGCCAGGGACACCGCGGGACCGGCGACGGGCACCACAGAACCGGCGGGCAGGACGCCGAAACCGTGCGCGAGAGCATCAAGGAGACCCGTCAGGAGCTGGGCGAGACCGTGCACGCCCTGGCCCACAAGGCGGACGTCAAGAGCCGGGCGAGCGAGGCCGCGGCAACAGCGAAGGGAAAGGTCGGCGAGATGGCGGGTACGGCGAAGGACAGAGCGGTCGAGATGACCGAGACGGCCAAGGGCAAAGCCGCGGAGGTGGCCGGTACGGCCAAGGGAAAGGCGGCGGAGGTGGCGGGGACGGTCAAGGGCCGGGCCGCCGAGGTGAGCGGGACCGTCAAGGGCAAGGCCGCCGTGGTGGCGGACAAGGTGAACGACGTGACTCCTGAGCAGGCGAAGAAGCGCCCGGTCCTGATGATCGCGGCCCTCGGCACGGTGCTCGCCCTGGTCGTGCGCCGGGTCATGAGGCGTAACCGGAACAAGTAACCGGTGGAACGTCCCGAGCGTCCCACCGAACTGCCTCGCCGATCCTGGTGGCGGGTGATCAAACGCACCGTCGCCGAGTTCGGCAACGACCGGGTCCCCGACCTGGCCGCCTCCCTCACCTACTACGCGGTGCTGTCGGTCTTCCCCGCGCTGATCGTGCTGGTGTCGCTGCTCGGCCTGCTCGGCCGTCAGGACGCCGCCGCGGTCGTCGGCAGCCTGACGGCCCTGGCCCCGGCCGAGGTGCGCGACCTGCTCGGCCAGGGCCTGTCACAGGTGCAGAACACCAGGGCGGGCCTCGCGGCGATCATCGGACTCCTGGTCGCCCTGTGGTCCGCCTCCGGATACATCGGGGCCTTCATCAGGGCGGGCAACCAGATCTACGACATCGACGAGGGCCGTCCCTTCTGGAAGATCACCCCGCTCCGGATCGGGCTCACCATCCTGCTGGCGATCCTGCTGACCGTGGCGGCCATCGCCGTCACGCTCACCGGTGACTTCGCCCGCCTGGCAGGCGAGGCACTCGGTCTGGGCCAGACCGTGGTGACCGTCTGGGACCTGGCCAAGTGGCCGGTGCTGGCGCTGATCGCGGCCGGGCTGATCATGGTGCTCTACTGGGCGGCTCCGAACGTGCGCCAGCCCGGCGTGCGCTGGCTGTCCCCCGGCGGGCTGCTGGCCGTGCTGCTCTGGGTGCTCGTCTCCGGCGGTTTCGCCCTGTACGTGGCCAACTTCGGCTCCTACAACAAGACGTACGGCACGCTCGCGGCGGTCGTGGTGTTCCTCATCTGGCTGTGGCTGTCGAACATGGCGCTGTTGTTCGGCGCCGAGCTGGACGCCGAGCTGCTGAGGGAGCGCAACGCGGTCGCGGGCAAGCCCGCCACGCAGGAGCCGTACGCCGTGCCGCGAGACCCGCCCAAGCCCGATAACCTGCCTGAATGATCCGCGGAACCGCCGCCCTGGCAGCCCTGGCCCTCGTGACCGTCGGCTGTGGCGCCGGGTCGGCGGTCAGCGACTTCGGCACCGTCTTCACCGGCGCCAAGGGACAGACCACCCGGGTCGAGCTCGGCACCGGCCAGCGCTTCTCGCTGGCGGTGCCGGACAACGCCTCGGTCGGCGACAGCTGGGCGCTGGTGGCCGTGCCCGACCCGAAGGTGGCGTCGTACATCAGCGAGGAGCACGAGAGCGACGGCGGCGGCCCCGGCTCGGGCGGCACCACCTACTTCGTCTTCAACGCCAAGCGGCCCGGCACCGCCGAGATCCGGCTGCACAACTGCTGGCGCTGCGGCACCGGCAGGACGCCGTCCGGCGCGGACAGCGTGCGGGAGTCGGGCGAGGCGATCTTCCGGGTCACGGTGAAGAAACGCGGGTGACTTGAGACCGGGCGCCGGACGGGAGAGGCTGCCTGCCATGGACTTCATCCGGGTGCGCGCGTCCAGCGACGGCGCCGAGACGATCTCGTGGTGGACCGGCGACGTCTACGCCTGGGAGCCCGGCGGCGGCCCCCACCACCTGTTCGGCTTCGAGGGGCTCAACGTGGCCAGAGCGGTCCGGGCGGAGGACGGCTGGGAGCTGCTGACCAGGGAGGCCGCCCTCTACCTCGATCCGGTGAGCCGCGACGTCCTCGACGCGTGGGACAACCCGCTCACCGGACGGAAGGTCGAGGTGCAGCACGTCTTCAACGACCCGGTCAACCAGCGGCTCGGTGACCGCCCGGTGCCGGTCACCAGGCTGGGCGACCAGGTGGTCCTCAACGTCGACATCCGTCTCGCCTACCCCTCGCCGCTCAAGGTCGCCGACTACCCGGACAACTCGGCGGGCGACACCTACCGGGCGCTGGAGCTGTTCCAGTTCTTCGCCCGCGCCGGCGACCTCGACTCCGGCATGGCCGACGTGCCGTCGGTGTTCTCCTGGTGCCGCGTGTCGCCCTGGCTGCCGTGGATGGCGATGGCGCAGCGGCCGGGCGGGCTGATCTATCACTGCCGGGGCGGCAAGACCGTCGAGGTCCCCGAGCGGCTGCGCGAGCGCGTCGGCGAGCGTTTCCTGCACGCGCCCGAGCAGTGGTCGGGTCCCAACGTGACGAGCTGGACGGCGTACGCGGACCGGGCCGGTAAGGTCGGCCGGTGAGCACCGACCTGTTCTGCGAGATCATCGCGGGGGAGCGCCCGGCCCGCGTCGTGCACTCCGACGAGGTGTCCGTCTCCTTCCTCGACACCCGGCCCGTCTTCAAGGGGCACGTGCTCGTGGTGCCCCGAGCCCACGTCGAGACGCTCACCGACCTCGTCGACGTCGGTCCCTTCTTCGAACGGGTGCAGGCGATGGCCCGGGCCGTGGAGGAGGGCCTGGAGGCGGGCGGCACGTTCGTGGCCGTGAACAACCGCATCAGCCAGAGCGTGCCCCACCTGCACGTGCACGTGGTGCCGCGCAACCGCAAGGACGGACTGCGCGGCTTCTTCTGGCCGCGCACCACCTACGCCTCCGAGCAGGAGGCGCAGTCCTACGCCGAGCGCATCGCCAAAGCGCTGCCCGCGGGCTGAGCCGTGGAGTACGTGTTCGGGGTCGCCGTGGTCACCGTGCTGCTGGGCGTGCCGTCGATCGTGCTCTGGCGGGTCATGCGGGGCCGCCGCGAGCTCGGCACCAGCCCGGCGGAGCGGGCCACGTTCGAGACCCTGCACACCGCCTCGCTGGCCGGCCCGCCGCTGCGGGCAGGGCTGACCGCCGACGGCGCGCTGCGCGCCTCCCGGCACCTGCGCGAGCTGCTCGGCTCCTCCGCGCTGGCCATCACCGACGGCGAGCGCCTGCTGGTCTACGACGGCGCCGGCGAGCACCACGCCGCCCAGGCCTTCGAGCACGCCGGGGCGACCCTCCGCGACGGCCGCACCCAGGTCCTCGCCATCGACTGCGACCTGCTGGAGTGCCCGATCAGGCACGCCGTGGTGGTGCCGCTCACCACCGACGAGCGGGTCGTCGGCACGCTGGCCGCCTACGGCCCGCACCCCTCGGCCGGGCTCGTCAGAGCCGCCCAGGAGGTGGCCGGCTGGGTGGACTCGCAGCTGGAGCTGGCCGAGCTGCACCGCTCGCGGACGCTGCTGATGGAGGCGGAGGTGCGGGCGCTGCGCGCGCAGATCTCGCCGCACTTCATCTACAACTCGCTCACCACGATCGCCTCATTCGTCCGCACCGACCCGGAACGGGCCAGGGAACTGCTGCTGGAATTCGCCGACTTCACCCGTTACTCCTTCCGCAGGCACGGCGAGTTCACCACGCTCGCCGAGGAGCTGCGCTCGATCGACCGCTACCTCATCCTGGAGCGGGCCCGCTTCGGCGACCACCTCCAGGTGACGTTGCGCATCGCGCCCGAGGTGCTGCCCGTGGCGGTGCCGTTCCTGTGCCTGCAGCCCCTGGTCGAGAACGCCGTCAGGCACGGCCTGGAGAGCAAGGACGGCCTCGGCAGGATCACGATCATCGCCGAGGACGCCGGAGCCGAGTGCCGCATCAGCGTCGAGGACGACGGGCTCGGCATGGAACCGGAGCACCTGCGCCGCATCCTCGCAGGTGACGTCTCCGCCACGGGCGGCGTCGGACTGGCGAACGTGGACGAACGGCTGCGCCAGGTGTACGGCGACGAGTACGGGCTGGTCGTCGAGACGGGCCCCGGCGCGGGCACGAAGGTCAACGTCCGGTTGCCGAAATATCACCCAGGCGTCTCAGCCCGTTGACCTGGATCTTTGTTGTCGGTTTTATCACTGTCTATGGCACAACTTCGGGTCCTCGCGGTGGACGACGAGCTTCCCGCGCTGGAAGATCTGTCCTACCTGCTCCGCGCCGACCCGCGAATCGGCGAGGTCGCCACCGCCCGGGACGGCGCCGCCGCGTTGCGGCTGCTCGACCGGGCCATAGCCGAGGGCAGGCCGATCGACGCGGTCTTCCTCGACATCAGGATGCGCGGACTCGACGGCGTCGTTCTCGGCAGACTGCTGTCGCAGTTCGCCAACCCGCCACGGGTGGTGTTCGTCACCGCCTACGAGGAGCACGCCGTGGACGCCTTCGAGATCAAGGCCGAGGACTACCTGCTCAAACCGGTGCGCCCGGAACGGCTCGCCGAGGCGATCAGGCGGGTCGCGGTCTCGGCCGACGTGCCGGTGGACGGCGCCGAGACCGACACCATCCCGGTCGAACTCGGCGGCGTGACCAGATTCGTCTCCACCGCCGACGTCATCTACGTGGAGGCCCAGGGCGACTACGCCCGCCTGCACACCGCCACCGGCAGCCACCTGGTCCGCATCCCGCTGGCCACGCTGGAGGAGCGCTGGTCCGCGGCCGGGTTCGTGCGCGTGCACCGCAGCCACCTGGTCGCGGTCAAGCACATCGAGGAGCTGCACATCGACTCGGGCAGGTGCATGGTCCGGGTCGGCGACACCGAGATCCCGGTCAGCCGCCGCCACACCCGCGAGCTGCGCGACCTGCTCGTCCGCCGCGCCAGGAAGGGAAGACCTGAGTGAGCCCCGAGCCCAGACCGGGCCGCCGCGTCGCGGTCACCAGCCCGCGCACCGCCGCGGCCCGCCGCCCCCGCTATCCGGCCACCAGGGAGATCGACGAGCAGACCCACCTCGGCGAGGTCTACATGGGCTCGCTGCTGCGTACCCAGTTCAGGCTGGCGCTGTTCGTCTGCACGGTGCTGGCGTGCGTGGTGGGCGGCCTGCCGCTGCTGTTCCTGCTCATCCCAGAACTGCGCGCCGTGCACCTGCTCGGCGTCCCGCTGCCGTGGGCGGTGCTCGCCGGACTCATCTATCCCGCCTTCGTCATCGGCGCCTGGCTCTACGTCCGGCAGGCCGAACGCAACGAGCGCCACTTCGCCGACCTGGTCGACCGGCCGTGAGCCTGACCGCCGTCGTCATCGTCATGGTCGCGGCCGTGCTCATCGGCGCCTTCGGCATCCGCGTCTCCCGCACCACCTCCGACTTCTACGTCGCCTCCCGCACCGTCAGCCCGCTCTGGAACGCCTCCGCGATCGGCGGCGAGTATCTGTCGGCGGCCTCGTTCCTCGGCGTGGCCGGGCTCATCCTGACCTACGGCGTGGACATGCTCTGGCTGCCCGTCGGCTGGACCGGCGGCTACCTGGTGCTGCTGGTGCTGGTGTCCGCGCCGCTGCGCCGCTCGGGCGCCTACACGCTGCCCGACTTCGCCGAAGCCAGGCTGGAGTCCATGGTGGTGCGCCGCACGGCCAGCGTGCTCGTCGTGCTCATCGGCTGGCTCTACCTGATGCCGCAGTTCCAGAGCGCGGGCCTGGTCCTGCGCACGATCACCGGGGCGCCCGTGTGGGCGGGCGGGCTGCTGGTGGCGGTCGTGGTGGCGGTGAACGTGCTGTCGGGGGGCATGCGGTCGATCACGTTCGTGCAGGCGTTCCAGTACTGGCTGAAGCTGACCGCGCTGGGCGTCCCGCTGATCTTCCTGCTGCTGGCCTGGAAGGGCGACGGCGCGCCCGCGCTGTCCGCGCAGGACGCCGCCGTCTGGCAGATGCCGCTGGCCGGGGCCAAGGAGTACGGCCTCTACTCGACGTACTCGCTGATCCTGGCCACGTTCCTCGGCACGATGGGGCTGCCGCACGTGCTGGTCCGGTTCTACACCAACCCCGACGGCCGCGCCGCCCGCCGGACCACGCTGGTGGTGCTGTCGCTGCTCGGCGCGTTCTACCTGCTGCCCGCGCTGTACGGCTGGCTCGGCCGGCTCTACGTGCCCGACCTGGTGCGCACCGACGCGGTGGTGCTGACACTGCCCGAGCGGATGATCGGCGGGACGCTCGGCGACGTGCTCACGGCGCTGATCACGGCCGGGGCTTTCGCCGCGTTCCTGTCGACCTCGTCCGGGCTGACCGTGTCCGTGGCCGGGGTGATCGGGCAGGACCTGCTCAAGGGCGGGGTCAGCTCCTTCAGGATCGCCACGCTGATGGCGGTCGCGGTGCCGCTCGCCCTGGCCCTGTGGGCGCGGACGCTGCCGGTGGCGGACGTGGTCGGGCTGGCGTTCGCGGTGGCGGCCTCGTCCTTCTGCCCGCTGCTCGTGCTCGGCATCTGGTGGCGCAGGCTCAGCACCACCGGCGCGCTGGCCGGGCTGTTCGTGGGCGGCGGTCTGGCCTGCGCCGCCGTGCTGGCCACGATCACCGGGGGGCCGTACGAGGGCCTGCCCGGCGCGCTGCTGGCGCAGCCGGCGGCGTGGACGGTGCCGATCGCGTTCGCGGTGATGGTGGCGGTGTCGTTCGTGACCCCGGAGCGGGTGCCGCTCGGCGTGGCCAGGACCATGGTGCGCCTGCACACGCCGGAGAACCTCGACCTCGACCGCGGCGACTGGAGACCCCGCTCGTCCTAGGCGGCGCTCGTCGCGGCGCCGCTCCCCCTACGGCGCGAGCAGGTAGGCGTGCTCGATCTCGGCACGGCCGAAGGTGTGGCCGCCGTCGCAGTCGTGGCAGTAGCCGGTCACCATCTGGCCGGACGGCCGCAGGTCGTCCATGAGGTGCTCGCGCCCGCGCCGGACGATGACGATCGGCTCGCCGGTGAGGGAGGCGTCCCGCACGGCGTCGCCGCCCGGCGGGTCCGCGGACCGGCCGTCGCGGATCGCCTGCGCCGCGGCCGCGGGGTCGAGGTCCTGGCCGGGGAGCGGGTCGACGGGCAGCCGCCGCTTCCGCGGGCGTTCGGCGCGGATCGTCCCGTCGGCCGCCTCACCGACCGGCGCGTAGCCCGCCGCCCTGAGCAGGCGCAGGGTCTCGTCCGGAGCCAGGCCGCCCAGCGCGACCGTCGGCGCCACCTGGCGCAGCCCGAGCTTGCGCAGCGACCTGGCCCCGCACAGCTCGGCGACCAGCGCGGGGTCGTCCGCGGTCACCACGGACGCCGCGGGCGCGACCCGGATGGCGCCGTGCCTGCGCGCCGTGTCGGCGACGAGGTAGCGCAGCGGCTGGGGCACCGACTTGGCGGAGATCCGCTCCAGCTCGGCGAGCAGGTCGTCAGGTGAGACGCCCGCGTCGAGCGCCCGGCGCACGCTCCCGCCGGAGAAGCGCCACACGCTCGCCCGGTCGCGCGACTCCAGGTCTGCGCAGCCGCTGAGGAAGGCGGCCAGCTCGTGGGCGGGCGCGCCGGTGACGACCGCGGTCAGGTCGTTCTGCAGTGTCGCCGTCGTGGCCGGCGCGGGGAAGAACGGCGCCGGCGGGTCGCCGTCGAGCACGGCCCGGCCCAGCGCGGTCAGCCCGCCGGCGGCGACCATGCCGAGCAGCTCGCCCTCGTCCAGCGTGGCGGCGACGAACTCCGTGGCGGCGAGCTCGAACTCGGCCGTCGCCCTGGTGCGCCAGTCCACGGCCGCCCGCAGCCCGGCCGCGTCCGCGCCCAGCCCGGCGGGCAGCGAGTGGAGGACCCGAAGGGTGGCCCGCCGCACGTCGCCCGCCCCGCAGTCGAACGGGTGAGGAGGAGCCTGCGGCGACAGGTGCTCCTCGCAGCAGCCCAGCACCCGGTGCGTGGGGGAGTGCGGCAGGGCGCGCCAGGCCTCGGCCAGCGCCTCCCACCGGGCGTCGGGTTCGGCGGCGAGCCACTCGTCGACGACGGTGGTCGCGACCAGCCCGTCACCCATCGACGGCGCCAGCAGGTCGGCGCCGAAGGCGACGTCCAGCCAGAGCACCACCTCCGGCTCCGGCAGGCGGAGCGCCCTGCCGAGGCGCTTGAGCTCGCGCGCGCCCACGCCGCCCGCCTTCAGCTCCGCGATCGGCTCCGCCCCCGCCAGCTCGACCAGGGCGGCGACCTTGTCCACGGCGGCCAGTGCCGCGCCCACGCCGTCGGCGGCGGGCCGGGCGACACCGGCCACCTCCGGCTGGCCGGTCAGCCGCGGCTTCCAGCCCTCCTCGCGCAGCGCGAGGGCGACCTCCCTCGGCATCTCGTACTCCCAGTCGGCGCGGACCACGAAGCCCGCCTCGGCGAGCCGCTGGAGAGGGCCGTCGCCGCGGTCTCCGTAGAACGCCTGCGTGTCGGACAGGACCGGCCGCCCGGCCGCCATCTGCTCCAGCAGCGCGCGGGCCTGGCGCGGCAGCTTGGCGGCCCGGGCCGCCACCGCGCGCGGATCCTCGCGCAGCCTCTCCTCGACCCGGGTGACCAGCTCCGCCTTGCGGCCCGCCGGCACCGCGCCCAGAGCCTGGAGCATGCTCTTGAGCGTCTCGGCGGTGATGTCGCGGGCGACCTCGCGAAGTGGCCTGCCGAGCCCGAACGGGTGCTCCCACAGGCCCGGCTGGTGCGGAGACAGCACCGTCTCGCCCTCCATCGTCACCAGCCCCCACTCGGCCAGCGTGCCGAGCACCTCGTCCAGCCGTCCGTGCGGGTCGTCGAGCAGTTCCTTCAGCTCGGCCCGCTCGGCTCTGCCCCCGAGAACCTGGAGCGCCTGGCTCACGGTGTGGCAGTCGGCGTCGAGCTCGAGCAGCGCGGGGACGGCCAGATCGGGCGAGGCCAGCATGCGTTCCAGCAGGTCGAGCGAGCCGGCGGCGGCGAGCTCCGGCCGGTGCGTGAGGAGCGTGGTGAGTTCGGCGTCTGTCCGAGGCACCAGACGACTGTAGCGAGCCGTGACCGCGCACGATCCCCATAGGGACAGGGAATGCCTCGTGCCGCCGATCATCGCGCACGAGGCCCCGACGGCTACGCCGTACTCGTCGATCCTGACGCCGAGTACGCGAGCGCCTTTGACAGGAGCGGTCCCCGCTAGGACGGCGGGAGCTCGCCGGACCCTCTCGCCACCAGCTCGACCGGCACCCTGACCCGCCGCGCGCCCGCCGAGGGGTCCAGCAGCAGGTCCACCGCGCTGCGCGCCAGCCGAACCGTGTCGTAGCGGACCACCGTGACGCCCGGGTTGAAGACGTCCGCCAGGGCGAAGTCGTCGAAGCCCACGTACGCCGGGCGTTCGGGCCGCTCGCGCAGGGCCTGGAGGATGCCGATCGCGGCACGGTTGTTCGTGGCGAAGAACGCCGTAGGCGGGTCCGCCAGGTCGAGCAGCCTGCCCACCTCGCCCGAGACCCGCCACGGGTCGAAGACTCCGCGCACCACGAGGGACTCGTCGACGGGCAGGCCGGCCGCCCGCAGCGCCGTACGGTAGCCGCCGGCGCGGTCGTGCACGGAGCTCAGCCCGCTGTCGTCGGAGATCAGCGCGACGCGGCGGTGCCCGCGCGCGACGAGGTGCTCCGTGGCGACGAGGCCGCCCTTGACGTCGTCGAGCACCACCACGTCCGCCTGCCCGAGGCCGGCCGGGACGCGGTCGACGAAGACCGCCGTCAGGCCCGGGTGCTCGGCCAGCCAGCCGTGGTCGGCGGCGGAGGGGACGATGATGAGGGAGTCGACGCCCCGGGCGTACATCGACTCGACCAGCATCCGCTCCCGCTCGGGCCGCTCCTCGTAGGAGCCGAACACCACCAGGGCCTCGTACTCGGCCGCCGCGGCCTCGACCGCCTTGGCCAGGCGGGAGTAGAACTCGTTGGAGATGTTCTCCATGATCAGGCCGAGGGTGAGCATGGTGGCGCCGCGGGCCAGCCGGCTGGCGGCCTCGTTGCGGCGGAAGCCGAGCGTGCTGATGGCGGTCTGCACCCGCAGCCGGAGCGCGGCGCTGACGTGCGGCTCCCGGTTGACCACGCGCGATACGGTCTTGAGGCTCACTCCGGCGTGACGGGCCACGTCGACCATGGTCGGTTTTCGCGCTGTCATAGTCTGCCCCCATGGACGATGAATGGATCTGTGGCCGGCTCGGCGAGGACGAGCCCTGGGTGATGGGCGCGGTCAACCCGCCGGTCTTCGAGAACTCCCTGTTTACCTTCGACACGGCGGCAGAGCTCGGCGAGGCGATCAGGAACGAGGACGAGCGCTACGTCTACTGGCGTGGCACCAACCCGACCGTGGACCTGGCCCAGCGCAAGCTGGCCGCGCTGGAGCGGGCGGAGCGGGCCAAGTGCTTCGGCTCGGGCATGGGCGCGATCGCGGCGACGATCTCCTCGCTGGTGTCGGCGGGCGACCACGTGCTGGTGCTGGGCGCGGTCTACGGGCCGACCACCCAGTTTCTGCGTTACCTGGAGAAGTTCGGCGTCACGCATACGCATGCCGTCGATCTCGAGGCCTGTGACAGCGCTATCAGGGGGAGCACCCGCCTACTGTACTTCGAGTCGCCCTCGTACATGAGGTACGAGATCTTCGACATTGCCGCGGTCACCCGCTGGGCGGCCGGGCACGGCCTGGTGACCGTGATGGACAACACCTGGTCCACGCCGATCTTCCAGAAGCCGCTGACGATGGGGGTGGACCTGGTCGTGCACTCGCTGTCGAAGTACGTGGGCGGTCACAGCGACCTGGTGGGCGGGGTGGTCGCGGGGCCGTCGCGGCTGATCAGGCCGCTGGCGCTGACCGAGTACCAGCTCTACGGGGCGGCCATGTCGCCGCACGACGCGGCCAAGGTGATCAAGGGGTTGCGCACACTGCCCGTACGGATGGCCGCCCACCAGGAGCGGGGGATGGCGGTCGCCGCGTTCCTGGCCGACCATCCGGCGGTGCGGCGGGTGAACTACCCCGGGCTTCCATCACATCCCGGGCATGGGATTGCTCTTCGCCAAATGTCCGGCTTCTCCAGCCTTTTCAGCCTTGAGCTGGCCACGGAGTCGCGGGAAGAAGTCGCTGCTTTTCTCGACGCATTGAGACATTTCAGGATCGGGGTTTCTTGGGGCGGCTTCGAGAGCTTGGTGAACGCGCCCGCACTGTCCACCGAGGAGAGCGTGCGCGCCACCATGGGCATCCCCGTCGGGCTGGTCCGCCTGTCGGTGGGCCTGGAGGCCGCCGAGACGCTGATCAAGGATCTCGGCCTGGCTCTGGAGCGGATCAGCGGGTCGGACGGATGATCGGTGGCGGATCGGCGGCCGGCCGCCGCGGTCCGGGGCCGGCGGCGAATCGGTTGATCAAGGATCTCGGTCTGGCGCCAGGCGTGACAGTCGCCTAGCGTGACTGACAGCGCTGTCTTCCCTCTCTGGAGGCACCACATGAGATCCCCCCCTCCTGGCGGCAGCGGCCGCCGCCACGCTCGTGTTGGCCGGGTGCGGCTTCGTCTCGTCGTCCTCCTCCGCGGAGGTGCGGCTGCGCATGATCGAGAGTCTGACCAGCCCGGAGCGGACCAAGCTGATCAAGACGCTGATCGCGGACTACGAGAAGGCCAATCCCGGCGTCGCCGTGGAGCTGGTCTCGCCTCCGCTGGACAGCGCCGACCAGAAGATCACCCAGATCCTGCAGACCAAGAAGGACCTGGACGTGCTGGAGGTCCGCGACCACACGGCCAAGTCCTTCTCCAACAACGGCTGGCTGGGCGAGCTGCCCACCACGGACTGGCAGGGCTGGGCGGATCTGACCGAGCTGGCGCAGAAGAAGGCCGTCGAGGTCGGCGGCAAGCCGTACCTGATCCCGTACGGCTTCTACCAGCGGACCCTGTTCTACCGCACCGACTGGAACCTGGCCCAGCCGCCGAAGACCTGGCAGGAGCTGTACGAGGCGGGCAAGGGGATGACCTCGGGTGACCGGTTCGGCTACTCGTTCCGAGGCGGCAAGGGCGGCGCCGACTACGCGGTCATGATGATCAGCGCCTACAACGGCGAGGCACTCAATCCGGAAAAATCCTTCTATCTGAAGGACAAGCGCACGATCTTCTCGACCCCGGAGGCCGCCGAGGCCCTCGACCTCTTCGTCAAGATCTTCAAGGAGGCGTCCCCGCCCGACTCGGTGTCGTGGGGCTATCCCGAGATGGTCCAGGGCTTCACCTCGGGCGTCACCGGCATGCTCATCCAGGACCCCGAAGTGATCAAGACGGTGGAGGAGAGCGGGGTCACGGCCTGGTCCACCGCCCCGATCCCCAAGGGCCCGAGCGGCTACGCCTTCCAGCCGGTCGGCTACGCCGGCTGGGGCGTCACCTCCTTCAGCGCGCACCCCAAGGAGGCGGTCAAGCTGGTGCAGTTCCTGTCGGAGGCCAAGCAGAGCATCGCCTTCGCCAAGGGCAACTCGCTGATCCCCATCTCCAAGCAGGCGCAGAGCGACCCGCAGTTCTCGCAGGGCGCCTGGAAGGCCTACCTGGAGGCGCAGCAGGATCCGCAGCAGGTCATCACGATCCGGCCCGTCGACTATCCCGGGTGGAGCCAGTTCAACGTCGACTCCGACCGTGACGTCCAGGCGCTGATCACCGGCAAGAAGACCACCGCCGAGGTGCTCGCGTCATGGGACGCCTTCTGGACGGACCAGGCGAAGAAGGTCTCGTGAGCTCCGCGGCCCACACCCGCGAGAAACCCGCGTTCACCGGGCGCAGGGCCAGGTTCATCGCCCTGTGCCTGCTGCCCGGCGTGCTGTTCGTCCTGCTGTTCACGTACTACCCGATGGTGCGCGGGGCGGTCATCGCCTTCCAGCGCTACAACCTGTTCGACCTGACCTCCACGCCGTTCGTCGGGCTGGAGAACTTCCGGGCGGTGCTGGCCGAGGAGCGGTTCTGGACGGCGCTGCGCAACACCGGCACCTGGGTGGCCGTGTCGCTGTTCTTCCAGTTCCTCCTCGGCTTCGGGCTGGCGTTGCTGCTGCGGCGCCACTTCCGGGGACGCGGGCTCTACCAGGCCTGGGTGTTCTTCCCGTGGGCCATGTCGGGCTTCCTGATCGGGCTGCTGTGGCGGTGGATGTTCAACGGGCAGTTCGGCGTGATCAACGACCTGCTGCTGAAGGCCGGGATCATCGACGAGCGCATCGGCTTCCTCGCCTCACCCGGCTGGGCGATGACCTCGGTGATCGTGGCCAACGTCTGGTACGGCGTCACGTTCTTCGCCATCATGATCATGGCCGCGCTGCAGTCGGTCCCCCGCGAGCTGTACGAGGCGGCGTCGGTGGACGGGGCGTCGCGCCTGCGGCAGTTCTGGCACGTGACGCTGCCGCACATCCGGCCCACGCTGGCGCTGATCGTGCTGCTGCGGATCATCTGGATCCTCAACTTCCCCGACCTCATCTACGCCATGACCGGCGGCGGGCCGGCGGGCAGCACCGACATCATCACCACCTTCCTCATCCAGCAGGTCACCGGCGGCGACTACGGCAGGGCGGGCGCGGTCGGGCTGCTGATCCTCGGCCTGCTGCTGGCCTTCAGCGTCTTCTACCTGAACGCGACCCGATTCGAGAAGGCCCGATGAGACGTCTCGCCAAGGTGATCGTGCTCACCGTCTGGCTGCTGATCACGCTGTTCCCGCTCTACTGGATCGTCGTCACCTCGCTCAAACCCAAGGCCGAGATCTTCTCGCTGCCGATCCGCTACTGGCCGGGCACCGTGACGTTCGAGCACTACGCCGAGCTGTTCTCGTTCGCCGACTTCGGGACCTACCTGCTCAACAGCCTCATCGTGTCCCTGATCTCCGCCGGGGTGGTGACGGTGACCGGCGTGCTCGGCGGCTACACCCTGGCCCGGTTCAGCTTTCCCGGCAGGGGAGCGCTGATGCTGGCGTTCCTGGTCACCCAGATGATCCCGCTGTTCATCGCGCTCGGCCCGCTCTACCTGCTGATGTCGGACCTGGACCTGCTCAACCGGCTGGCCGGGCTCATGCTGGTCTACGTCGCCATGCTGGTGCCGTTCGCCACGATCATCATGCGCGGTTTCTACGAGCGGGTGCCGGTGGCGCTGGAGGAGGCGGCCCAGGTCGACGGCGCGTCGCGGATGGTCGCCATGGTGAGGGTGGTGATCCCGGTCATGCTGCCCGGCATCGCGGCCACGTTCATCTTCGCGTTCGTGCAGTGCTGGAACGAGCTGTTCCTGGCGATCACGTTCATCGACAGCGAGGACGCCAAGACGATCCCGGTCGCGATGAACTCCTTCATCACGCAGTACGACATCGACTGGGGCTCGATGGCCGCCGCCACGGTGGTGTCGGTAATCCCCACCCTGGTGATGTTCGCGGTCATCCGGCGCTACATCGTGGAAGGACTCACCGCTGGAGCGGTCAAGGGATGACCAACCGCTCATCGTGCCGAACGGACCTTTCATCGCAGATCCGCCCCAACTAAACGCCATTCGGCGGCGGCTCGCCGAACAGGGCCGTTGGAGATCTCCACGCCGGGTAGGTTGCGCTCTTACGGTGAGCGTGATCCGCATCACAGTGGAGGTCTCCGTGACGACCCGAGAACATGACGCGTCGGTTTATGAACAAGTGCAGGGGAGCAGCGAATTCCAAGAGCTGAAGAGGCGTTTCCGCCGGTGGACGTTCCCGATGACGGTGGCGTTCCTGGTCTGGTACCTGCTGTATGTGGTGCTGTCGGGCTGGGCGCGCGACTTCATGGCCATCAAGCTCATCGGTGAGATCAACGTCGGGCTGATCTTCGGGTTGCTCCAGTTCGTGACGACCTTCCTCATCGCGTGGGCGTATTCCAGGCACGCGGGGAAGGTGCTCGACCCGATCGCCGACAAGCTCCGCCACGAGGTCGAGGAGAAGACCAAGTGAGCTCAACAGCCCTCGCCACGATCCTCTTCCTGGCCTTCGTCGCTCTTACGCTCGGCATCACGGTCTGGGCCAGCCGCCAGACCAAGACGGCCGCCGACTACTACGCCGGCGGCCGCTCCTTCAGCGGCGTGCAGAACGGCCTGGCCATCGGCGGCGACTACATGTCGGCCGCCTCGTTCCTGGGCATCGCCGGCATCATCGCGCTGTCCGGCTACGACGGCTTCCTGTATTCCATCGGCTTCCTGGTCGCCTGGCTGGTCGCGCTGCTGCTGGTGGCCGAGCTGATGCGTAACTCCGGCAAGTTCACCATGGCCGACGTGCTCGCCTTCAGGATGAGCCCGCGGCCGGTGCGCACCGCGGCCGGCGTCTCCACGATCGTCGTCAGCATCTTCTACCTGCTCGCCCAGATGGTCGGCGCGGGCGCCCTGGTCGGCCTGCTGCTCGGGATCACCTCCGAGGCGGGCAAGATGTGGACGATCGTCGCCGTCGGCGCCCTGATGGTCACCTACGTCGTGTTCGGCGGTATGAAGGGCACCACCTGGGTGCAGATCGTCAAGGCCGTGCTGCTGATGAGCGGCGCCGCCCTGGTGACCGTCCTGGTGCTCGGCAAGTTCGGCTTCAACCTGTCGGCGCTGCTCGGCCAGGCGGCCACGACCAGCGGCCCCAAGGGCAACCCGGAGAGCTTCCTGAGCCCCGGCCTGAAGTACGGCACCGAGGCCCAGGGGCTGGCGGGCAAGATCGACCTGATCAGCCTCGGCCTCGCGCTGGTGCTCGGCACGGCGGGCCTGCCGCACATCCTCATCCGCTTCTACACCGTCCCGACCGCCAAGGACGCGCGCAAGTCGGTGCTGTGGGGCATCGGCATCATCGGCGTGTTCTACCTGCTGACGCTGGTCCTCGGCTTCGGCGCCGCGGCCCTGGTCGGCAAGGAGGCCATCGTCGCGGGCGACCCGGCGGGCAACACGGCCGCGCCGCTGCTCGCGCAGCGGATCGGTGAGGACATCTTCGGGCCGGTGGGAGGCACGATCCTGCTGGCGTTGATCGGCGCCGTCGCCTTCGCCACCATCCTGGCGGTGGTGGCGGGCCTCACGCTCGCCTCCTCCTCCAGCTTCGCCCACGACCTGTACGCGCACGTCTTCAGGCGCGGCCAGGCCAGTGAGCGTCAGGAGGTCGTGGTCGCCAGGATCTCCGCCCTGGTGATCGGCGCCGCCGCCATCGGGCTGGGCATCCTCGCCCAGGGGCAGAACGTGGCGTTCCTGGTGGCGCTGGCGTTCGCGGTCGCGGCCTCGGGCAACCTGCCGGCGATCCTCTACAGCCTGTTCTGGAAGCGGTTCAACACGGCGGGGGCGGTCAGCGCCATCTACGGAGGCCTGGTCTCCGCGCTGCTGCTGGTCATCTTCTCGCCGGTCGTCTCCGGTGGACCGACCGCGCTGTTCAAGGAAGCCGACTTCTCCTGGTTCCCGCTGAGCAACCCGGGCATCATCTCGATCCCGCTCGGCTTCATCTGCGGCTGGCTCGGCACGATCATGAGCAAGGAGTACAACGCAGCCAAGTACGCCGAGATCGAGGTCCGATCCCTCACCGGTGTGGGCGCTGAGCAGGCCACCAAGCACTGACGCGCACGTGATGACGGGCCCGGCTGCCACGGCCGGGCCCGTCACGGTTTCAGGAGCCGACCGGCTCCGCCCGCAGCTTGGCCGAGTGCTTCACCAGGGTGATGAGCACCTCCCGGCTGGAGTCGCGCTTCCTGGCGTCGCACATGATGATCGGGATCGACGGGTTGAGCTGGAGTGCCAGCCGTACCTCGTCGAGCTCGAACGTGGCCGCGCCCTCGAAGCAGTTGACCGCGACCACGAACGGGGTGCCGCGCCGCTCGAAGTAGTCGACCGAGGGGAAGCAGTCGGCCAGGCGGCGGGTGTCGGCCAGGATGACCGCGCCGAGCGAGCCCTCGGCCAGCTCGTCCCAGACGAACCAGAACCTCTCCTGCCCCGGCGTGCCGAACAGGTAGAGCACGTACTCGTCGCCCAGCGTGATGCGGCCGAAGTCCATCGCGACGGTGGTCGTCCGCTTGGCCTCGACGCTGGACAGGTCGTCGATGCCGATCCCGCGGTCGGTGAGCACCTCCTCGGTGCGCAGCGGCCTGGTCTCCGAGACCGCGCCGACCAGCGTGGTCTTGCCCGCGCCGAACCCTCCGGCGACGAGGATCTTGAGCGCCGTGGGCAGGCGGGGGCGGTCAGAGCGATCGAAGACCATCGAGCACCGCCCTGTACATCTTCATGTCACGCATGTCCACCTCGGATTGTGGCTCCTGGGCCGAAACGAGCTCCCTGTCGAACAGGTCGCCGAGCAGCACGCGGATGGTGCCCGCGGGCAGGTTCAGGTGGGCGGCGATCTCCGCCACGGATTTGGGCTCCCGGCACAGCCGCAGGATCGAGTGGTGCTCGGGGTCGAGCCCGGCGTCGGGGCCTGGCGGCTGGCCCACGGCCAGGGCCATGGAGATCAGGTCGAACTTGCCGTGCACCGGCATGGTCCGGCCCCGCGTCACCACGTATGGCCGGATGATCTCCGGATCGATCCAGTACTCGTCGGTCGGCTCGCCGTTCACCGCTCCCTCCTGGCCCCGGCGCGGGTGCCCGAGGTGAGGTACTGGCCGACGCGGGCCACGAGCATGGCCATCTCGTAGGCGATCAGGCCGATGTCGGCGGTCTGCCCGCAGAGCACGGCCAGGCAGGCCCGCTCGCCCGCCACGGTCACGATGAGGAAGCGCGACCGCCACTCCACCACGGTCTGCTTGACCGCGCCGCCGCCCACGTGCTCGGAAACGCCCTTGGCCAGGCTCTGCAGCCCGGAGGCCACCGCCGACAGGTGCTCGCCGTCGGTCCGCTGGAGCGCGTCGGACGAGGCCATGAGCAGGCCGTCCGAGGACAGCACGATGGCGTGCTCGGCGTCCTTGACGCGGCCGACCAGGTCGTCGAGTAGCCAGTTGAGGTCGGTGCCGGCACCCGGTGTCACGTGTCGCCTCCTGACTGCTCGTCCATGATCCTGGCCGCTTCGGACCTGCCGAGCCGGGTGCCCGACTGCAGGGATCCCATCATCGCGCGGATCTCCTCCGGCGAACGCTGGTCATCGTCTTCCTCGGGGTCTGGGGTGATGGGCGGGCCCTCGTCACGCAGGGCCGGTGCCAGGTTGGCCTGGGGCACGCGCAGCGGCAGTCCTCCGGGGGTGAAAACGGATGGTCTCGCGGGCGCCTCGGGCCCTGGCTCGGCCGGAGCCCCGATCTCGGCCCCGGCCGCGGTCTCGGCGGAAGCCTGGGGGGCCGGGCTCGCGGGGGCCGCCACCTTGAGCGCGCGGACGTTCTGCGAGGCCGGGCGCACGGTGGTGAGCGTGCCCGCCGCCGTCGTCCTGCGGGGCAGGCTCGGCGCGGGCTGCCTGTCGGCCGGGTCCTGGCCGGTGCCCGCCTCCACGAGCTCCTGCGGCAGCAGCACCACCACCGTGGTGCCCCCGTACGGCGACGGCTTCAGCACGACCTGGATGTCGTGGCGACCGGCCAGCCGGCTGACCACGAACAGGCCCAGCCGGGCGGTGCCGGTGATGCGGAACTCCGGCGGGTCGGCGATCCGCTCGTTGGCCGCCTCCAGGTCCTCCGGCTTCATGCCGAGGCCCCGGTCCTCGATCTCGACGACGTAGCCGTTGGCCACGAGCTGGCCGCTGACCTGCACGTTCGTGTACGGAGGCGAGAAGGAGACGGCGTTCTCGATCAGCTCGGCCAGCAGGTGGATGACGTCGCCGACGGCCCGCCCGACGAGCACCACCTCACCCATCGGCAGGAGCGTCACCCGGGTGTAGTCCTCCACCTCGGCCAGCGCGCCGCGCACCACGTCGACCATGGGCACCGAGCGGCGCCAGGTGCGCGCGGGGGAGGAGCCGGACAGCACGATGAGGTTCTCGGCGTTGCGGCGCATGCGGATGGCCAGGTGGTCCAGGCGGAAGAGCTCCTTCAGCTCCTGGGGGTCGGTCTCGCGCCGCTCCATCACGTCCAGGACGGTGAGCTGCCTGTGCACCAGGCCCTGTGTCCTGCGGGCCAGGCTGAGCAGGATGTCGTTGATGCTGCGGCGCAGCTCGGCCTGCTCGGCGGCGACCCGGATGGCGGTCTCCTGCACCGTGTTGAACGCCTGTCCGACCTGTCCTACCTCGTCATCGCCGAACCGCAGCGGTGGAGCCTCGACCGCGATGTCGACGTCCTCGCCGCGGCCGATCCGCTCGACCAGCCCGGGCAGCCGCTCGTCGGAGAGCTCGTGCGCCGCGTCGCGCAGTTTCTGCAACTGGGCGAGGAGCGCACGGGCGGTGGTGATGGACAGCACGATCGACGCGATGACCGCGATGAGCCCGAGCCCGCCGGCGAGCACCAGCCGCACGACGACGCCGATCACGACGGGGGTGGCGCGATCCACGAGGCGGTCCCCGGCGCCGAGCACGAAGCCGTTGAAGTCCGCCAGGGCGCGCTCGGTCGCGTCCTTCCACTGGGCGGCGTCGACCGGGAGGCCGAGCTCGTCGCCGCCCCGGTCGGCCACCAGGGTCTCGAGGTCGCGCAGCTGCGCGAACGCCGCCCCCTTGGCCACCTTGTCGTAGGCGGCCCGCTCGGACGCGGGCAACTCGGCCGCGGCCTGCTCGGCCAGGACGTGCCAGGCGCCCGCGGTCTCCACGAAGCGCCTGTGCTCCTCGACGCTCAGCCGTCCCTCGGCGAGCGCTCCCGCCAGCAGGGCGTCCTCCCTGGTGACCATCTCCCGTGCCCTGCTGAGCGCCAGGAGAGTACGGATGTCCTTGGCGACGGTCTTGTCGTCCAGCGTGGCGACGGAGCCGTACATGGTGTAGATGGGGTCGATGACCTCGGCGAAGGCCGCCGTCGCCTCGATCCTGGTCATCCCTCTCGCGTCGATGGCCTGGCGGATCGCCTTGAGGCCGCCGAGCTCCTTGAACACCTCGTCGAGGCGGGCGGAGCCCTCGTCGTCGAGGGCCAGGTCGAGAATGCCCGCCCTGGCGCTCTCCTCGAACGCGGCCCGGGTCCGATCGGCGCGCTGTCGCTGCGCCTGCAGGTCCTTGCGGGAGCGGACGCTGCGGTCGCCCAGCCAGATCATCGACGCTCTGCGTTCGCGCTGGAGCTCCTCCAGCAGCGGCTCGCTCGGGCCGACCACGCTGTTGTCGACCTGTGAGACCCAGAGCAGGTTCACCCCGTCGCGGAGGGTGACCCAGGCGGCGAACGCCCACAGCGCTGTCAAGGAGAGAAGCAAGGCCGTGACCTTGGTCCGCAAACGTGAATTGCGGGGGCGCATTCTACCTACCCTGCGAAGTCATATGAAATGGCTGACCACCAGGACGTGCAGTGGCATACCGGCGCTGACAACCTGAGGACCTTAGCAAATGTCACGATCTTTGCTCAACTTACAGCCAAGTTTGCGGTGAGTTATCACCTTTGTCACCAAGCTCGCGAACAGGGTTAATTTACGGATAAGCTCCGGATGTGAGTGGTCTCGGCCCCCCGGCTTACTTCGAACTTCGCAACGACCTGGCAGACAGCCTGCTCAGGGGGTCGCACCAGCTCGCGGGCGTCCCCCGGGCGGACCGGGACGGCGTGCTCCAGGCGGCCCTGGACGCGGTGCCCGAGGCGGCCGCGCTCCTGCGCCCCTATCCGGCCCTGTACGCCGACGGCGAGAGCTCGGCCAGCAGGCTCGCCTTCAGCTGCCTGTCGGCAGCCGCCACCTTCCCGCTCGCCGGGCACGAGCGGATCGCCGACCTCGGCGCGCTGACGGTGATCCTCTTCGGCGTCGACGACATCGCCGACAGCGTCGCGGGCGAGTGGTCCGAGCAGGATTTCTCGGCGTTCTCCGCCGAGCTTCCCGCGATCCTCACCGCCGATGCCGATGCCGATGCCGATGCCGACGGTTCCGAAGGGCCCACCGGCCAGATCCAGGCGGCCTGGGCCGGCTGGTGCCGCCGCTTCCACCGGTATCCGGCGGCGGCGGTTCACGTACCGAACCTGGCACGGCAGTTGGAGCTCGCGGGCGCGGCCATGGCGCGGGAGCGCGCCTGGGCGGCGGACGACCGGCCCTGGCCCACGTACGCCGACTACCTCGCCAACGGGATGATCACCATCCTCTACCCCACCTGGTGGGCGGCCGCCCTGGCCGTGTGCGGCCCGGCCGCGGCCGACTCCGCACACTGGAAGGCGATCGAGCCCGCCACCCTCCTCGGCGCCTCGTGCGTGCGGCTCGCCAACGACATAAGGACGTTCGAGCGGGAGAAGAGCGAGGGCAAGCCGAACTCCATCAGCATCCAGGAACGCGCCGGGACGAGCGCGGAGGCGGCGGTCGGGCAGGTCGCGGCCCACATCGACGAGCTCGACGCGGCCTTCGACGCCGCCCTCGCGGACCTGCCCGACGAACTCCTGGACATCGCCGACGGGCAGCGCAGGAGCGTGTCCTTCAACGGTCGCTGGTACCTGGCCAGGGACACGCACGCCTACACCGTCCGGGAACTGGCCCGGGACGCCGGCTCCCATCAGGGCTGAACCCTCCGGGCGAGATGAGAAGAGGCGATCGTCGCGGCGCGGACCACGGCGACCGGCGTGTAAAGGTCCTTGTCATGCCAGAGCGGAGGATGGTCCGCGCCGGCCGATCGGCCGAGATACGCGGCACCCCGGCCGGCGGCTCGCGAACACCGTGGGTCGGTGCGCCACCGGGACAGGAGCAGCACCTGCATCGCGTACGCCGTCTCCTCGGCGGTGCCGTCCCATCGCCCCCATGACCCGTCCGGCCGCTGGGTGTCCAGCACCCACTCCACGGCCGCGCCGACCGCCCCCGCCGAAACGTCGCCGCCGAACTCGTCGAGGGCGAGCGCGCAGCTCACCGTGGCGTAGTAGGGGGAGGCGTGCCATCGGTCCGTCCAGCTTCCGGCCTGGTTCTGCCGCTCGCGGAGCCAGGCCGCGACGGCGGTGATGGCCTCCTCGTACCGGGACGCGGCGTCCGGCCTGCGGACGACGTACTGGCCGAAGGCGTCGAGCACGTGCGCGTTGACGCTCACCGACGTGCCCTGCTCACCCGGCCAGGTGGAGAAGTGCGTGCCGGCGTGGAACGCCCACAGACTGTCCGGCTCGTACGGCATGCCGAGCAGCGCCAGAGCGTACAGCGCCACGGACGTCGTGTCCGCGTCGGCGGGAAGCCCCGGCCCGGCGGAGGCCCCGGCGGGACCGATCGCGGCCCTCAGGTCCGCGACCATCTCCGGAGGCACGTCCACGGGCACGCCCGCGCGGATCAGCCAGCTCAGCACCCAGCCCCGCTCGAACACGGTGATGGGCATCCCGACGGGCACGGGACCGCCGTGCCGCCGGGCGACCGCCTCCAGGTGCCCGCGGGCGGCGGTGTCGGCGGCCCTGTCGGCGGCACTGTCTGTGGGACTGCCGGCGTCGGGCGCCAGACGGCCTCCCAGCCAGGCGGCGGTGGCCGCGGGCGAGGCGCCGACGGTGCCAATCGCCGTCGGCCGGACCGCGGATGCGCCGCCGGCGACGGGCCCGGCGATCTCCAGGGCGTGCAGCAGCTTCTCCGGCAGCTCCGTGCCGGACTCGACCCACGACCTGACCAGCTCGAGCGTTTCGTAGCTCATGCCGGGGGGCAGCGGCAGCGGCTCGTAGCCCTCCAGGCCCGCCAGGTGCCGGTTGATGAGGGCGACGAGCGACGGCACGACGTGTTCGATCGCCGGCATGTCCGGCAACCCGGGCAGCTCCGGCAGCCAGCCGGCCAGCACGCGGAGGCCGCGCTCGGCGGCTTCCCAGAGCCCGGCCGAATCCGGTCCGGCGTCGCCGCGCGCCAGCGCCGACAGGATCGCCTCGGTGGCGCTCAGCGTCGGCACCAGCCCGTATCCGTCGGGTGCGCCCCAGGAGCCGTCCGGTAGCTGCGAGGCGACCATGTAGTCCACCCGCTCCTGGTGGCCGGTCAGCCACGGCGCGAGCGTGACCAGCCGGCCGGTCTCGTAGACGGACGGGGACGCCTGGCCCCAGGGCCTGGACATGAGGCTCGCCAGCAGCGAGTCCGCGGCCGTCGCGACGTCCTCGCCGGCCGGGGCGGCCACCTGCTCGGCGGTCACGCGCGCCCTCCCTCCGCCGGCAGCAGCCTCAACATGAGCTTCTCCTTCGGCCGTACCGAGGCCCCCGGCACGCGGGTGAACCTCTGCGGGTTGGTCAGCACCGGCCGGTACCTGCTCAGCAGATTGGCGAGCACGAGCGGGGCCTCGAGATAGAACAGGTGCTGGCCGAGGCAGACGTGCGGGCCCGCACCGAAGGGGACGTAGGCGTGGCGATGCGCGGGCCGGTCGCCGGCGTGGGCCCAGCGTTCCGGGTCGAACTCCAGCGGCCGGTCCCAGAACTCCGCCAGCCGGTGGGTGGTGAACGGGCTGACCAGCACCTGTGAACCCGCCTTGACAGGCACCCCGCCGATCTCCGTGTCCGCCACCGCCTGGCGGGGAACGATCCACCCCGGCGGGTAGAGCCGCAGCAGCTCCTGCAGGACCATGCGGAGATAGGTGAGCCGGGGGACGTGCTCGAGCCGGACCGGACCGCCGCCCACCACCCCGTGGATCTCCTCCCGCAACCTGGCGCTCACGTCGGGGTGGTCGTGGAGCAGGGACCACAGCCACGTCAACGACATGGCCGTGGTCTCCGACGCGGCACCGTAGACGCTCACCAGGTCGTCGCGGATCTGACGCAGGTCCGCTGTGCCGTCCTGCTCGATCCTGGCCGTCAGCAGCGCCGAGACCACTTCCTTGGAGCCGTTCGGCTCACGCCGTGCCTGCTCGATCAGGGGATAGACGATCTCGTCGATCTTCCGCACGGCCGAGAGGAAGGCGCGGTCCCCGGGCACCCGGATCGAGTACGGCGCGAAGGGGAAGAGTAACCGGAACCCGATCGACGTGGCGCAGGTGGCGAGTTCGGGCGAGAGCCGCTCGGCGGTGTCACGGGAGATCCGGCCGCCGAACAGCACCTTGATCACGGCTTGATCGACGATCGTCGTCATCTGCCGGCCGGCGTCGACCAGTTGTCCACTCCGTGCGTGGTCGCCCAGTTCGTCGACGCAGCCGGCGATGACGTCGGCCATGCTCTCGCCGAGGGTGGCGATGTATCTGGGGGTGAACAGCGGTGCCAGGATCTTCCTGCTGGACTGCCAGGCCTCGCCCTCGCCGAGGATGCTCTGGCCGGTCACCCGTCGCAGCGGCCGCCAGAACATGCCCTCGCGCACGAAGTTGGTCCAGTCGGTCTTCAGCACCTGCTGCACGTGGTCAGGGTGGGAGACCAGGTAGGGGCGGAAGGGGCCGATGTCGAGCCTGACGATCCGCCCGCCGGCCTCGGTGCCCATCCTGGCCAGCTCGGTCACCGGGTCCTTGATCAGCCGGGGGAAGGCTCGGCGGAAGGAGAGGACGTGTGGATCGGTCACACCAGGATCCGTGAAAGCGACATGGCGATGATCTCCATCTCAGACTGACATGCGGCCGACCGGTCAAGAACCGAGCGTCAGAAGAAGCCGTCTTCCGACCTGTGTAGCCTTTTGGGCGAAATGCGGTGCTCTGACCTGTCTGACCATGCCTTCCGCGGAGCTGGGACGCCCTGCTCGTCTGATAGGACACTTCCTGACAAAAGTCATTGATCAGGTGAAGTATCACATGATGTTGTATTGAGCACAAGATCGTACTTGCGAGGAGCGTCCATGAACCACGGCCGTCCCGTGGCCGTACCGGGCGGTGACGCGATCGCCCGCTGCCGTCGGCTGCTGGAGCCGGCGATGCGCGAGGCGGTGTCCGGTCTGCACCCCTGGGCCGCCCGCATGGCCGCGTTCACCATGGGCTGGACGGACATCGACGGCAGGCCGTTCGACGGCAACGGGGGCAAGCACCTGCGGCCGGCCATCGCCATGCTGGCCGCCGAGGCCGTCGGGGCCGCGCCGGAATCGGCGTTGGACGGAGCCGTCGCCGTGGAGCTGGTGCACGCGTTCTCGCTGGTGCACGACGACATCATGGACCTCGACGAGGAGCGCAGGCATCGCCTGGCGCTGTGGAAGGCCTACGGCGTGGGTCCGGCGCTGCTGGCCGGTGACGCCCTGCTGGCGCTGGCGATCAGCCGGCTCGCCGGCACCGGCGTGCCCATGGCCTACCTGTCCAGAGCCCTGGTGGAGCTCGTGCAGGGGCAGACCGGCGACATGGCCTTCGAGAGCCGCCCGTGGAGCGGGCCCGACGCGGTCACCGTCCAGGAGTACGAGGAGATGGCCGCGGGCAAGACCGGCAGCCTGCTGGCCGTGGCCGCCGCAGTCGGCGTGGCCCTCGGCGGCGCCCCGGAGCTGGCCGAGCGCGCCTGGGAGATGGGCTGCGAGTTCGGCGTCGCCTTCCAGATCTACGACGACGTGCTCGGCATCTGGGGCGACCCGGCCATCACCGGCAAACCCATCCACGGGGATCTACGCCGCGGCAAGAAGACCCTCCCGATCCTGGCCGCCCTGTCCGCGGGCGGCCCGGCCGCCCGCGAGCTGACCGCCGTGCTGCACGCGGACCCGATGAGCGAGGAAGACGTACGGCTGGCCGCCCGCCTCGTCGAGCGGGCGGGCGGCAGGCAGGCGGCGCTGGACCTGGCGGCCCGCCGCGCCGCCTCGGCGATGAGGACGATGGACGAGTGCCTGCCCGGCGACACCGCGCTCCGTGCCCTGTGCGCCTCCCTGGTCGACCGCATCCACTGACCGGGCCGTACGGTCAGGCCTGTGAGGCGTCGTCGAGCCGGCGCAGCTCGTCGGGGCTCAGGACGAGCTCGGCGGCGGCCATCAGCGGCGCCAGCTGCGCGACGTCGCGGGCGCTGCTGATCGGCGCGGTGACCGTGGGCTGGGCGGCGAGCCAGGCCAGCGCCACCGTGGCCGGCTGCACCTCACGCTCGCCGGCCACCCTGACGAGCTCCTCCAGGGTGCGGCGGCCGTGCTCGGTGTGCAGGTATTTGGCCGCCTGCTCGGCGCGCGGGCTGTCGACCACGGTCCCCGGGGCGTACTTGCCGGTCAGGAATCCGCGGGCGAGCCCGAAGTAGGGCGTGCTGGACAGCCTCTCGCGGGCCACCACGTCACGCAGCTCGTCCTCGTAGCCCCGCTCCACCAGGTTGTACGGCTGCTGCAGGGCCACGTAACGCGGCAGCGCCTCCTCCTCGGCGATCCGCAGCGCCTCGGCCAGCCGGTCCGCGGCGTAGTTGGAGGCGCCGACATGGCGGACCTTGCCCTCGCGGATCAGCGCGTCGAAGGTGTCCAGCGTCTCGGCCAGCGGGGTGTCGTGGTCGTCGACGTGCGCCCAGTAGAGGTCGATCCACTCGGTGCCGAGCCTGCGCAGCGAGTTCTCCACCGCGGTGCGGATGGTCGCGGGGGACAGGCCCTTGTGACCTTCCAGCATGCCGACCTTGGTGGCGAGGACGAGGGAGTCCCGGTTGCCGCGCTTGGCCATCCACTCGCCGATGAAGACCTCCGAGGTGGACTCGCGGGTCGCCCAGTACGGGTAGACGTCGGCGGTGTCGATGAAGTTGCCGCCGCCCTCGGTGTAGGCGTCCATGACCGCGAAGGAGGTCTCCTTGTCAGCGGTCCAGCCGAAGACGTTGGTGCCGAGTGCTATGGGAAAAACGGACAGGTCCGTGGTGCCTATCGATCTCATGCCGCCATTATCCGCAGGGCCGGTATGCGGACCGTGATGCCGCCCCCGGCGGCGTGGCTAACGGGACGCCGGGCCGGTCCCCGCGTCGTCGCGGAACTCGTCGCCCGCCTCCAGCAGCTCGTCCAGCGCCGTCCGCAGATGGACGAGCAGGCTCCCCACGTCGTCCATCCGCTCCGGGCAGGCCACGATGCCGAAGTCGAGCATGCCGTCGTAGGACAGGCAGGTGATGTTCACGCCGCCGCTCACGTCGGTCAGGACCGACACCGGGTAGTACGAAAGGACCCGGCCACCGCACAGATACAGCGGGAACTGCGGACCGGGCACGTTGCTGATGATCAGGTTGATCGGCGGGCACGCCACCGACGCGAACCGGAAGACCGCCGGTGTCGCCAGGCTGGTGACCGGGGCGGGCATCAGCGCGCACAGCTCGTCCAGCCACCGGGCGGGCGCCATCGCGAACCGCCGCTTGGCCGCGCTCATCGCCGCTCCGACCGCCTTGAGGCGCTCCCTGGCGTCAGGCACGTTGGTGGGCAGCGCGGTGACCATCGCGGAGATCTGGTTGCCGACATGCTCGCCCGCCGCGGCCGTCCGGACCGCCACCGGAACGGCGACGATCAGCGGCTCCTCCGGCAGCGCGTCCCGCTCCACCAGCCACGACCGCAGCGCCGACGCGCACAGCGTCATGACCACGTCGTTGACGCTGACGCCGCCCGCCCTGGCCACGTTCCTGACGTCCTTGAACGACACCGAGCCGAAGGCCAGCCGCCTTTCGGCGCTGATGGGGCCGTTGAACGGGGTGCGCGGCACGGTCAGGCCGGGCAGCTCGGGGCGCACGTCCCGGTCGCCGGTCACCCGCCGGGCCGCACTGGCGATCAGCCGCGCCCCGGGCACGGTGGCGGCCAGCGGGATCGCGTCCAGATCCCCGGCCGCCCGAAGCACCGACCGCAGGGTCCGCACGGGTTGCGTCGCGGACCGCACGGCGGCCGCGGCCAGCATGCCGAGCAGGCTGGGCGGGTCCTGCTGGACCGGCGCGTTCGGCGCGTGCACGCAGACCTCCCGCGCCGCCTCACCTTCGCGCACCCCACGCACGCGGGCACCCGGCTCATGCGGGGCGCTGCTTCCGGTGGTGTGATCCACGGCGGTGTGATCCACGGCGGTGTGGTTTACGGCGGTATGGCCTGTGGGGGTGTGGCCTTCGGGCGTGAGGTCCAGGAGGGTGGCGAGGGTTTCCGCGCCCGAGACGCCGTCGATGGCGGCGTGGTGGACCTTGGTGTAGACGGCCACCGTCCCGTCGGCCAGGCCGTGGATGAGGTGCATCTCCCACAGCGGGTGGGCCCGGTCGAGCCGCCGGGCGTGGATCCCGGCCACCGCGTCGGCGAGCTGCTGCCTGTCACCGGGCGCGGGCAGCGTCAGCTCGAACAGGTGGTTGCCGATGTCGAAGTCCGGATCATGCGCCCAGTAGGGCCGGTCCAGCCCGAACGGCACCTCCGCGAGCCGGAGGCTGAGCGCCGGCGAGAGGTGGAGGCGGTCCAGCAGGACGCCGGCGAGCGCCTGGCGGTTGAGGCGCCCGTCGGCGGGATCGATGATCGCCAGGCCCGCCACATGAGCGGTGGTGGTCGCGCATTCGACGTTCAGGAACTGCGCGTCGAGCGCGGTCAGCTGGCGCATCTGCTCTCCCTGTTCGCCGGGGTGTGCTCACCATCACATGAAGGGATTTCCGGTACGTTTCCGCGAGAGTCTGTCAGATGAATTCGACAGCTTCGCACACCCCGCCTACATGAAGCGCAGTTCAGCCGCTATCCGTGACATTTGACTAACCGGGGATTACGTGAATGGGATGTTGCACGACGGCGTCGAAGTGGTAGCCGAAGGGATGCCGGCGCGTAACCGCCGGCTGCGTGTCGCCGAACTCGTCGGTCGCCCGGGCCATGAGCACGTGCGCGCCCAGATGCTCCGGCACCCACCCGACATGCCACCGCAACCAGGCGCTGACCAGGTGCTGCCCGCGGTGTTCCGCCTCGTGCCAGCTGACCCCGCCGTCGAAGCTGACCTCCACCCGGACGATCCGCCCGCGCCCCGACCACGACCTGCCCCGCAGCACGTGCGGTCCGCCCGCCGGTAGTCCGGCGTTCCAGGCGAGCTCGAAAGCGCTCTTGACGGGCTGCTCCGCGACATCGCGGTAGAACACGGTGTTCCACGGCGTGAAAGCGGGGCTGGTGGAAACCTCGATTTCGCCCAGCCACTTGATGGACGCGATTCCCACCCATCCCGGCACCACCAGGCGCACCGGAAATCCATGATCGGGCGGAAGCGGCTCGCCGTTCATTTCGTAGGCCACGAGCACGTCGCCCATCGCCTTGCCGATGGGCAACGGCCTGCGCACCCGCCCGTACCCCTCGAACGGCGCGTCGAGCCCGCGTGCCACCACGTCCACGGCCTCGCCGCGCACCCCTGCCTCCCGCAGCAGATCCCGCAGCGGCACGCCGCGCCACCGCGCGACGCCGATCGCACCCAGCCCCCACTGGGTCCCCGGCGCCGTGTCGCCCTGCTGTGTCCCGTAGAGCCGGCGCCCGTTCCCGGCGCACTCGATGGCGGCGTCGATCGTCCGCGACGGCATCGCCAGCAGCCGCTCGTAGTCGAACACCACCGGCCGCCGCACCCCGTCCCCGTGCACCTGCAGCTGCCACCCGGCCGCGTCGATCAGGGGTGTGGAGGTGTGGTTGCGCACGAAGAACCGGTCGTTAGGGGTGTGGTAACCCTGCCCGGCCATGGCCTCCCAGCGCATCTCGGCACTTCCGTCCCGCCGGACGAACAGGTCATCCGGCAGCGGCTTCACGATGGTCGCCAGCGCCTGCTTCACGCCACCACCTCCAAGCTCTCTATTTCCTACCTGTAAACCATCTAATCCTGTCGCACCCCTCCACTCAATCCCCTCGCCGCCACAGTGGCCGCGCCCACATACCGGGTCAGGAACGTTCCAACCCCCACAAACCGAGGCATACCCGCAACCCCATCAACCAGAACTGATCCCCACAGTGAGGACAAACCCCCCTCCCGGCGACGCACCCCTGGTCAGACGGTACGGACGGACATGCGCCACACCCTCACCAGGAACTCGCCCTCATCCTTCGAGAGCGGGCGGCGCCCCCGGGCAGACGCCCGGGCGAGGGCGGTGTCCGCTCCAGGCAGGTGGTGCCCGCGCCAGGCAAGGTGGTGCCCCCGGGCAAGCCGGTGGCACTGCAGGGCCCGAGGTCATATCCGCTGCAGGCAGGTGGTCCCGCCAGGCCAGGTGGTTGAGGGTTTACGGCGAAGCGGCCGTGGCCGGTCGACCGGGACGCGTCGGCCGGGGCGCGTCCAGAATCAAGCGAAAACCAGAGGGAGGCGCGCGGAGGGATCGTTTCCGGAAAGCGGTCAAGGTCAACTCAATGTGGGTTTCAGACCCGTGTGGGCTGCCCCTAAAGGGTTTGCCCGCAGATGGCGCGCACTGGGATGCTCGGCCGAGCAGGAACGGAGAGGAAACCCAAAGTGGCCGTCACCGCATCCAGCAAGCCGTCCGAGTCCGAGCCGGAAGTCCGCACGGCGGCCGGCGTCCTCCGCGGCGGCCGGGAGGCGGGCCTGGCGGTCTTCCGCGGCATCCCGTTCGCCGAGCCGCCGGTCGGCGCCCTCCGTTTCGCCGCGCCGCAGCCGGCGCGCAGCTGGGACGGTGTGCGCCCGGCGGTCGCGTACGGCCCGCCGCCCCCGCAGTCCGGCGTGCTCGGGGTGTCCCAGGACACCGCCGGTGACGACTGGTTGACGATCAACGTCTGGACACCGGAACCGGATCCGGCGGCAGGACTCCCGGTGATGGTGTGGATCCCCGGCGGCGGTTACGCCATGGGCAACTCCAGCCTCCCGGAATACGACGCCGGGCACCTGGCCGGGAGCGGAACCGTGGTCGTGACCCTCAACTACCGTCTCGGTATTGAGGGTTTCGCGCAGATCGACGGAGCCCCGGCCAACCGGGGACTACTCGACCAGGTCGCGGCCTTGCAGTGGGTGCGGGACAACATCAGGGTGTTCGGCGGCGACCCGGACCGGGTCACGGTCTTCGGGCAGTCGGCGGGTGGTGGATCGGTCGCCGCACTGCTCGCCATGCCGCGCGCCGCCGGGCTCTTCCGCCGGGCGGTCGCGCAGAGCGTGCCGGGGACGTTCTTCTCCCCCGAGCTGGCCGCCGACATCGCCGCCGCCTGCGCCGACGAGCTGGGGGTACGGCCCACGGTGTCCGGCCTGTCGGCGGTGACCCCGGCCCGGCTGCCCGCCGCGGGCGACGCGATCTTCGCCGCTATGGTCCAGTGGCGGGAGCGCTGGGGGCAGATCACACACCGGCCGATCCCGTTCGCACCGGTTGTCGACGGTGACGTCCTGCCGGCGACCCCTTGGCAGGCGCTGGCTGACGGCGCCGCCCGGGACGTCGGACTTCTCGTCGGGCACACTCGGGACGAGCACCGGTTGTTCAGCCTGATCGACGGCGTGCTCGGCCAGGTCACGCATGTGCAGACCGAGACCGCTCTGCACATGCTCGCCCCCGGACCGGACGGTGCACGCCGGTACCGGGAGGCATTCCCGGCCGCGGCCGATGAGGAGCTGTACGAGCTGGTCAACGCGGACTGGTTGTTCCGCATGCCGAGCCTCCACCTCGCCGACGCGCAGATCGCCGGGGGCGGCCAGGCCCACCTCTACGAACTGACCTGGTCCGCCCCGGGATTGGGCGGTGGCCTCGGCGCCTGCCACGGCCTGGACGTGCCGCTCGTCTTCGGCAACCTGAGCAGCGGACGGCCCGCCATGCTGATCGGCGACCCGCCCTCCCCGGCGGCGGAGGAGTTGTCCGCGCAGATCCGCGGGGCGTGGACGGCGTTCGCCGCTCACGGCGACCCGGGCTGGCCGCCTTACGACGCCGACCACCGCCTCGCGCAGCTCTTCGACACGCCGTCGATGGTCACCGCCTACCCGGAAGAGACCTCGCGGCTGCTGTGGCAGGACCACACCTTCCCGGCGCTCCCGCTGCTCGCGCGGTGAAAGTAGCTCCAACCAGCACGGCTCTGAGTTGCCGGCGCGGGGGCTGGAGGAAGCCCACGCCCCTCAGCTCCGTCCTTTACGGCTCCGTCCTTTACGGCCAGCCTGGTCGAGCCACCCCCCGCACGGGGTTGCCGGCCTCCAGGGAGTCCAACGGCCTCATGCTGATCAGGGGGTTGACCTGCCACGTTACGCCGCTACCGAGTCGCTTTGGCTCGTTGGCCCGTGACTGGCCCGTGAGATGCGTTTTCGCTGGTCAAGCGACTTGCCGCACGGCTTTGCACAGCTAGCGTGGCATCTATCTTTGCGTTCGCCGCATCTTGGCCCGTGTCGATCCAGTGGACGTACACAGCCATGAGCGTTTGAACGGAGTGGCCCCAGCCTACGCGCGACCTGAGCCATGTCTACGCCCGCCAGGATGAGCATGGAGGCGTTGAAATGGCGCAGGTCGTACGGCCTACGCGCGACGTTCAAGGCGCGTTCAGCGTCCGTCAGAGCGGCTTTCCGGGCACGCTGCCAGGTGTCCCGGTAGTGCCTGGCACGGAAGTACCCCTCATCCGGCCCGTTGTGGAACAGCCTGCCGTCAGCAGCAGGGCGAACTCTTGCAGGTAGGCCCGCAGGATCGCTACCAGCTCTGGCGGTATCGGCACGATCCGAACCGCCGACGTCGCGCGATGCTTGAGCCCCTTCTGTTCGTGCCGTTCCCCGCTGTCCGTCCACAGGGACCCGACGTCAGGAGCCGCCCCGGTCAGCGTCAGCCTGCCCCAGCCATGCGCGGGCAGTTCGCAGCCGTCGATCGTCAAGGCCAAGACCTCAGAGGGACGAAGCCCACCGAGAAGCATGACGTAGAAGAACGCGAACAGCATCGGCCCCCAGTGCTCATTGCACTGGTAGTAACGCAGCGTCGGAACGGCCGCGATGATTCGCCGAGCTTGTTCAAGGGCGGCGCTACGCGCCGCCCTGCCAGCGCGGGCATGCGGCCTGGAGGCCGGTCCCGCGCTGACAGCGGCTTACTCCAGCCCTCAACTCATATGTCCTGATCAGCAGCCGTAGCCGTCGCCGGCTGAACTCGTGTCACTCGCCCTCCGGGTGCCTTCGGCATTCGGCAGGCCACGGCTACTCTGTCCGTTTTCGCTTTCTCCTCTGACACCTCTATCCGCCTGCTGAATATAGCTGTCTATAACCAGCTATCGCCAAAAGATTCCCTCAAAGAGATTTCCGCCGATTGAACCCTTACCCCCTTTTTGCCCGTACGGCTTGAGACAGATCAACTCCCTCCAACACCAAGGAGACCATCCATGTCCCGCACTCGCACTCTGACCCTCAGCCTCGCCGCTCTCGCCGCAAACAGCTTTATCGCGATGGCCGTCGTGACTGCCGCTCCGGCGACTGCTCAGACGGCTCCCCTCCGGTTCCAGGCCAAGGAGACAGCCGCGTGCCAGACTCTCGTCATCACGGGGGGCACGGTCGCGATCCGGGACTTCCCCTTCACCAATGGCCTCGTCTTACGAGCCGTCCGCCGCGGGCAGACGGTCACTGCCTGCGGCTTCTTCCGGGGGGCGGTGCCAACAGTTACGCGAACAAGTGCGGCTTGTCCGGCCGCAACTGGTGGACCGTCCGTAGCGGCGTCAGGACCATCACTGGTAGCACCACTGGCTACATCGCCGCCCCCTGCGCCCGCGTGCGCTAGCTGCTAGCTCTCTCCAGTGACACTTCGCGATCACGGTTCAAATCAGCGCTGGTGGCCCAGCGCGGTGACAGGAGCCCCGTCCTCTGGCAAGGGAGGGCGGGCAGGGCCTCCGCATAGTGGCGTTGAAGGATGATGTCCGTTCGCGGGGTGACGGACGCGAGGCCAGCCAGTAAGCAAGCAGGCACGATCTTCGAGATCATGAGGTTCTCTACACCAAATGATCAGAGAAGGCCGTGCCTGCCCCCTCATCATTGCCGATCAACCCTGTCCTGAACCAACTCACCGAAACGACCTGCGAATCCATGCCCATCGTCGTCGCCGAGTACGCCAGCCTGCTAGATCACCTTCGGCAGATTCCCGATCCACGCGACCGACGCGGGATCCGACACGCGCTGGCTTCGGTCCTGGCAGTGGCCGCAGCGGCGGGCCCGCCTCGGACGGCTCGTGAAACGCGATCGGCGGCGCCTCGTTGCGCGCCAGCTTCAGCTTTTGCCACCAGCGGCGGATCGTCCCGCATCGCCGCCATATAGAGGCTGGACATTACGGCGACGATTTCATGAATGGTCGCCGCCGACAGGTACGGCACCGCTTCATACAGGATTTCGCCCCAGACAACTATGCCCCCAGGAAACTCCCATGCTTCACGCTCGTTGCGCGCAGCACATCCCTGTGATCGCGTCCGGGAACGGTCATGTCATTCCCGGAAGCAGGATAATAAGCGTGCTAACCCACATGAAGATAGTAGAGCAGATAATGAAGAGCAGAATGTAGGTTTCATACCATCTGATGAACGCGGTCGTCTGCGGCAGCTTGCGGAAACCCTGGCGAACAAACTCGTCAGTCAGCTCGCATTCCTCTCTGCGATAGTCGAGCCAGGAGACTATTCCAATGGTGATAAGCATGATAGTGAATGCGGCAACTACAGTCTCCAGCCACATCAGAGCGAGCAGACCTGATCTGGCGGTGGCCGGGTCGATCCGCCAGCTGCGGTAACCGACAAACAGCGCGAGCCCAGCACTCGCTATCGCGACGGCTGATGTTTGATAGATAGCCAAAAAACGGTAAACGTTCTCATTGATAGTATGAATCTGTTGCAGAATGTACTTATAGCGCTCGACCACTATTTCCGGTGTCCCCGCCGGTAAGGCGACGGACTGCTCCTTCTTCCATCGCCGATAGCTAAACCTCACAGGCGTGTCGCTTCCACCCTAGAACGGCTGACGCGGAATGCGGTGACACGAGCGGCCGGCCCACTTGTGCACGCAAGTTCGAGGCGATTGTCGTGTTCCTCGCTACTGTCGAGCGATTCCATGCACCTAACCACATCGGCGACATCGACATTCCATTCCTCGGCGATGCTTCTGACCACCACACCCGGTGATCCGTAGTTGCCATTTTCACACCACCAGACGCAAGGGCTCCACTCGTCGTCTTCCGCGGCCTCCGAGAATCGCTCATCACGAGGCCTGGGCACGACCTCTTCTGGAAATACCCAAATCGGATACAGTTCCACGACCAGTCCATGAGGTGGAAGTCGGACCTCCCGGCCATCATGCGTGAAGAAGTTTCGGACGTATTGGCCTGGGCTCAACCGTGTGTCAAAATCCACAAGGCTGCCATACGAGATCAGCAGCACTTCGGATTTGTCCCTCAGCCACTCAACGAGATCGTCTCTGTTGAGAGCCTTCTTTGCCGAATACGCACATGGCAGAGCCTCGGGGGCAACACCTAGACCTCCGACGAAGTCGGACATGATCCATTGGTGCGTTGGGGTTGACCACGGACTTGAACATGCTACATCGACCTGCGAACGGGCCCATGCCTGCAAATTCTCAGGGAGACTCACCGGAAAAGACTTGAGCCGATCTGCGGTCATAGGGAACCCCTTAAATGCTCCCATAGTATAAGAAAATGGGGACGACTCCAAACCTCCTACGTAGACCTTCCCCGTGTAATTTCCGTACCAAAGATCGTCTGATCCCAGCACTTCCCTGCCGGAGAGCAGCATCGCCCTACCAATTGTGTTTCCATCATCGTCTAGTACGCGTGTCTCGTGATCGATGAAGAGCTTCTCGCGCTGCTCGTAGCCGAGCCGAAGAATATAGTCCATATCGCCATGCCAGTAGAGCCTCTTGAAAAGCTCAGTGGCCGGAATATCGATCCAGTCATTAGCTGCAATTATGCACTTTGGTTTTTGATCTGAAGGACCCTTAACTGCGATATCCACCTCGGACAATGCGCACATTCTGTTGATCAAACTGTGCAGCAGTTCTGTGTAGCTGACGCGCTTACTAGTCCTATGGAAGATTCCCTTGGCAGTGCACGGATCGCGCCTCAGTCGGGCTCGGACTACAGTACCCGACCCTCTCAGGCACTCTTCAAACTCTGCCTCTCTTATCAGCGGTCGGCCGCCTGATAGTCCTCGCCGGAACTCCAGTACATGGGTAGATCGTGCCGCCTCACCCATAGCCAGGCTCCGGACCTGCACCTCATCAGCGGCCATGAAGACCGCGAAGAAGCCGATACCGAACTTTCCCGTAGGCGAGAAGCCCTTGGCCTGAAGTCCAGGAAATTCCTCTATGGCCGCGGCGGAACGCCAGTGCGATCGTCCGAAGTCGGTCAGGGCCGCCACCATGGTCTCGGGACGCATCCCAATCCCCTGATCGGCTACCTCTAGCCACCAGTCATCACCGCACTGCTCTAGAGTGATCGTCACAGGTGGCAGGGAGTTCGAGCTCTCGTAAGCAGCACGAGCTTTGGTCGCGTCCGCGGCGTTCGCAACCAGTTCCCTGATCGCGATATCGGGACGGTCACCGTACATATCACGACCACCGATGTTCGAAATCACCTGCACCGTATCGGTGACGCGGAGTCGCGCATCCAGAGGTTTCCAGCCATCCGTGGGGATGGACTTGGCCAGCCGCTCGGGCGAGTCGGCGCCCACAACGGACCTGACTTGGAAACGCTCCCGGCCGCTGTCGGCCAGAAGAGCGTCTACGTGACGGAGCTCATCGTTGATGAGTTGGATGGTTTCGTAGGCAAGCCACCACGCCTCGGCCTCGTCACGGCTGAAAGGGGTCGAAGCGGTGTACTCCAGCCGGTCGCCCACCGCTCGTGGTCTGAACAGGCGCTCTTGGAAGAACCAATGATCGCGGGAAGTTCCGGTCGGCCGCCTGAAGGCATGCAGCAACATCGGGGCCCTGCGATAATCGATATGTGCTGCATCCGCCAGCCGTAGCATGCAGGCCAATTTCAGGGGGTCAACATCCCACATCGGCGGAAGCAACGGGCATGAGCCCTGCCGTTGGGCTAGTCTCTGCAGCCCAGACACCGCCCACCAGTGGCTATGAGCGATACGGCCGATCTGCGGTCCGAAAAACTGCCGAAGTTCGACATCCTGTAGCAGATAAAACGGCTCACCCGAAGAGGTGTAGAAAACCTGGCCCACCAGCCTCTCCGCTTGTTTGGCATGGCGTAGGCGAAGCAACTCTACGACCACTTCCTCGTGTGCCTCCTTGACCAGCAGTTCCTCGTTGGCGGCCATCTCCAGGTTACGCAGCCGATTTTTCGCCCCTGCCAGGAGGTCTTCGTATTTAGGATCTTCTTTCAGATCGACCCCAGCTACTGAGTACGAGGCCAATCCCATGCCGAGATCGTGTAGGAGGAATGCGCCACCCAGAACGAAAGCCTCGGCCGGATTGATGGAAACTTGTTCACCACAAATTAGGGAGGCCATCTCCCACAGCGCTTCTGCATGCGCCATTCCGTGTTCGGTGAACATTGGCAACGAGTGAGCAATTGATGTCGCCAACGGCTCAACTGTTTCCCTTAGCTGAAAATAGGCAGCACGCAGCCTCGCTCGCTCATCCTCATGTGGATCTTTATCGTACGGCGCGAGCGACCTTTGCCAAAGAGGCGTCTGCTCGAACGAATGAGGCATGGAGGCTCCACGTCAATCATTGGCTTGGAGCAGACTATACCCCGATTGGCTGATCGGAATCAGGTGAATCTGCCCACGGATCAGGGCACAGCGAAACTGTGGACGGCAGTGCCCTCATGGGAAGAGCACGCGGGAGACCGCCCAGGTTCATCATCGCGCGACCGTCTCCGAGCCAGCAACAATCAACCTTTTGATGGCCACCCCACGACGGCCCAACTCTCTTCAGGAGCGGTAATGAAGCTGTCCACGCAACGCTCGGTACGGATCAATTCATCTGGTCGGGGAGCACGCATGACGTTTCGGACGGTGGCATTTGGCTACCTGACTGGCGGATTTGGTCGCAGCATATTCCACGGCTCCGGCAAAGCCAGTTGATCATGTGAGCCCGAGGACGGTCAGGGTGCGGGTGGCGTCTCTGGGGAGGTGTCGGATGGCTTGGGCCAGGTGGTCACGCCGCTCAGGCGTAGCGCGCCGATGGCCGGCCAGGGCTATCGCAACTCAAGTCAAACGAGATCGTCAAACGTACCGTTGTCGAGACCGGCCGCAAAAGATCTAAGCTCCGGCCCAACGAAAACCAGCACAGGCCCTCCCGGATCTTCACTATCTCTAAGGGCCACCGCCCGGCCCTGCCCATGCTTCGGGTGATCGGCTGGTAGCGTCACAGACGTCACATCGACACAGTTCCCTCCGCCGTTCGTGTAGCGCCGCCATTCAGCATCGTCAGGGACGATCACAGCCACGCCCTGATTCATGATGATCATCGGATGTCTTTCTCCGTCTCGGCGAGCAGAGCCGCGCTCTCCTCGGTGGACAAGGCGTTCTCTCGAAGCTGGTTGAATAGCAGGTTATACCTGTTCACAACATCGTCGGCTTCCAAATACCGCCCATCTGTCTGCGACTCCAGATAGACCACGTCCGCGTGTGATGACTCCGGGAACGTCAAGATCGTGAAGCTACCATCCAAGGCCTGAGCAGCGCCCGAGCTGAACGGATACACCTGAACGGTGATCTTCTCTCGTTCACTCATCTGCCGAAGGTGGGCAAGCTGTGCGCGCATCACCTCAGGACCGCCGACCGCACGACGTACGACTGCCTCATCCACGATCACCGACAGGCGGGGACCGGCCGCGTCGATCATCCTCTCCTGGCGTGCGAGTCGAAACTCCACCATCTTTTCGATACTGGACTCAGGGAAGGCCATCGGCGGCGTAGTCAGATACGCCCGGTAGTAGTCCCCGGTCTGGAGGAGACCCGGCACCAAGCCCAGCTCGAAGCTGCGCAGCTCCTCCGCCTCCCCTTCGAGAGCAAAGTATGTCTCGAACTGAGGCAGGATGACTGACTTGTGCTTCTGGTACCAATCTCGCTTGTTGGCATCTCGCGCCAGCCTGATCAGAGACTCGCGGTCCTCTTCGTTGTCAACCTCGTACAGTTCCAGCAGCGCCATAACGTCCCCGACCGACGCCTTGGCCGTGGTGTTCTCAATGCGGGTGATCGTCGTCTCGGCAACGCCTAGTTGATCCGCCGCCTGCTTGCGATTGATCCCCTTTGCGGTCCGTAGGGCTTTGAGCTGCCCGGCCAAGATCCGGCGACGGACGGTGGGGCTCGTCCTGCTTGGCACGTCTTCCCCTCTGGGTGTCATGTTTCTCAGCCTCGATTCGCCGGAATCCTGCACAAGTGCAGTCCGCACATGTTTACATTCTCGCGCGAGTGCGGCACCATCGAAGCCTGACCGCCCATCATGACAGCCCTCTGTCGGGTGGGCCTCCGTCTCCGCATACCAACGGCGTCACACCCCGGTCCCAGGAAGGGCAAGCCGTGAATGTGACAGTGAGCAACTACACCCGGCTCCCAGGCACGCCCCAGTCTGTCGAGAAAGCGCGCAACCTTGCCGCCAACACACTCGGCCCCAACCACCCCGCTGCCCCAGACGTGATCTTGCTGGTCAGCGAGGCGGTAACGAACGCGATCCAGCACACCCGCTCCAAACGCGCCACTTTCGCGTTTGTGGTCATCGACGACCACCCCCGCGTCCGCGTTGAGGTCATCGACGACGGAGCCGATGGCGTGCCACAACTCATCCCGAGCCCCGACGACTGCTTGCTTGAGTCCGGCCGAGGCATCTTCCTGATCGACACCATCGCCTCGAAGTGGGGCTACGACCGGTATGGGTCGCAGGGCTGTCTCTGGTTTGAGGTTCACTACCTCTCCGACGCGACCGAGTCCTAACGGGACTCCCGCGACGCCGCGCTTTTCGAGGTCGCAGACCTTCGGCGAAGGGGGCGCAGCCCTTCCCGATGTGGCTCCCTCGAAAAGCGCGGTCTCTACCTCTCTCATGACCTACGACTCCTCAGAGGCAGACGCAATGACGCGCGAACCGACCCCTACTTCGGTGGCGATCAGGCCCTCTTCCCTGAGGGACGCCATCGCCTTCCTCACGGTTATCCGTGTGGTCGCGAACTCGTCCGCCAGCCGACTTTCAACGATCAAGGTCGTTGGGCCGTACTCGCCAGTGGCGATGCGCCGCCGAACCTCGTCCCGAATGGTCTTCCAGAACGGGACGCCCACCTGCCTATCAATCACCGTCTGACCATAGGCAGCCCCTACCTACCGCCCCCAACCGGATATGGCCATGGCTGTATATAGCCATCTATAACCAGAAGGAAAAATGATGCTCGTCCTAGTCCAACAAGCCATGCTCCAACACAACGGCACCCACGCCACCGACTTCCCCGACGCGGAGTGGATCCCGACCACCTATCGCCCTGACCTCGTTCCTTGTGTCGAGGTGGCGGAGCTACCTCACGCCACCATCGGCATCAGGAACAGCCGCTACCCCATGGGGCCTGTCCTCATCTACCGCCATGACGAGATCGCCGCCCACATCGCCTACGTCAAGGCCGGTGGCCTTGACCATCTCCTCTAAGAGCCTGCTGACAAAGGCTTAAGTATGGGTCCGTAGCCGAGGACCCGCCCGGTGGCTACGTCGATCCTGACGCGCTGCCGAAAACGGCTCACCTCGAAGATCTGCCCCGCGGGGTCGGTGTACACGCCCCAAAGGTGGAATTTCTGGTCATCGACTCCGCCCACGCAGTATGCATCCTTCGGCCCGGGTGGCAGCTTGGCGCTCCAGACCATCTCACCGGCGGGAACGTCGAAGGCCACCATCCAGTCGTCGCACCACACCACGACGACCAGACGCTCGCTCACGGCCGCCCACGACGGCATCTCCGGCGGCAGCAGCCGGTGGTACTTCCAGTAGATGCTCCCGTCGGCGCGCCGCGCCGACAGGTCGCCGGGCCTGATCGCGCTCACGGTGAGCTCGCCGAAGGCGACCTCACCCTGCCGGTCGTCGTACCCGTCGTTATGCGGCTCGACGTACCTGTACTCCGCACGCTCCGCCGGTACGGCGGCGCCGTACGGTCCCAGAACGAAGTGCAACGGCCAGATCAGCCAACTGACGACAGCGGCGACGGCGGCGACGGCGGCGACCAGCCCGACCGAGATCAGTAATCGCCTCATTCACCCGACGGTATCGGCCGGGAGTGTCACGCAGAAGGGCGCACCCTTGCCTGGCCCGCTCTCGGACCTGATCGTACCGCCGTGTGCCTCCACCAGCGCGGCCACGATCGACAGGCCGAGACCCGTGCCGCCGGAAGCAAAGCTGCGCCGGGTCGACGCGGTAGACGCGCTCGAAGAGGCGGCCGGCCAACTCGGGCGGGAAACCCCGAGCCCTCGTCGGCGACCTCCACGATCGTCCTCAGCGACCAAATCCCATTGTCAGCAGGCTCTAAGGCTCAAGCCATGGCCCGCATCACGAAGCCCGCCCCGACGATGGGCTGGGAAGCCAAAGTCGAAGTCTGGCCCGGCCTTAACCGGCCCCCCATCTCAGCACCCGGACTCTTCCGGGACTGGAAATCAGCCCGCACCTGGGTTGAGGCCGAAGTACTTGCGCAGATCGCGATGGAAGTCCCCGTGACGACCACTGTCGGACGCGTGCGTTTCGGAGCTGTAGTCGTGGATCGGGCAGGCGGAGACCCCCACCTCGATCCCGACAGCGTCGCCAAGGAAGGCCATACCTACACCTACGCCTGGAACGAAAGCGGCTTCGCCTGGCGTGAGGAGCTTCCGCCGACGGCCTAGTACCAGGTGCAGGTGCCGGGGGGTGCCGAATCGTTTCGGAGCCGAACGCATGGGGACCCCTCCAAGATCTCCAAAGGGGGGCCGGGAGGGGTATTCACGGGGGAGGGGCAAGCCCCTCCCCATTCCCATGATCGTAATGCCCCCCTTTGGTGATCTTGCCCCATGCGTCCAGCACCACCGCAACGATTCGTCATCCCCCTCCGTTTTGTGTTCGCCGCCCCGTGCCCCCTGTGACCAGCCCCAATGCCGTTTAGATAGCGATCTTGCTGGTAGCGTCGCTTGGTGATCTTGTTGGGTGATGCGGGCGGTTCGGGGCGGTTGACGGATCTGGTCGCGGTTGGCGCGCTGACATCGCTGATCCCTCGCCAGGCA